>NZ_CP014870.1:4352000-4654166 GCF_001661075.1 Pseudomonas silesiensis
TGACCCTCAACCTCTGATCGAAAGGATTCACCATGCACTCGTCACTGAAAATCGCCGCCGCCCTGGCGCTCGTCATCACCGCACAGGCCAGCGCCCACGGCCTGTGGACCGAGGAACGCCGAGGCAACATCGAGGTGGTGTATGGCCATGGCGCCGAGGACGGCCCCTTCAAAGCCGAGAAGATCAAGGGCGGCTGGGCGTTTGACGCGGCCGGCAAAATGATCCCCGTGACCGTCCAGCGCCTGGCAGACCACGCCCGCCTGCAGCCGCTGCGTCCACCGGCAATCATGGCCGTGCTGCTGGACAACGGCCCCTGGTCGCAGACCCCGGACAAGCGATGGGTCAATCAAGACCGTACCCAGGTGCAGGACGCCATCGCGTCGACCCACAGTTTCAAGTACAGCCTGGCGATCTATCAGGAAGGCGCGCGCCTGCCGAAGCTGGACATGTTGCGCCTGGCGATCATCCCGCAAAGCGACCCGCTGAAAGTCGGCCCGGGCAAGGAACTGCAAGTGCAGGTGTTGATCGACGGCAGGCCCGCGGCCGATATCGAGCTCTATGGCGACTACCGCGGCGCACCCCATGAAATCAGCGGCAAGACTGACAAGGGTGGCCGCGCACGCATCAAGGTGCGCAACGAAGGGCTGAATATCATCGCCGCCCAACTCACGCTGCCGATGCCCAAAGGGGCGCCTGTCGACAAGCAGAGCTTGTTCAGCTCGCTGACGTTCGTCGGCGAGCCGCACCACGAATAAGGCTCTGCGTGACCGAAAAGGATTGAGAAGCGGACGGATTTTTATAAAAGAATGGATCCGTCCGCTTAACTGCGTTTAACGACTAAACTTTTCACTTCACCAGGCATCTTCTCTTTGAGACTGCCGACAAGGATTTACAACCCCATATCGCTGACGCTCAGCCAAGGACAGGTGATGACCTTTCTAATATTTTTATTAGCCTGTGGTGCTGCCGCGAGCACCGGCATCCTTTTCAAACCAGGCCAATGGTACGACTCGCTCGTTAAACCGGACTTCACGCCACCCAACTGGCTGTTTCCGGTCGCCTGGTCGATTATCTATCTGTTGCTTGCCTGGGCCGGGTACCGGTTGACATTGATACCGGGAAGTCAGGTGGTGCTGGCGTTATGGGCGGCGCAGATTGCGCTCAATACCCTGTGGACACCGGTGTTCTTCGGCGCGCACCATATTTTCGCCGGCATGGTGATCCTGGCGCTGCTCTGGCTTGTGGTGGCTGCAATGGTGGTGATGGCCATGCAACTGGACGTAATCACTGGCTTGATCCTGTTTCCTTACCTGGTGTGGCTGTGTGTAGCCGCAGCGTTGAATTTTTCCATCTTGCGTAATAATCGCTGAAGGTCAATTTCGAACGGGCCATTAACCGTTATATCGGCCACAGCCATCAGGACCGGTCTTGCTGATAGAATAAGGCGGTGTGTACCAAACACCCTTCCGAGAAATTGCATGAACGAAGAACTGACTGAAGAAGAGATGCGCCGGGCGCTGTTCGGCGACCCCGAGCCCGTTGAGCAGGCGAGCGACCTACCTGAGGAAGAGACTGTCCCGGATATCGTGATCGCACCACCGGAAAAACCGGAAAAACCGGTAAAGGTGGCGGAGAAAAAGAAGATCTCGAAAGCGTTCACGCCCAGGTTGAGAGTCACGCTGCGGGTGGGCAACGAATTCGAGGGCAAGATGCACGAAATGATCCATGAGGCGGATACGCTGAGTACCCTTCTGGCAGAGCAGGAAGCGACCAAGGCGGCCAGGAAGAAATTCAGGTTTGTCGAAGTGGTTTCGGTAAAGCCGATGTAAGGGAGCTTCACAACGCTGGTCCGCGGCACCCGTACACCTTTCGTTTAAGAGCAGCCTCTACTACGGTGAATACAAGACTGCTTTTCCAACGCAGGAGCACCGCGCATGCCCAAGATCCTCTTTTTGATGTTCGCCAGCCTGGTCCTGTGCACCAGCCAGGCGATGGCGGACGCTCTCAAGATCAGCGTGATCGGCGCCGGCAAGGTCGGCGGTACGCTTGGCACGCTTTGGGTGAAGGCCGGTCACTCGGTGATGTTTTCGTCACGCCATCCCGAGGAGCTGACGGACCTGGTCAAAAGCGCCGGCCCCAACGCTCGGGCGGGCTCGGTAAGCGATGCCGCGGCATGGGGCGATGTGATCGTGTTGAGTGTTCCCTACGGTGCGATGCCGGTGCTGTCCGAACAGCTGAAAGGCAAGCTGGACGGCAAGGTGGTGTTCAGTACCAGCAACCCGTTCAGCGGCCGTGACGGAGACGTCGGGCGCAAAGCGCTGGATGAGGGTGTTGCCTTGGCGGACCAGCAGTACCTGCCCGGGGTGCACCTGGTGCGGGCGTTCAACGCCATCAGCTACACATCGATGAAAGACCAGGCGGGCAAAGGCAAGGCAATTCCCGTTTTCGCCGACGATAGCCAGGCCCGGGAACTCGGTGCCCGGCTGGTGCGCGACAGCGGCTTCGTGCCGGTGATTTTCCCGCTGGCGCGAGCCAAGGACGGTTTGCCGAACGGCCCGCTTAGTGGCGTCTGGAACGAGGCCGATCTCAAGCGCAAACAAACGAACTGAGCAGAGAATATGAATCGCCAGAAAAAAATAAAGCAGTTACTAAAAGCTCACGCCAAAAAGGCCAGTGCCAAGTTGGCCCCGGCAAACAAGTCCAAATACATCAGTAAAGCTGACCGATTGAAACTGGCTGCTGAATCCAGTGATGACTCAATCAGTTCCTCCGAGAATGCGTGAAAGGCGGTTTCCAATAACCCGATGGCCTATAACAGCAACCGGGGAAAATCGCAGTTGCTCACCGCCAACTGTGCAACGTTCTGGTTCAGGCCAAATTGCCGATCCGAACGGAACAGCGCGGCGTAGCCAATGCGCGGCCGTTGCGGAAGGGTGACCAATGCACGCAACGCACCCCGTTCGATCAAGCGGTACGGGGCATCATCCGCGCAGCAACTGGGTGATTCTCAACACCCCTGAATTCAAGATTTCACAATCTTGATACTAGCGAATGTCGACTCATCACGTGCCTGTTCCAGCAAACTCACCTGCCTTGCCGATGGCGACGCCTGCTCAACCGCTCTTGCTGTCACTTGCGGTTGCGTTTGCGCCACCAGGCGTTCGTCGCTCGGTGGAATGCCGAAACACTCGCGATAGCACTTTGAGAAATGGGGGGTGGACACGAAGCCACACACCACCGACAACTCCACGATGGAGATCGACGTTTGCTTGAGCAACTGACGCGCGCGGATCAGGCGCAGCTTGAGGTAATACCGCGAAGGCGAGGATTTGAGGTATTTCTGGAACAACCGCTCCAGCTGTCGACGGGACAAACCGACATAATTCGCCAGTTCGTCGAGGTCGATCGGTTCTTCCAGATTGGCCTCCATCAAGGCGACGATTTCCTGCAACTTCGGTTGATGGGTACCGAGCATGTGCTTGAGGGGCACTCGTTGGTGATCCTGCTCGTTGCGGATCCGCTCGTAGACAAACATGTCCGAAATGGCCGCTGACAGTTCATGACCATGATCGCGACTGATCAGGTGCAGCATCATGTCCATTGGCGCGGTGCCACCGGAGCTGGTGAAGCGGTCCCGGTCGAGGGTGAATAAACTGGAGCTGAGGTTCACTCGCGGAAAAGCTTCTTGCATGGCCGCCAGGAATTCCCAGTGCACGCTGCAATCGAAGCCATCGAGCAAGCCTGCCTGGGCCAGGGCCCAACTGCCTGTGCACACGCCCCCCATGCGCTTCGTGCGCCGCGCCTGGGTTCGCAACCAGATAATGTGGTCCCGGGTCACCGCACTTTGAATGCCCGTGCCACCGCAGACGATCACGGTATCGAGCAGCAGTGCGTCATCGATCGACGAATCCGGAGTGATCGGCATGCCGTCGCTGGCCCACACCTGCGCGCCCCCCAAGGTGAACGTGTGCCAACGGTACAGCTCTTGACCGGTCAACTGATTGGCCATTCGCAGGGGCTCTACAGCGGACGCCAGGGAGATCAAGGTGAATTGGTCCAGCAGCAGAAAACCAATGGTCTGGGGAGGAACGGCCCTGGGGGTGTCGTATGCCATCGGAAGTCAGCCTCGCAGCGAGCGGTCACGCGTCTTCACACCGGGGTATGAAGTGACACGTCACCTTACGCGACTGACCTCCAACGCAAGTAGCCTGGGCGCGCCAGATGCGAGTCTGATTTCGACATGCACTGGCACGTATCCTCTTGAGGCCCTTACTCGGTCACACCAACGATGTGCTCGGGTGCAGGCTCGGCATCGCTGATCGGTGCGTTGAGCAGCAGGTAGTACGCCAGGGCCGAACACAGCGCCACCACCGCACTGATCATGAACGCGGTATTGAACGAACCCGAGTACTGGATGCTGAAGCCGGTGACGATCGGCGCGACGGAACCGGCGATGTAGCCGCCGAAGTTCTGGATCGAACCGAACGAGGCCACCCGGCGGCTGTCGACGATGGTGTTGACGATCATCCAGGCGGTGGCACTGGCCATGTTGATGCTGAACAGCGCCAGGCACAGCAGGATGATGCAACCGGTCAGGCCAGTGACGAACGACAGCGGCACGGTGAACAGCGCGGCCAGTACCAGGCCGGTGATCACGCCGAACTTGCGACTGGCCAGGATGCTCATGCCACGGCGTACCAGCCGGTCGCAGAAGCGCCCGGCGACGATAGTGCCCACTGCGCCGAAGCCATAGGCCAGCGACACCAGCCACGCGGTCTTGTACAGGTTCATGCCATGTTCGCGTTCGAAGTAGCCCGGCAGCCAGGTCAGGTGCAGCCACAGCATGTAGATCACGCCCATGAAGCCCAGGACCGCACCCCAGGTGCTGCGGTGCTTGAACAGGTCGAGCCAGCCGGCGAAGTAGGAGACCTTCGGTGCCTGCGGGTCGACCGCTTGCACCGGGGCTGTTTTCTCGGTCGGCAACGGTTTGCCTTCAGCCGCGAGCTCGGCCAGGTATTGCGCCTTGCTCTTGTAGAAGGCCAACCAGCACACGGCCAGGACGATACCGATCGCACCTGTGATGATGAACATCCCGCGCCAGCCGAAGTTGACCATGAACAGCGTCAGCAAGGGTGGCGCCAGGCATGGGCCGATGCAGGTCGACGACCAGACGATCCCGGTCGGCGTGCCGCGCTCGTTGGCATCGAACCATTCGGACAAGGCCTTGGCCGCCGAGGGGAACATCGGCGCCTCGCCAATCCCCAGCAGCACACGCAGGCCCATGAAGCCGGCGAAGCTGTTGACCATGCCGAACGTCGACTGAGCCACCGACCAGGCCAGCAATGAAGCGCCCAGGGCGATCTTGCTGCCCAGGCGGTCGATGATCATGCCCATCGGCAACTGCGCAAAGGCGTAGGCGATGGAGAAGGCCGACAACAGAATGCCCATCTGCGAGGGGCTGATCATCATGTCCTTCTGGATCGAGGTATTGGCGATGGACAGCGCACTACGGTCCAGGTAGTTGACGATGCCGATCAACAACAGGAAGACAACGGTGATGCTTTGGTACTTCTTCAGTGGTTTCATCTGATGGCCTTTATTATTGTTATTGCAGCGATTCAATACCGGGCCGATCCATCATCCGGTGCCATGCTCATCCCTGGGTCCTAAAAAAATCCGTACTGACACGCACCACCCTGTAGGAGCGAGCTTGCTCCGGGCGGCGTTCCGACGAAGGTCGTGAACGATGACGCGTACATCCAGGTGCCCAGCGGCGTCTTCGGGTTTTTCGCGAGCAAGCTCGCTCCTACAGTTCAGTTTCTGGCATCAGGGTTGGCGCGCGGTGACTGCCGCCTCCAGTAGGCCGCGCCGGCTCAGGCTGTCGATCAACGAGCGCAGGCCGAAGTCCCAGCGCGGTGCCTGGTCGCTGGTGGTCACCCGGTTGCACAAGGTCCCCAGTTGCGCGTTGCTGATCGCCACCAGGTCACCCGGTTTGTGGGTGAAGCCGTTGCCCGGCTGATCACGGTCCTGCTTGGGGGCGAACAGGGTACCGAGAAACAGCACCAGGCCGTCGGGATATTGGTGGTTTTCATTGAGGGTCTGCTGGACCAGGTCGAGCGGGTCGCGGCTGATCTGGCGCATGGAACTGCGGCCTTCCATGATGAAACCATCCTGGCCTTCGACGCGCAAATCCACCTCGGCGTTACGCACATCATCGAGGCTGAAGGTTTCGTCAAACAGGCGCAGCAATGGCCCCAGCGAGGTGGAGGCGTTGTTGTCCTTGGCCTTGCTCAGCAGCAAGGCGCTACGGCCTTCGAAGTCGCGCAGGTTGACGTCGTTGCCGAGCATGGCGCCCTGAAGGGTGCCGTTGCTCGACACCGCCAGCACCACTTCCGGTTCCGGGTTGTTCCAGCTCGACTTGGGGTGAATGCCGATGTCGGCGCCGTGGCCGACCGCCGACAGAGGCTGGGCCTTGGTGAAGATTTCGGCGTCCGGGCCGATGCCCACTTCCAGGTACTGCGACCACAGGCCCTGCTCCACCAGTACCTTGCGCAAGGCTTCGGCCTGGGCCGAGCCCGGGACGATCTGCGACAGGTCGGCGCCAATGCGGCTGGCCAGGGTGTCGCGGATTGCGTCGGCCTTGGCCGGATCGCCTTTGGCCTGCTCTTCGACCACACGCTCCAGCAGGCTGGCAGCGAAGGTCACGCCAGCGGCCTTGACCGCTTGCAGGTCGATCGGCGCCAGCAGCCATGGCAGGTTTTCATCCCGTTGGTTCGGGTCGCTGTTGTCCAGCAGCGCGGGCAACTCGATCAAGGCCTCGGCCAAGGGTAAAGCTCGCAGATACTTCACCGGGTCAGCCACTTCAAGCAAGGCCGAGACGGTCGCCACGTGGGCGCTGATATCGTGCACGGCGCCGGCCTTGACCAGCACCACGGCCGGGCCCTGGCCGGGCAGCCACACACGTCCGACCCAGCTGCCGGTGTTGAAGACGGCGGGGTTGCTGCTCAACGGCAGCGGTGCTTGTGTTGTCGATTCGTTGGTCATGTCTGCACTCTTGTTGTCGTTGTATGGGTATGTAGGAGCGAGCTTGCTCCGGGCGGCGTTCCGACGATGGACCGAAGGGCGCCGCGTCTAATCAGGAAGCACGCGTTATCGTTGACGACCATCGCGAGCAAGCTCGCTCCTACATGGGCTCCGTGTTCAATCAGGACATACGCGTTATCGTTGACGACCATCGTCGGAACGCCGCCCGGAGCAAGCTCGCTCCTACAAGGGGCAAGGGGTTAGGAAAGTGCTGGCAGCTGTAACTGCCCGGCAGTCTGGTTGAGGTCATCGACCACCTTCTGCGCCAGGCTCACGCCTTCGCGCAGGGCTTGCTCGCGCAGCTTCAGGCCGGCCTGGCCCGGCAGGCGCACCGGGCGCTCGGGGTCTACCGGGCGGCTGGCCAGGATCAGCTTGCTCAGGAACGAACTTTCGTCGGTGAAGGCGTCCAGCCCGCCGAAGAAGCGCGGGTCGATCACCACGGCCGTGGCCGAGGCGCCCCACTGGTCCGGCGCGTCCTTGCGCCCATGGCCGGCCAACCCCGAGGTCAGGGCCTCGACCAGAATCGCCAGGGCAAAGCCCTTGTGACCAAAGGCTTGGCCGCCCAGGGGCAGGATGCTGCCCGGTGGCGTGGTGAAGAAGTCGGCCGGATCGTCGGTCACCTGTCCCTTGTTACTCATCAGCACCGGGTGCGGCAGCGGGCTGCCCGCCTCGCGGCACTGGCCCACCAGGCCCAGGGTCACGGTAGACATGCTCACATCCAGCAGGATCGGTTCGCCCCGGGTCGGAATGCCGGCGGCAATCGGGTTGGGCGTGTAGATCGGATCGATCCCGCCATGGGCGCACACCAGCCCCACCGACGGGTCCGAGGAATAGACCATGGCCACCAGGCCACGATCAGTGAACGGCTTCAGGTAAGCGGCCAGGCACCCGATGTGCGAGGCACGGCGCACCACGGCGATCCCTATGCCCTGCTCCGTGGCGCCCTTGGCCGCACTGTCCAGGGCGCGGCTGACACAATAAGGGCCGAGCACATAATGGCCGTCGAACAACGTGGAGATGCCGCTGTCCGAGACCTGTTCGAGCAACCCGGCACTGGCCTTGACCTGCCCGGTCAGCATGCCGCCGATGTAGCGGCTCACCAGGTTGAGGCCGTGGGTGCGATGGCCCAGCAATTCACCTTCCAGCAGGACCCGGGTCACCACCTGGGCAACCTCGGCATCGGCCCCGGCTGTTTCGAACAGTTGCTCGACGAACGTGGTGAGCGTTTGGGCGTCGTAGCGTTTGCCTTCAGTCATGCGTGCTGCTCCGTCTTCAATTCAAGGCCGCGGTGCTGGACTTGCCATCGACCAGGCGCTGCAGGCCCAGTGGGTTGGCGTTCTTCAAGGCATCGGGCAGTAACGCATCGGGCACGTTCTGGTAGCACACCGGGCGCAGGAAGCGATCGATGGCCAGGGTGCCGACCGAGGTGCCACGGGCATCGGACGTGGCCGGGTACGGGCCGCCGTGAACCATCGCATCGCAGACCTCGACCCCGGTCGGGTAGCCGTTGAGCAGCACTCGACCGACCTTCACTTCCAGCGCGCTGAACAGTTGGCCAAAGGTGGTCAGGTCGTCGTTGTCGGCCAGCAGCGTGGCCGTGAGCTGACCGCGCAAGGCAGCGACGGCGCGCCGCAATTCAGCCTCGTCCGCCACCTGGACCACCACCGTGCAAGGGCCGAAGACCTCTTCCTGCAGCAATTCATCCTGTTCCAGCAACAGGCTGACATCGGCCTCGAACAGCTGTGGCTGCGCCTGGTTGCCCGCTTGCGCCAGGCCGCTCAAGTGCTTGATGCCCGGGTGCGCCAGCAACGCCTGCAAGCCTTTGCCGTAGCTGTTCAAGGTGCCGGGATTGAGCATGGTCTGCGGCGTCTGCTCGGCCATGTGCCCGGTCAGTTGCTCGATGAAGGCGCTGAACGCCGGCGAACGAATCCCCAGCACCAGGCCTGGATTGGTGCAGAACTGGCCACAGCCCTGCACCACCGAGGCGGTCAATTCCTTGGCCATCTGCGCCCCGCGACTGGCCAGGGCCTGGGGCAGGACCAGCACCGGGTTGATGCTCGACATCTCGGCAAACACCGGGATCGGTTGCGGCCTTGCTGCCGCCATGTCGCACAGGGCACGACCGCCCTTGAGCGAACCGGTAAAGCCCACCGCCTGGATGCCCGGGTGCTTGACCAGCGCCTCGCCGACGCCGGCACCGAAGATCATGTTGAACACGCCGGCCGGCATGCCGGTGCGCTCGGCGGCACGGATCAGCGCTTCGGCCACCCGCTCGGCCGTGGCCATGTGGCCGCTGTGGGCCTTGAACACCACCGGGCAACCGGCAGCCAGGGCGGCGGCGGTATCACCACCGGCCGTGGAGAACGCCAGGGGAAAGTTGCTGGCACCGAACACCGCCACCGGGCCGACACCGATGCGGTACTGGCGCAGGTCCGGGCGCGGCATCGGGGTGCGTGCCGGCAGCGCCTGGTCGATCCGTGCACCGTAGAAGTCGCCACGGCGCAGCACCTGGGCAAACAGGCGCATCTGGCCACTGGTACGACCGCGTTCACCCTGGATGCGGGCGCTCGGCAACGCCGTCTCCTGGCAGGTCAAGGCGATAAAATCCTCGCCCAGGCCGTCGAGCTCGTCGGCGATGGCTTCAAGAAATTCTGCCCGGCGTACGGCCGGCAGGTTGCGATACAGCGGGAACGCCGCGCTGGCAGCCGCCACCGCCGTATCGACCTCCGCCAGGGTTGCCTGATGGAAAGCGCCGGGCAGGCGTTCGCCGGTGTGGGCGTCGACGCTGTAGACCAGGGTGTCGCCCAGGGCGCTGCGCTGGCCCGCGATAAAGTTGAATCCGGAAACTTGCATGTGCTTTTCGCCTTGTGAAGGTTGCAGGGCTGTCAGGTCACGGCACCGATCTGCCAGGGCACAAACTCGTTCTGCCCATAACCGTGTTGTTCGCTCTTGCTGCGTTCGCCGGAAGCGATGCGCAGCATCTGTTCGAAGATGTAGGCGCCGCGCTCTTCAATGCTGGTGGAACCGTCGGCGATGCCGCCGCAGTTCACGTCCATGTCTTCTTCCTGGTGCTCGAACACCCGGTTGTTGGTCGCCAGCTTGATCGAAGGCGCCGGCGCGCAGCCGTAGGCCGAGCCTCTGCCGGTGGTGAAGGCGATCAGGTTGGCGCCGCCGGCGACCTGGCCGGTGGCCGAGACCGGGTCGTAGCCCGGGGTGTCCATGAACACCAGGCCCTTGGCCCGGACGGCTTCGGCGTACAGGTACACGTCCACCAGGTTGCTGGAGCCGGCCTTGGCCACCGCGCCCAGGGATTTCTCGAGGATGGTGGTCAGGCCTCCGGCCTTGTTGCCGGCCGAGGGGTTGTTGTTCAGTTCGGCGTTCATGCGCTGGCAGTAGTCTTCCCACCAGTGGATGCGCGCGATGAGTTTTTCCCCGACCTCGCGGCTCACGGCGCGGCGCGTCAGCAGATGCTCGGCGCCATAGATCTCAGGGGTTTCCGAAAGGATCGCGGTACCGCCGGCCGCCACCAGGCGGTCAACGGCATTACCGAGCGCCGGGTTGGCGGTGATGCCCGAGTAACCGTCCGAGCCGCCGCATTGCAGGCCGACGATCAGGTGGCGAGCGCTGACGGGTTCGCGTTGCACATGGTTGGCCTTGGGCAGCAATGCCTTGACCTGCTCGATGCCACTGGCGATGGTTTTCGACGTGCCGCCGATACCCTGGATGGTGAAGGCGCGCAACTGGTCGCTGGCTGTCAGACCCTGAGTCTCGAGCAGGCTTTCGATCTGGTTGGTTTCACAGCCCAGGCCGATGATCAGCACCGCCGCGAAATTCGGGTGGACGGCGTAGCCACCGAGTGTGCGGCGCAACAGTCCCAAGGCCTCGCCGTTGGGGTCCACCGCGCAACCGGCGCCATGGGTCAGCGCCACTACACCGTCGATATTGGGGAAGGCGGCGAGCGCTTCGGGGTGGATATCCCGGCGAAAGTGATCGGCCACGGCCCGGGCCACGGTCGCCGAGCAATTGACCGAAGTGAGAATGCCTACATAGTTGCGGGTCGCGACGCGGCCATCGGCCCGCACGATGCCCTGGAACACCGCTTCCGTGCCCGGCGTGGCATGGGTATCGACGCCGAAAGCGTAGTCACGGGCAAAGTCGCCCATCTCCACATTGTGCACATGCACGTGATCGCCGGCTTCGATGGGCTGCGACGCAAAACCGATGATCTGCCCATAACGGCGCAGTGGCTGGCCCTGCTCCACACGCTGGCTGGCGACTTTGTGCCCGGAGGGAATCGGCTGGCGCACCGTAACCGCTTCGGCTTCCAGGCTCAGGCCTTCGGGCAGGGCCTGCCGTGCAATCAGTACGTTGTCCAGGGGATTGAGGCGAATCACGGCAGGGTCGCCGGTCCGGGTTCTGGCAATCAGTTGCATGGGACCTCTCAGGGTACGGCTGACTTCTTGTTATGACCTCGCCCGATCTGTGCCGGGTGAATCTGCGATAACTGTAGGGAGCCAGCCCCGAGATTCCCAATGAGATGATCCGATCAAGCGATAACCTGGCGTTATCGATTTGGCTTATCGAACGCCTGTAATCAATCGCTCGGCGCCCCCTCCTCCCGACGTTCACGCGCAAAATCGAGCAGGATGTCGGCGAATTCCCGGGCCGCGCCGGTCAGCGGTTCGTCCTTGCGGGTGATGATGCCGTACTCCAGCTGCGCCAGGCGCAACGGGGTCTGCAGCTCTTTGAACTGGCCGCTGTCCAGCTGCGCGGCCACCATGGACCTGGGCAGCATGGCAATCATCGGCCCCGAGTGCAGCAGTTGCAGGAACATCTGCATGGAGATGGTTTCGACGCTGTCGGCGGGAGAGGCGATGCCGGCGGCCTTGAACGCCAGCTCCAGGCGATCGCGAATCGGCGTGCCGACCGGGTACAGTACCCATGGCCACTGACCCAAGGCTTCAAGCGGTGTGCAATCGAGCTCGTTCAGCGGATGGCTGCTGTTGACCACCAGGCTGAAGGGCTCGGGCTCCAACGGCTCGAAGTCGAAGACCTGGCTGTAACGCTCTTCGGTGAAGCGGCCGATCATCAGGTCGAGCTTGTTCTGCTCAAGCATTTCCAGCAGGTGATCGCTGGACTGCTCCACCACTTCGATCGACAGCAACGGGCTGCGCGCCTTGATCGCGACGATGGCCTGGGGCAACACCACCGAGGTGGCCGCGAAAATCCCGCCCACCTTGAGAAAGCCGTGGCCGCCTTTGCGCAGCCGGTTGACCTGGTCGACGAACTTGTGCGAATCGGCCAGCGCACTCTGTGCATAACGCACCACATGCTCGCCAAGTTCCGTGGGCGGCATGCTGCGTGGCAGGCGCTGGAACAGGGCAAAGCCGAACTGTTCCTCCAGGTCGCGCAGCATCTTGCTCAAGGCGGGCTGGCTGAGGTTCATGCGTATGGCGGTGGCGTGCATGTTGCGCGTGCGCGCCAGGGTGTCGATCAGCACCAGGTGCTTGAAGCGCACCCAGTTGCAGAAGCTGGAATGGGTAATGTCCGACGGCATGCTAGGGCTCCCTGAAATAGTCGAGCAACGTGTTCAACGCCACCGACCTTGACCGGGAGCGCACGGTCAGCAGGCCGATGTTGACCATGGAGATCGGCAACTCGACCGGCAGGACAGCGACCATCCCGTAGCGCGCATAATGCTCGGCCACGTCATTGGGCACCACCGCGATCATGTCCGAGGCCTCGAGCATCGCCGTGGTCGCGAGGATCGACGCGGTTTCGACAATGTCCAGCGACTGCACCATGCCGGCGGCCTGCAGGGCGGTTTCCACCCGGCGGCGCATGGGGCTGCCGATGGGGTGCAGGATCCAGGTCAAGGTGATCAAGTCGGCCAACTGCAGTGACGAGGCGCCCGCCAACGGATGCCCTGCCCGGGCGACCACGCGCATCTGCTCGCCGTTGTCGAACAGCTCGATGTCCAGGTCCTGGCTGTCGCTCTGGTCCGGCAAGCGCCCCAGCACCACATCGAAATCGCCGCGCAGCAAGGCCGGCAGCAAGGTATCGCTGGTACCCACCTCGATGGAAATCCGTACCTTGGGGTGATCGCGCTTGTACGCCAGCACCGCTTTGGTCAGCAGCCGGGGCACCGGCCCCATCACGCTGCCGACCCGCACCCGCCCCAAGGCCCCGCGCTGCAGTTCCGCGATCTGCGCCTGGGCCTGCTCGAATTCATGCAGCGCGCCCTGGGCGTAGCGGATCATCACCTCGCCATAAAGCGTCGGCTGCATGCCCCGGGGCAAGCGTTCGAACAGGCGCACGCCGAGGCGCTCTTCCAGTTGCTGCAACAGCAGGCTGGCGGCCGGTTGCGTGGTGTGCATCGCCGTGGCCGCCCGGCGCAGGTTGCCGAACTCACCCAGGGCCGTGAGCAAGGTGATTTGTCGGCTGGAAATTTTCAGCGCACCGAGACCATGGGGTGGGATCGTGGTGGCTGCTGGACCTGTAGACATATCAAATCCGGTATCGCTACTTAGGAATCGGTGATTATGCCTGTATCGCTCGGCGACCTACAGTCGGGTCTCCAACTGGTCATCGAGCACAAGAGCCCACTATGAGCATTCGAATCACCCAGCTGAGCGTTCGCGACATCCGTTTCCCCACGTCCCTGTCCCTGGACGGCTCCGATGCGATGAATAGCGCGCCGGATTATTCCGCGTCCTACGTCGTGCTGCACACCGACGCCCCTGGCGGCCTGGAAGGCCACGGCTTGACGTTCACCATCGGCCGTGGCAACGAGATCTGCGTGGCGGCCGTGCAATCCCTGGCCCCCATGGTGGTCGGCCTGACCCTGGAAGAGATCGTGGCCGACATGGGCGCCTTCTGGCACACCATCACCGTGGGCGACAGCCAACTGCGCTGGCTCGGCCCGGAAAAAGGCGTGATCCACCTGGCCACCGCCGCCATCGTCAACGCCATCTGGGACCTGTGGGCGAAAAACGAAGGCAAACCCGTATGGAAGCTGTTGGCCGACATGACCCCGGAACAAGTGGTGCGCTGCCTGGACTTCAGCTACGTCACCGACGTGCTCACCCCCGAAGAAGCCATCGCTCTGCTGCGCCGCCAGGTGCCGGGCAAGGCCCAGCGTGAGGCGCAGATGCTGCGCGAAGGCTACCCCGGCTACACCACCGCGCCGGGCTGGCTCGGCTACAGCGAAGACAAAATGCGCCAACTGGCTCGCGAAGCGGTCGAGGATGGCTGGACCCACATCAAGCAGAAAATCGGCGCCAACCTGGAAGACGACATTCGCCGCGCGACGATCTTGCGCGAAGAAATCGGCTGGGAACGGACCCTGATGATGGACGCCAACCAGGTCTGGGGCGTCGATGAATCGGTCGCCAACATGCGCCGCCTGGCCGCATTCGAACCGCTGTGGATCGAAGAACCGACCAGCCCCGACGACATCCTCGGCCATGCCAGCATCCGCCAGCGCATCGCGCCGATCGGCGTCGCCAGCGGTGAGCATTGCCACAACCGGGTGATGTTCAAGCAGATGTTCCAGGCCGGCGCGCTGGACTTCTGCCAGCTGGACGCGGCGCGCCTGGGTGGCCTGAACGAGGTGTTGATCGTGCTATTGATGGCCGCCAAGTTCAACGTGCCGGTCTGCCCCCATGGCGGGGGTGTCGGTCTGTGCGAGTACGTGCAGAACATCGCCCTGTTCGACTACATCGCTGTCTCGGCCTCGCTGCACAACCGCGTCCTGGAATACGTCGACCACCTGCACGAGCACTTCCTCGACCCGGTGGTGATCCGCCGCGGCCGCTACATGCCACCGCAGCGAGCGGGCTACAGCATCGAAATGACCGCTGAAACCCTGGAGCGTTACCAGTATCCCGGCGGACAGGTGTGGCTCGATATCGCCCGCACCTGATCTCATCTCGCGATGCCTGGTGATCACTTCACCAGGCGTTTTTCCTTGGACGGCCTGTAGCCGAAATACGAGCTGTAGCACTTGCTGAAATGACTGGGCGAAACAAAGCCGCAGGCCACCAGCACATCGACCTGGGACAGCTCCGTGTGCTGCAGCAGTCGACGTGCTTCGGTGATCCGCAGTTCCATGTAATAGCGCTGCGGCGTGGTGCCCAGCTGTTCCTTGAACAGGCGTTCCAGTTGACGACGGGAGCGGCCGGCGTAGACCGCCAGTTGCTCCAGCTCCAGCGGCTCTTCGAGGTTGGCGTCCATCAGCTTCACCACTTCGCGCAAGGGCGCGCTGACGCAGATGTTTTCAGTGGGCTTGATGCGCCGGTAGCGCGACTCCTCGAATGCCAGGATGTCTTCGATGCCCTCGACCAGGGCTTTGTCGTGCAGGCCCTTGATCCAGTCCAGCGCCATATGGAAAGCGCCGGAGGGGCTCGACGCCGTGAGCCGGTCGCGATCGATGACATAGGGTTCGCTGCTGACCTGGGTCGCCTTGGCGATTTCCGCGAGTGCCGGGCGATGTTCGGGGTGGATCGCGCAACGATAGCCGTCGAGCAGGCCGGCCCTGCCGAGAAACCAGGCACCGTTCCACAATCCGGCCAATGTGACACCCTGGTCGGTCGCCGCGCGCAACAGGTTGATGAACTCGTCGCTGGCCTTCAGTTCCGTCCGGTAACCGCCGCAGATGACCAGCAGGTCCAGGTCGTGGATGGCTGCAGAATCGAGGCGTGCATCCGGGCGGATCACCAGCCCCAGGTCGCTGACGACCTCTGCGTCACTCAGGCCGAACGTGCGTGACGAGAACAACCCGGGGCGCAGCAGATTGGAGGTGACAATGGTATCCAGTGCCTGGGTGAAGGCCGGCAGCGAGAAGTGCTCGAGCAGCAAAAAGCCCGCTCGGGTCATCTGAGCAGGCTGTCCAGGGTTTTCATTCAGGTAGCGGAGGTTTTTACCCTTCATGCCTCCGCTGAATTGACGTCGTTCGATCAAGATTCGATCCACTCGTTTTACGTTAACCAGCCTGTCGTTTGGCGCGCCGGCAAAGCGTTCATGCTACCTGCACAAACGCAAAAAGCCCTAGCACCATTATGCAACCGATCAGGCAAGCTGGAAGCCGTGGCGAAGCGGGTCTCTGTCGTCGACAAAAATGGTGTTGTGCCCGGTGATCTGCGCCCAGCCACCGATGCTCGGGCGGATGCCGTCGAAGGTGCCGACCTTGACCGCCGCTTCGACCTTGCCTTCGAAAATGGTGCCGATCAGACTTTCGTTGCGGTACGTGTCCCCCACCTTCAAACGGCCCTTGCCAACCAGTTGCGCCATGCGCGCCGAAGTACCGGTGCCGCCTGGAGAGCGATCGATTGCCTTGTCGCCATAGAACACGGCGCCGCGTCCATGGGCGGCCGTGCTGTGCTGGTCGTCGCACCAGATGACATGGTGCACGCCGCTGATCCGGCTGTTCTCCGGATGCACCGGGTCACACACCTCGGCCAGGGCCGTGCGCAGTTTCTGGCTCAGGCCGACGATCTCTGCCGTGGTCAGCCCGTCCAGGCCGGACCAGTTCTCCTGCGGCTCGACCACCGCGTAAAAATTGCCGCCGTAAGCAATGTCCACAACGAGCTCGCCGACGCCCGGCACGTCCACCACCACATCGGCGCTGTGCAGGTAGCTGGCGACATTGAACAGGCGAATGGAATCAACGTATTCGCCGTTCATGCTGTAGTCGACATCCACCCGCCCTGCCGGTGTCTCGATCGCCAGTTTGCCGGGCTCCCGCGGCGTGATCAGGCCCTCTTCGATGACCACGGTCGACAAGCCGATGGTGCCCGCGCCACACATCGGCAGGCAGCCGCTGACTTCGATGAACAAGGCACCGAAGTCGCAGTCATCGCGTACCGATGGATAGATGATCACGCCGGACATGATGTCGTGGCCCCGGGGTTCGAACATCAGCGCGGTGCGTACCCAGTCATGGTCGCGCACGAAAATCTCCCGGCGTTCGGCCATCGACACCGACGGTAGCAACGGCCCGCCGCCTGCCACTACCCGCACCGGATTGCCGCAGGCGTGGGAGTCAATGCAAAAAAAGCTACGTCTCATGCTGGAACCTTTTTCAAACCATAGTGGTGGGAGAATGGCGCTGCAAGGCGCCCCGTGACAGACGATCCAGGAGCAATGCAACCGCGACGATCGCCAGGCCGGCACGCAGGCCCAGCCCCATCTCCATCCGGGAGAGGCCGCGGGTCACTTCAGCGCCGAGCCCGCCAGCGCCCACCAGGCCGGCCAACACCACCATCGCCAGGGACATGAGGATGCATTGGTTCAGGCCGACCAACAGCGTCGGTGCGGCCGTCGGCAGTTCGATCTTGAACAGAATGTCCCGGGGTGAGGCACCGGACGCCTGGCCCAATTCCAGCAAGTCTTTCGGCAACTGTTTGAACGCGAGGGTGGTCAGCCGGAGCATCGGCGGAATACCGTAGACGATGGTCGCGATAATCGCCGGGACCTTGCCCAGGCTGAACAGCATCACCGCCGGGATCAGGTAAACCCATGGCGGCACGGTCTGCATGATGTTGAGGATCGGCAGGAACGCGTCATCCACGCGCTTGACCCGGGCCGCCAGGACCCCGAGCGGGAAGGCGATGGTCACCGAGATCAGCACCGCCACCGAGACCAGGGCAATGGTTTGCATCGAGGCGGCCCAGAGCCCGGAGAACAGGCAGAACGCCAACATCAAACCGGCGAAAATGGCGACTCGCTTGTTGGCGAAGAAAAACGCGGCCACGACGACGATCGCGATGAACAGGTAAGGATGCGGCGCCAGCAAGGTGCCCTCCACGGCCCCGAGCACCGCCTCGATGACCCGGCTGATCCCTCTGAACAGTCCATGCAGGTTGGCGTTCAGCCAGTCGACCCCGGGCGCCAGGTACTCGCCTGGGGAAAATTGAATGGGCGTACTCATTGGCTTTCTCCCGTGCGCGAGCGGGCAGCGTGCTGCGCCAGCCGATCGAGAATCATGGTCAGGATAACGATGGAGATGGCCGCATTGATCGACTTGGCGATGTCCAGCGTGCGCACCGCGGCATAAATCGACTCACCCAGGCCACCGGAGCCGACGATGCCGGCAATGACCACCATGCCGAAGGCCATCATCAGGCTCTGATTGACCCCGGCCATGATGCTGGGCTTGGCGAACGGCAGGCGGATCTTGAAAAACATCTGCCAGTTGGTGACGCCGCTGGCATCGCCCAATTCGATGAAATGCTTGGGCGTCATGCGAATCCCCAGCGAGGTCAGGCGAATGGCCGGGGGCACCGCCACGATAAAGGTGGCCAGCAGTGCCGTGGCCGGGCCATAACCCAGCAGCGCAATCGCCGGCAGCAGATAGATGTAGGGCGGCATGGTCTGGATCAGGTCCAGCACCGGGTCCACCACGCGATCGACCGAGGGTGCCAGGCCGGCCAGCACGCCCAGGGGAATGGCGACCACCAGCGCGAGCACAGTGGCCGTCAGCACCAGGGCGAGCGTGCTGACCGTTTCGGGCCACAAGCCGATGATGTCGCAAAACACCAGGGCCAGGCCGGTGAGAATCGCAAAGCGGACGCCGACCACCCGCCAGCCGATCAGGGCAATGGCCAGGGCGACGAGGTAATACGGCGGATAGGCAAGGCACCACAGCACGCCTTCGTAAAGGCCGGTCAGCATTGCGTTGATGCCGTCGAACAGAAACTCGCCGTTGTCCGAGAGCCATTCCAGGCTCGAGTCGACGACTGCGTCGAACTGATTGGAAAAGTCCGGGGTGCTCATGTCGATGCCTCCAGAACAGTGGCGTCCGAGGGCGCCGCGAACTCATTCGGAATGCCTTGCACGCCACGCAGCAGGTCACGGATCGTGATGATCCCGACCACGGTGCCGTTATCGACCACCGCCAGCGCGTCACGCTCGGACTTCATGGTCAAGCCGATGAGCTCGTTGATATCGGCCTCAGGCGTGGTTTTGGTGAGCCGGGCAATGTCGCAGCCCGGGTTCGCCACCTTGAAAGGCTCCACCGGCGTCATCACCGACTGCGCCTTGACCAGGTGCAGCCGGGAAATGCCCGCGACGAATTCCGCGACGTAGTCGTCGGCCGGGTTGAGCACGATCTCTTCGGCGGTGCCGACCTGGATGATCACGCCGTCCTTCATGATCGCGATGCGGTCGCCGATGCGGATCGCCTCGTCCAGGTCGTGGGTAATAAACACCGCGGACTTGCCCAGGTCCTTGGTCAACTGGCGGAATTCATCCTGCAACTGCCGGCGGATCAACGGGTCGAGCGCACTGAACGGCTCGTCCATCAGAATCACTTCGGGGTCGGCGGTAATCGCCCGCGCCAAGCCCACACGCTGCTGCATGCCGCCGGACAGTTCGCTGGGATAACGCGAAGACCACTCGGTCAAGCCCACCTTGGCCAGCGCCTGCTCGGCCACCTTGTAGCGCTCGGCCTTGCCCACGCCCTGCACTTCCAGGCCGAACGCGGTGTTTTCCAGCACCGTTCGATTGGGCAACAAGGCCACGCTCTGGAAGACCATGCCGATATGACGTGCCCTGACGTCGCGCAATTCCGCGGCCTTCAGGGATGACAGGTCCTTGCCCTTGACCAGGACTTTGCCGGAGCTGGGGGTGATCAGCTTGTTGAGCAGCCTGATCAAGGTGGATTTACCACTGCCGGACAATCCCATGATGCAAAAGATCTCGCCTCGGCGCACCTGGAGACTGACGTCGGAGACGCCGACCACGCAGCCGAAATCTTGCAGGATCTGAGTCTTGGTCAGCCCCTCCTTGACCACAGCATTCATGGCTGCCGGGGCGGCTTTTCCGAAGATTTTCCAGACGGACTGGCAATCTATCAGCACTTCGTTCGTGTCTATCTTGGCCGTTGTCATGTTCGTAACCCGTGAACCAGTTTTCTGGTTTCTCTAAGAATCAAAGGGCGGCAGTGGCGTTAAGCAAAGTGATTACTTCTTGATATTTCCCCAGCGCTTGAGCAAGTCAGCGTGGCTGTCGGTCCAGTCCTTGATCGCCTGTTCCATGGTCTTGCCATCCTTGACGTCGGCGTTCATCGCGGTGATGTCGGTGATGGGCACATACACACTGGCCATCAGCTCGCGAGCACGTGGATATTCGGCAGCAAAGCCTTTATGGCCGATCCAGTAGTAGCCTTGCAGCGGCGGGAAGATGCCTTTTGGATCCTTGAGGAATTTAAGGTCGAACTTCTTGGTCATCCACGAAGGGTCCCAGACGGTGACGACCACCGGCTCTTTACGGTCGACCGCCGATTTCAACGCCGCCGTCATCGCCGTGGTACTGCCTTCGACCAGCTTAAGCTTGAGGTCATAGGCCTTGACCACATTGGTGGCATCGCTCATCAAGCCAGAACCCGGTTCGATACCGATGATCTTGCCGCCAAGTTTTTCCGAGTTGGCGTTCAATTGTTCAATGGAATCAATGTCGACGTAACTGGGTACGGCAAGTCCTTGATACAGCCCGAAAGAAACTGGCGATAGTTTCTCGATCTTGTTCTTGTTCTTGTTCCAGTAGTCGTTGGCCGCGTAATCGGTTTGGGAGGCCAATACTTGTACGTCACCTTTGCTCAATGCTGCGTAAGCGATGCCCCACTCGGAAAACTCTACAACTTTTACGGTATAACCAGAGTCTTCAAGTACCTTCTTTGTTATACCGGTAATAGGCGTCAAGTCTTCCCAGGTCATGGTACCCATGACAATGTTTTTCTCTTCGGCTTGCACGGGGCCACTTAATAAGCCAGCCACAGCGACAGCACAGATTGCCTTCCAAATCTTTTTCATGGCGAACTCCGATCTACGGTTAAAAACTAGAGTTAGACTTTTATGAAATAAAAGCCGGATGTGTGAAGCACTTCAGCCCTCTCGCCCTGCTCTTAATGCCTGCCAACGAATAACCGAGTTGACGCCCAACTTAGTGATCAGCTTGGGTGGCAATCGGCTGGGTCCCGGCAGTTGACTGAAACTGTCTAAAACCTTTGAATGCGTGCCGCTGGCCAGCTCGGCAGCCATAACGCCTGCCAGTGTGCTTTTAACCGTGCCCAGGCCGTTTTCGCAGCAAGCCGAATAGAGGTTTTCTTCTATTTCCCCAAACGCTGGTGCGCTGTTGCGACTCAGGCAGAGCCGTCCGGCCCAGCTGAATTCCAACGGAGTCGATTTCAACTCGGGGAAGCGCGCATCCAGCGAGCGCCGTTGTTCTTCGGCCACGGCCGCAACACGTCTTGGCGTTACTTGAATACTGGGGTCATAGGTAAACTTGGTACGGATAACAATGCGCGACAGGCCGTTTTCAGTAATCTTGCGCAGCGTCGCGCCCATTGGGTCGGCGGGTAATAAAGCCCATCGATCCTTACCCGTCACAGGCCCGCCAAATTCATCATGACTATAGGCAGCCGTCATCGAAGCGTAAGTAAACACGTGCAGCAGACGCCCCTGGAAATGGCCGAAATCTTCGACATGACCATTGACGCCCAAAATCACTTTCGGCGCAGTGACAACTCCACGGTGAGACTTCGCCTTCCAGTCATTGCCTGATCTTGTCAGCTCGATAATCGGTGAGCGTTCATACAGGCTGACGTTCTTATCCAGCCCGGCGGCAAAATCCCTGATGTATTGGGCGGGCTGGATCATCACTGCACCGGGGGTATACAGCCCGCCGTGGTAATAACGGGTACCGGTGATGTCCTGCATACGTGCGGCATCCAGCAATTCAAATCGCTCGCCGATGCTTTTCAGTGACTTGGCATAATTGTCATTGAGCTTGATCCCGCGCTCGGTGGCTGCCGCGTTGATCTTCCCGGAAGGGTCGAAGGTGGTTGCGGACATGCCGTATTCGCGAGCGGCTTCAGCGGCGAAAGCAATGGCGAAGCGGTTCTGCGCGATCTCCAGCGCCGTTGCCGACTCGCCAGCCACCGAATATTCCCCGGATGACAGGCTGTGGGGCACGTCAATCATGAAACCGGAGTTGCGGCCTGCCGGCCCCTTCGCCACTTCATGGGCGTCCACCACCGCGATGCGGTCGCCGGGATGCAGTTGGGACAGCCGGCGGGCGGCGGAGAGACCGGCAAAACCGGCGCCGATAATCAGCCAATCCGCCGTCACGTTGCCATCAAGCAGACGGACAGGCGCAGTGCGGGTGGAAATCGCCTCCCATCCTGAAACCCCGGTGTCGACCGGCAGGCGCTTGATGGTATGGGTGCTCATTTTTCGGACTCGTCATCCGACCGATCAGACACATCGATCCAGATGGTCTTGATTTCGGTGTACTGGTCATGGGCGAAGATGGATTTGTCCCGACCACCGAAGCCCGACTCTTTGTAGCCGCCGAAAGGTGTCGACGCATCGCCCTCACCAAAGCAGTTGACGGTGACGATGCCGGCGCGGATTTCCCGCGACAACCTGATCGCCCGACGCAGGCTGCCGGTGTACACCGAGGCGGCCAGGCCGTAGACCGTGTCGTTGGCCAGGGCAATGGCTTCGGCGAGCGTGTTGAAGGTGGTGACCGACAGAACCGGGCCGAAGATCTCTTCCTTGAACAGTCGACTGTCCCGGTCCACACCATCGATCACGGTCAGTTCGACGAACGCATCGTCCTTGGTCGCACCGCCGTAGACCACATTCATCTTGCCGGCGACGGCGTGCTCGAGGTACGACTTCACCTTGGCGAAATGCTCCGGGCTGACCAGCGACCCGACGCGGTTTTCCGGGTCCAGTGGGTCGCCCATCTTCCATTCGCGGATGTAGGCGCCCATGCGCTGGAGCAATTCGTCCTTGATCGACGCGTGGACGATCAGGCGCGAGGTCGCAGAGCAGTTTTCGCCCATGTTCCAGAACGCGCCGTTGACCACATGCTGGGCGACGAGGTCCAGGTCTTCGGCGTCGTCCATCACCACGGCCGGGTTTTTCCCGCCGCATTCGAGCACGATGCGTTTCAGGTTCGAATCGGCGGCGTAATGCAGGAACCGGCGGCCGGTCGCGGTGGAGCCGGTGAAGCTGACCATGTCGACGTCGTGGTGCAAGCCGATCGGCTCGCCGACCTCCTTGCCGGTGCCGGTGACAATGTTGAGCACGCCGGCCGGGACGCCCGCTTCAAACGCCAGCTCAGCGACCCGCAAGGTGGTCAGGGAAGTCTGTTCGGCGGGTTTGACGATGACCGAACAGCCTGCAGCGAGCGCCGGGCCGATTTTCCAGGCCAGCATCAGCAGCGGGAAGTTCCATGGCAGGACGCAGCCCACCACGCCAATCGGCTCACGGACCACCATGGTCAGCGCGTCACTGCCCACTGGGGCGGTGTTGTCATAAATCTTGTCGACCAGTTCCGCGTGCCAGCGCAGGGTGTGGATTGTGTCCGGCACGTCGACCAACTGGCATTCACTCACAGGCTTGCCGCTGTCGAGGCTCTCGAGGACGGCCAGTTCGTGTGAGTGGCTTTCAAGCAGATCGGCGAACGTCAGCAGGACCGCTTTGCGCTCCTTGGGAGAAATCGATCTCCAGCGTCCATCCTCGAAAGCCTCCTTGGCGTTATTGACGGCGAAGTCGACATCCTCGGACGAACAGGCGGCGACATCAGTCAAAAACTCGCCCGTTGCCGGATTGTGGGTGGCGAAAGTCTTGCCGGAGATCGCGGGCTTGAACGCGCCATCGATGAACGCGTTGGAGGGCAACGAAATCTCTTTGGCGATGGCGGCATATTCCGCTTTGCTCAGAAGATCACCCATGGCTGGCTCCCGACGTAATGTTGGCCACGTTGCGTTTCAGCTCGGCGATGACCGATTCGAGGCTCTGCTTTTCTTCAGCTTCCAGAGGCTGAAGCGGCAAGCGCACATCCCCTACTTTCAGGCCGGCCACTTCGCAACCGTACTTGATCGACTGCACGAACTTGCCGCCGTCCAGTGCATTCATCAGCGGCATCATCGCCGACATGATCTGGCGACCTTTATCGAAGTTCTTTTCGATCACACAGGCTTCATACAGCGCCACGTGTTCCTTGGGCAGGAAGTTGGAACCGGCGCAGACCCAACTTCTGGCGCCCCAGGCAAAGAACTCGAGTGCCTGATCGTCCCAGCCACAGGACAGCGCGATATTCGGGTATTGGCGGGCGAGCAGATGCACGCGGCCCATGTCGCCGGAACTTTCCTTGATGGCGATGACGTTTTTCGATTCGCTCACGCGGGTGAGGTAATCCTCGTCCATCGAAACGCACATGCGACCCGGGTAGTTGTAAAGCATGATCGGCAGGTTGGCCGCGCGATCGATGGTCAGCGCGTGGATCGCGTTTTCCTTGGAAGTCGGCAGTGCGTACGGCGGCGAAGTGACGAGAATGGCGTCTGCCTTGATCGCTTTTGCATCCTTGGCGTATTGCACGGCATCTTCTGTGCGAATGGCCCCGGTGCTGACGATCAGTTGCACCCGGGTGCCGATGACATCTTTGGCGTAGGCGGCCAGTTCAGTACGTTCTTCCGGCGTCTGCGCATAATATTCGCCGGTCGAGCCGCCGATGATAATGCCGTGCACTTTCGCCTCGATCAGCGACTCCAGCACTTCAGAATAAACGGCCCAGTCAATCTCCCCATCTGGTTTATGAGGCGTTACCGCTGGCGTATAGATACCTTCAAATTTCAAGATGATTTCTCCGGAGATAGATTGCGTGAAAGATCAACGAGTGCGTCCGCTGTCATGCCTTGGGGCGTAATGAAAATCTCCATGTTTTCCCGGGACAGTTCCCAGTGTTCAAACACCAGATCAACGACTGCTGCTTCATCGCGACGCTCTATGGCTTCGATAAATGAATCGTGATGACAGGCGGACAGATCAAGACGCTGTTCCATATCCTTGTCGCGAGGCCGGAAAAAGGTATTGCCGATCCGGGCGTGATCGATAAGCAGTCGTTCCAGGCTGGGTTGCAGATAGGGGTTGCCCGCCATCTCGCCCATGATCCAGTGAAAGCGGTTGTTCTCGACCACCATCGCCAGCGCATCCCTTGAAGTGGTGGCGTGGCGAAAACGGTATTGCGTGTCTTTGAGGTCGATCAATTGGCGCGGCGTGAAGTTTTGCACCGCCAGGCGGCCGATGGCGGCGTACATCATCGGCGCCACCAGGAAAAAGTTGCGCAGGGTCGAGTGATTCATCGAGATGACCCGAGCACCGCGGTTTTCGCGAATATCGATATAGCCTTCACCCGCCAGGCGGCGAAACACTTCTCGAACGGGGGTCCGGGACAAGCCGTAACGGGCACTGAGAATGACTTCGTCCAGGGCTTCGTCCGGGGCCAGTTCCATGGTCAGGATCTGACGTTTCAAGTCTTCGTAGAGACAGGTTTTGCCGTTTTTCAAAACGACCTCCAGAGGCAGTTTTTGTTGTCATGGCGGCTGGCTGATGGGTTCAGACTCGCATGGGTCCGAGGGGTGGTCAATAGATTGTATTCTCTCTGTATACATAGAAAACACATCGTGAATACCGTACGAATTCAGATATTTTCTTTTAGATTCATTGGGTTACTTATTTATAAGGAATTTACGGTGGTCGCTTACAGAAACGAATGTCGTCGTTTTTGGAATGGTTTTTCCTAGAACATTCTGCTAAGGCTTACTACCAACCGTACCTGTGTTTATGGGAGTTGGCTCAAGACGACAGTCGCGGGGGCGTTTGCGACATGGCGAGCTTTTCTTTTTTGGCGTATACGAATCCCGTGTCCGGTGAAGAGCCTTAAATCCCCCGCTCAATGAGGTTTGCCAATGTTCCATTTCCCATGCTTGCCACAGCTGCTGACCTGCGCCCTGCTAGGCCTGTTCGCTGGCACCGCACAAGCCGCCGCGCCCACGCCCGATAGCCTGCAACCGCTGCTTGCAACAATGAACGAGCGCCTGAACATTGCCGATCTGGTGGCGTTGACCAAGTGGGACAGCGGCAAGCCGATCCAGGACAGTGCCCGGGAAGCGCAGGTCATCGCCAACGCGAGGAAGCTGGCCGTGGCGCGAAAGCTGGACCCGGACGACGTCGTCGAATTGATCGCTGCACAGATAGAAGCCAACAAGCTGGTGCAGTACGGCCTGATCGCTCAATGGCATGCGGCGGGCAAGGCGCCCGACACGCCACGGCCGGACCTCGCCAAACAGATCAGGCCGCAGCTGGACGAACTGCAGAACCGCCTGTTGCAGCAATACGCCAGGTTCGCACCCTATCGCACCGACCCGAACTGCCAGGACTGGCTGGCCAAGGCGCGCTCCAGCCTGATCAGGAACGCGTTGCATGGCCAGGCATTGATCCGCGCCACCGGCGAGCTGTGTATCGCAGATCGGTAAGCTCTGATTGATGCAGCCATTGACG
The DNA here is from genome assembly GCF_001661075.1 of Pseudomonas silesiensis. NCBI lineage: Bacteria > Pseudomonadati > Pseudomonadota > Gammaproteobacteria > Pseudomonadales > Pseudomonadaceae > Pseudomonas > Pseudomonas silesiensis. The sequence goes on from NZ_CP014870.1 coordinate 4,378,436, forward strand.
GAGTTAATAGTCACCATCAACGCAATGAAGTTCTCTTAAAAACTCCGGGGCGTAACATCGCCTCCATACCAAACAACTACACCCCGGAGCACACCATCATGAAACGCCAAGTCCTTCTCAGCATCGCTTTCTCGGTTTTTGCAGTGAACGCTTTCGCCGCTACTTCTGCTTACCCGGTAGTTGCTGAAGGTGGTTCGGATCGTCTGATTGAAAGCCGTGTGGCTGAGGGTGGTTCGGATCGCTTGATCGAGAATCGCGTTGCGGCTGATGGTTCGGATCGTCTGATCGAGAATCGTGTTGCGGCTGATGGCTCGGATCGTCTGATCGAAAACCGCGTTGCGGCCGATGGTTCGGATCGTTTGATCGAAAACCGCGTTGCGGCCGATGGTTCGGATCGTTTGATCGAAAACCGCGTTGCGGCTGATGGCTCGGATCGTCTGATCGAGAATCGCGTTGCAGCTGATGGTTCGGATCGTCTGATCGAAAACCGCGTTGCGGCTGATGGTTCGGATCGTCTGATCGAGAATCGCGTTGCGGCTGATGGCTCGGATCGTCTGATCGAAAACCGCGTTGCCGAAGGTGGTTCTGATCGTCTGATCGAAAGCCGTGCGGCGTAAATGAATGGTTTTACCGCGACACTCAACGAAAAACCCGGTCTCGTCTGCCGGGGTTTTTTATACCTGCAATAACCCGCCATTCAACGGGTACTGGTCGACCAACGCACCTCGCCTGCCGTTTTGTTCAGCCAGCTTACTGCGACTGAAACGTCTGAAGATAAGCCAGCACATCGTCGACCTTTTCCGGATCGCTGAGCCCCCAGAAAATCATCCGTGTACCGGGAACCACACCCTTCGGATCTTCGAGGTACGCGGTCAGTGTTTCGCGAGTCCAGACGATGCCGGCCGCTTTCATCGCGTCGGAGTACAGGTAGTCCGTCGTGCTACCTGAGGGGCGACCGAAAATCCCGTTGAGCTGCGGGCCAAAAGAGCCCCGCGCCGACGCCCCTACCTGATGGCAGCCACCGCAGATCCGCTTGAACAGTTTGCCGCCCGCCTCGGCATCGCCGGCCGCTAAGGCCTGGGCGCTGCAGAGTCCCGCATTGAGCAGCAGGGCGAAGGTCAGTACGGCGGCGTTCTTCATGTCGGTTCCAGGTGTCGTTACGGCAAAAACGGGCGGGTATTTCATCATGACCGGCCCCGGCACCAAAACTTAAATGCAAAAACGCCCTCTCCGGCCTTGCCGGCGCACACCTGTCAATAGCCTTGGGGCAGCGCCTCCGCGACGAAGGCAGCAGAGTCGGCCAGATTCAAGCCACCGGCGAGGACGACATCGATCAAACAACAGCGGCTGTTGTTTGTATCGGCCTGTATGTTTGCCGGCGATCTTACACAGCGATACACAACCGCTGGTTCAGGACACACACGCACTACACGAAGGTGGAAAAGTGGGCGCCATCGGACATCCGCTACTCCGATGAATCCAGTGACATAACAGCTCACGAGCCCAGAATCCCAACAGGAGCCACCCATGATCAATCAAATCGACACCGTGCTGTACACCGGCAAGACCCACACCACCGGCGGCCGAAACGGTGAAGCGCGAAGCGACGATGGCCGTCTGGACATCAAGCTGTCCCCGCCGGGCAGTTCAGGCAGTGGCACCAATCCCGAACAACTGCTGGCGGCCGGTTGGTCGGCCTGCTTCATCGGCGCCATGGGCAAGGCGGCTGCCGCCATGAAGGTGAGCCTGCCGAGTGACATCACCGTCGATGCCGAAATCGACCTGGGCAAGACCGAAGAGGCGTTTTTTCTCCAGGCGCGCCTGAATGTCAGCCTCCCGGGCCTGGACCCTGCCGTCGCCCGGGCGGTGGTGGATGACGCACACCTGCGCTGCCCGTACTCCAAAGCGCTCAGTGGCAACATCGACATCACGATCAATCTGGTTTAACCGGGGCCACAGCGGGTTCAATTGGCTTTTTCGCTACGCGTAAGCCCCTACCACCCGCTTCACTTTCACCAACGCCTTGCGCAACGTGTCCATATCCACCGACCCCAACGCCAAACGGATCGCATGGGGTACATGCACGGAGATCGCAAACGGCTCGGCGATCGAGACCGCCACCTGTTCGTGCATCAGTTCCATGGCGATCTGGTCGGCCCGTGCGTCTTCCGGCAAGGGCAGCCAAAGAAAATACGACGATGGATGGCTGATGTAGCGAAGGCCGGCCAGCACTTGCGCGGCGAGGGCTTGCCTGGCCTGGGCGTCCTTGCGTTTTTCCGCCTCCAGCTGCATGACGGTTCCATCGTCGAGCCAGGTGCTCGCAATCGCGGTCAGCACGCCCGGGGTATTCCAGGTGGTGGCCCGGATCGTTCGCTCCAGGGCAGGCACTTTATCGAGGGGCGCGGCGATGAAACCTACACGCAGGCCGGTGGCGACACTCTTGGATAACCCGGACACGTAAACCGTGCACTCGGGGGCGAGTTCAGCTATCGGTGGCGGTGGGTTTTCCACCAGGAAAGCGTAGGCGGCGTCTTCGATGATGAGCAATTCATGACGGTGCGCAATCGTCACCAGGTGCTCCCGTTGCGCGGCACTCATCACCCATCCCAGCGGATTGTGCAGCGTCGGCATGCTGTACACCGCCCGCACGCGCCGGTTCCGGCAGAGCTTTTCCAGGGCATCGAGATCCGGACCCTGTCCGGTCACGGGGATGGGCACGATTTCCAGGTGCAGGGCTTCGGCGAGCACCTTGAAACCTGAATAGGTCAGCGCATCGGCGGCAATCACATCACCGGGCTTGAGCAGCGCCATCATCGTCACGGCCAGCCCCTGCTGGGCGCCATTGACGATCAACACTTGCCCGGCTTCCACCGTCAACCCGCGCGCTCGCAGATGACGCGCCACCGACGCCCGCTCATGCGGTCGCCCGGCGTGTGGTTGATAGCGCAGCAACGCCTCCAGGTCACCACCCGATGCCAGTTGGCGCAGGGCACTGCGCAACAGCTCTGCCTGTCCGGGCAGCGACGGATAGTTGAAGTTGAGATCGATCATGCCGACGGCCACGGCTTTCTGGTCGATACCGGAACCCGGCGCCAACGCGGTTTCCCTGACGAAGGTACCGCGCCCGGTTTCCCCGCTGACCAGGCCCATGGCCTCGAGTTCTGCATAGACCCGGCTGGCGGTTACCAGCGCCAGGCCTTCGGTTGTCGCCAGTTGGCGGTGGGTTGGCAAGCGAGTGCCCGGCAGCAGGCGCCCGGCCCGGATATCCGCGGCAAAGCTATCAACCAGAGACTTGTATCGGGAGCGAGGCATGGGCCGATGTATCCATGACAATATTTTGATTGTATTGATCTTCGATCATAGGATGGATCTCTGCAAACTTTTTGAGTGCGAGCGAAATGGAACGGGCATCGAAGCTGCAAAACCTGGGGATGGAAAAGACCGCCAGCGGCTGGCTCAACGGATTCATCGGCGTCCTGATCTTCAGCGGCTCGCTGCCTGCCACGCGGCTGGCCGTGCTGGAGTTCGACCCGGTGTTCCTGACGGTTGCCCGCGCCACTATCGCGGGGCTGCTGGCGCTGTGCATGCTGGTGCTGTTCAAGGAAAAGCGTCCTGCTCGAGGTGATCTTCTGCCCTTGGCGATCGTGGCGCTGGGGGTTGTGGTGGGGTTTCCGCTGTTGACGGCGCTGGCCCTGCAGTACGTGACGTCGGCGCATTCCATCGTCTTCGTTGGCCTGCTGCCGCTCGCCACCGCGGCGTTTGGCGTGTTGCGCGGTGGCGAGCGGCCGCGGCCGGTGTTCTGGTTTTTCTCGGTGCTGGGCAGTGCGCTGGTGGTGGGGTTTGCATTCTCCCAGGGCCTGACCGCGTCGCCGACGGGGGACATTCTCATGTTGCTGGCGATTCTCGCCTGCGGCCTGGGTTATGCCGAGGGTGCGAAGCTGTCGAGGACCCTTGGCGGCTGGCAGGTGATCTCCTGGGCGTTGGTGCTGTCGCTTCCCGTCATGATCCCGTTGACCTGGTACCTCGCCCCGCCTTCGTTCTCAGGCATTACGACATCGGCGTGGGTCTGCCTGGCATACGTATCGGTCTTCAGCATGCTGGTCGGTTTCGTGTTCTGGTATCGCGGGCTGGCCCAGGGCGGTATCGCCGCCGTCGGGCAGCTGCAGTTGCTGCAACCGTTTTTTGGACTGGCGTTGGCGGCGACGTTGCTGCATGAGCAGGTGAGCATTGGCATGTTGGGGGTGACGGTGGCGGTGATACTTTGTGTGGCGGGGGCGAGGCGGTTTTCGAAGTAGGCGGGACCAGGGTATCTGTGGTTTGACCGCAGGCTTGCCTGAAGGCGGCGTGTCAGGCGACATCGATGCTGGACGTCAGTACGCATTCGCGGGCAAGCCCGCTCCCACAGGAATCGCTACCGTGCCACGAATATTGTGCCCAACACAAAACCCTGTGGGAGCTGGCTTGCCAGCGAAAGCGGTCTGATGATTGACAGGTTTGTCTGATCAGATCCGCTATTGCCTTAACACCCTCTGCATGACAATGGTGCGCTCGGCCCCGTGAAATTCATCCCGCACTTTTCGAAAACCCAGCGAAGCATAAAAGCCCTCTGCGGTGATTGAAGACGGCACGCGCAGAACATCGAGGCCCAATTCATGAGCGGCCGAATGAATGACAGCCATAAGCTGCCTGCCGATTCCGGCCCCTTGGTATTGCGGGTCAACAAAGACACTTCTGACAACATCCCCATCCAGGCTAGCCGTCGCGACGACACGTTGATCGACAGACGCCACATAAACCCGGCGCTGCATCATCAACTGAATGATCCCCTGCGCGGAGAAGCCCTGCTCCACTCGCGCGATGACATCGGGTGAATAGTCCTGCGCATTGGACTCACGTAGCGCGCTGATCACCACATGACTGATCGCTGCTGCATCGTCGATTGTTGCGAGACGAACCTGACAATCCATTTTGCGTTCCCTCGCTACTTGTGATCATCCAATCGTAAACGCATAAAAGATCTCGGGATACGCTGATCAGCTCATTTCATTTCCGTCGGGAATGTCTCACCGAAGCTCTGCATCCGCGTGGGATGCTGAGCGTCCCGGTCTGCATTCCCACGCCGACGGTTCGACGCCTCGACATGGGAATGATCAGATAGGTCAATCCTGCGGATCAACGTTATCCAGGGCTCGATTCACCGTCAGTTCGGCCAGCATGATGACCTGCTGAATACCCAGCATCGTATTGCGCTGCGACCCTTCCAGAAATCCCGCGAAATCACTCGCCATGACACTCGCGGAGGCCAGGGACTCACAGGCGTGGGCCAATAGGGTTTCGGTGCCGATGTCGGGGGCGACGACGAACATCGGGCTGGGTTTGTGCGGTGGGATGGCGATTTTGAGGGGCTGGGGATTATGGTGATGGTCACCAGTTTGGGACGTAGATTGCGTTGGGGTTTCTGATTCCGGAGGACTGGGTGTCGATCTGATCATGGTGAAACTCCTAGAGTGATGGAGCCGCCACAGTCGCTGCTAAACGAATAGAGGTGGCGGCCGTACGCGGGTTAGCAGACCAGGACTCTAGAACCCGGCGCACCGAAGTGCCCCACGCAAAGCCGCCATAACAGGAACCTGCAGGTAAAAAACCTGAGTATGAAATGGACGCTGTGAGCCTAGAGTGGAACCGAGCTGCTAAACCCGATCGCTGATTTTCAGCGACCCGCAGACGATAGAAGCCAGCCCCAAGGCGCACAAGCCGGCAGATTCTGTCTTAGGCGTAGGCATCTACGCAAGACGACGTAGCCTCCTGCCTACAACTCAGAAAGTTCCTACAGCCACGCTCCTCTGTGGAGAGGACTTGCTGTTTCTAATCGTGCCACGTTCGGTCGTGGGGTGGCGATTTCCAGGGTTCCGCGGGGTGTGTTGTGAGTCGCCAGCACGCTGACGAATTCGCTTGCGATCACTGATTTAGGAGGGCTGGGGGTCGAAGCTCCTAGATTGATGGTGCTGCCATGGGTCGCTGCGAAACGAAAGGTGGCAGCTGTACGCAAGTTCGCAGAACGGGAATCAAGGAACCCGGTAGACCCTAAGATCTCCCGCGCACAGCCGCCATAACGCACTGCGGCAGACAGACGTAGCGCCAACTAAATGGAAACGGTGACGCTAATTCATGAAGGCCAGGTGTTGTTTTGATGAAGCCCCCTGCCCCATAAAGCCGCCAGCTGTCGCTGCTTAATGTAAAAGGGTGGCGTCTTTACGTGGGTTAGCAGACCAGGGACAAGGAACCTGATGCACCGAAGTGCCCCACGCGCAGACGCCATAACACAGAGCTGTCTCGCACCGGATGCGTGGACTGGCAAAAAGAGAACCGGCGTGCCTTGATATTACGGAGCTGCTAAACCCAACCGCTGTTTTTCAGCGACCTGCAGACGATAGGAGCCAGGAACAAAGCGCACAAGCCGGTGGATTCTTGAGTTGTCGTAGGCATCGTCGCATCGCGATGTAATCTTCTGCCCACACCTAAGCGTATAACTACAGCCTCACCCCTCTGTGGGATTGGCGATTACCTGGCTCTGATCCCACAGAGCAGAAATCGGCCAGACCCGGACAGGTTTGTGATGCCTTGATATTCTGTGCAGCCGATCCACGATGGACACCCACACATGGAAGTAGCCCCCCGGTTCATCCTTCATGAAACCGCCCACTGGATTCTCAATCACCACATGTCGTCCGCGCTTCCCGGCTATCTGATGCTCGGCTCAAGGACTCACGTCAACTCGCTGGCTGAACTACCCGACGGTGCGCTGGCAGAACTGGGTGGCTTGCTCGCCAAGGTTCAGACAACCATCGAATCGCAGTTGAAACCCAAGTGGCTCTACATCAGTCGATTCGGCCATGACCCCGGCTACCCTATCCATTTCCACTTCATCCCGGTGTATCACTGGGTCGAAGATCTGTTCTGGAAAGATAAGAGATACAGGCTGCTGGAGACCTTCGCGACCAACGACAACGCAACGTCGCTGACTGACGGAGCGGAACTGACGCTGTTCATCTGGCGCGAATTCGGGGAAAGCCCTGAGCCACCGCCCATTCAAGGGCCTTCAACCGATCAAGTCATCGATCTGCTACGCGGCTCATTCAGATAGGACAGCAAGGCTGTCGCATCGGACCGAAATCAGCATCACCCAACCAAGAGGGAGAAAAAAAGTGGTCACCTGTTATCTCAGATACGTCCTGGATCCCTATCAGATCAAAGCATTCGAACACTACGCGACGCTATGGATTCCCCTCGTTGAAAAATTCGGAGGCCAGCACCACGGCTACTTCCTGCCCTCCGAGGGCGCCAATAACATTGCCCTGGCGATGTTCAGCTTTCCAAGCCTTTCGGCGTATGAGCAGTACCGGCAAGACTCCATGAACGATCCGGATTGCATGGCGGCGTTCAAGTATGCGGAGGACACAAAATGCATCCTCAGCTATGAGCGGTCTTTTTTCCGGCCGGTGTTTGGCAAACAGGCGTAGCAGGCAGCGGCATGGAAACGGGCGCCTTTCGCGCGCCCGTTCTGTCTTCAGCCGTTCGATTGCACGGCTTGGGTCTGACGCCCATTGAACGCCAACGAAAAACAGAAAAAGATCGCCAGCGCAAACCCCGCCGGGAACAGCCAGATACTCTTCCACTCGTGGCTGTCCGCCGACGCATAGTGATCGGTCACCTGCCCCGCCACCCAGAATCCAATGAGCATGCCCACGCCATAGGTCGCCAGGGTGATCAGCCCTTGCGCCGAGCTTCTGAAGCGCTCCGAGGCCTTGGCATCGGTGTAGATCTGCCCCGACACAAAGAAGAAGTCATAACAGATGCCATGCAGGGCGATGCCGGTGAACAGCATGAACGCCAGGTCGCCGTTATTGCCGTAGGCGAACAACAGGTAACGCAAGGCCCAGGCCAGCATCCCCACCAGCAGCGCAAGCTTGATCCCGAAGCGCTGGATGAACAGCGGCAGAAGCAGCATGAACAGCACTTCGGACACCTGCCCGATGGCCATTTTCGCCGTGGGATTGGTGACGCCGATTTCCGCCAGGAACGGGTTGGCATTCTGGTAATAAAACGCCAGGGGAATGCAGATCAGGATCGAGGCGATGAAGAACACCAGGTAGCTGCGATCCTTGAGCAGACCCAAGGCGTCCAGCCCGAGCATTTGCTTGAGGCCGCCGCTGCCCGGTTCACGGGGCAGCGGTGCGGTACGGGGCAAGGTGAAGCTGTAGAGGCCCAGCGCGAGGGACGCGATGGCGGACATCAGGAAGGTGTTGCGCAAGCCGCCGGACGAGATCGCCTGTTGCGAGTCCCAGGCAAACACGAAGCTGATCACCACGCCCGCGACGATCCAGCCGATTGTGCCCCACACCCGGATTCGCGAGAACTCCAGCGCCGGGTCGCGCATCTGCCGGAAGGCTACCGAGTTGACCAGGGCCAGGGTCGGCATGTAGATCATCATGTAGGCCAGCACGAACGGGTAAAAAGTGCTGAAGTCGGCGGCGCGATAGAGCTGGAACAGCAACACCGCGCCGATCAGATGCAGCACCGCGAGGATGCGCTCGGCATTGAAGTAGCGGTCGGCGATCAGCCCGATGACGAAAGGCGCGATGATCGCGCCCCAGGACTGCGTGGAAAACGCCATGCCGATCTGCCCGCCGCTGGCGCCCAGGTTGCTGGAGAGGAAAGTGCCGAGGGTGACGAACCAGCCACCCCAGATAAAAAACTGCAGGAACATCATTGCGCTCAATCGCGCACTCATCGTGGTCATGAACTGTCACCTTGTTGTTTTTATTGTCTGGAAAGAACCGGCAGTTTCAGGCGTCGGGCAACCCCAGCAGCCGTCGATTGAAACCCTCGTCGGACGTCACGCTGGCGAAATCGTCGAAGGCCTTTCGGGTCTTGCTGATCATGTGCTCGCGGATGAACGCCGCCCCTTCTGCGGCGCCCTGCTCCGAGTCTTTGAGGCAACATTCCCACTCCAGCACCGCCCAACCGGCAAAGTCGTACTGGGCCAGCTTGCTGAAAATCGATTTGAAATCGATCTGGCCATCCCCCAACGAACGGAACCGGCCCGGGCGATCCACCCAACCCTGGTAGCCGCCGTAGACGCCGGAACGGGCATCGGGGCGGAATTCGGCGTCCTTGACGTGGAACATGCGGATGCGCTCGTGATAGCGGTCGATGAACCCCAGATAGTCCATTTGCTGCAACAGCAGGTGGCTCGGGTCGTAGAGGATCGTGGCGCGCGGGTGATGATCGACGGCCTCCAGGAAGCGCTCGAACGAGGCGCCGTCGTGCAGGTCTTCGCCGGGGTGGATTTCATAGCAGAGGTCGACGCCCGCCTCGTCAAAGCAATCGAGAATCGGTCGCCAGCGCTGGCCCAGTTCGGCAAACCCCTGCTCGACCAGACCGCTCGGACGTTGTGGCCATGGGTAGATGTAGGGCCACAACAGCGCGCCGGAGAAGGTGGCGTGGGCTTTTAATCCCAGGCGCTGGCTGGCGCGGGCCGCCAGTTTCAACTGGTCGATGGCCCATTCGGTCCGCGCCTGGGGCTGGCCGCGCAGATGCGCGGGGGCGAAGTCGTCGAACAAGGCATCGAACGCCGGATGCACGGCCACCAACTGGCCTTGCAGGTGAGTCGACAACTCACTGATTTCGACGCCTGCCTCGGCGCAGACGGCTTTCAACTCGTCGCAGTAGCTTTGACTTTCCGCGGCACGGGCCAGGTCGATGTATTGCGTGCCCAGGGTGGGTAGCTGAATGGCCTTGTAGCCTTGGGACGCCGCCCAGCGGGCAATGTTGGCCAGGGTATCGAAGGGCGCTTCGGCGGACATGAATTGCGCGAGGAAAATCCCCGGGCCGCGCAGGCCGGTCGGTGCTTGGGAGGTTGGGTTCACGGGTGGGTTCTCCGGGTTCATGGATGGCAGACCAGGGCGGTCCACTTCGCGTCGCCGCGATGGTTGGCGATCGCGGCTTCGATGAAGGCCATGCCGCGCAGCCCGACGTCGATGCCCGGCACGCCAGGGGCGTCGTGGCCTTCGACCTGGTTGCGGATCGCGCTGGCGAAGTCGCCGTAGAGGTTGGCCATGGCTTCCAGATAACCTTCGGGGTGCCCGGCGGGCAGCCGCATGCGCCTGGTCGCGGCTTCACACAACCAGGGCTGGCCGACACCGGAGCGCAGGATGCGCATCGGTTGGTCGAGGGAACGATGGATCAGGCTCGACGGTTCTTCCTGGCGCCATTCCAGCCCGCCCTTGTCGCCGTAGATACGGATTTTCAGCGGGTTCTCCTCACCGGCGCAGACCTGGCTGGCGATCAACACGCCGGTGGCGCCGGCCGCCATCATGAACAGCATCGCCGCGTCATCGTCCAGTTGCCGCCCGGCGATGTGCACGCCCAGGGTCGCGCAGATCTGCTCGATAGGCTGATCGGCGACGAACTCGGCCAGGGAAAAGGCATGGGTGCCGATATCGCCGATGCAGCCGCCAAGCCCTGACTGCTCGGGCTGGTCGCGCCAGCCGGCCTGCTTGTTGCCCTGCCCGGCCACATCCCGGCTCAACCAGCCCTGGGGGTACTCGACCATGACCTTGCGCACGGCGCCGATCACGCCGGTGCGCACCATCTTGCGGGCCTGCCAGACCATCGGATAACCCAGGTAGGTGTGCGCCAGCCCGTAGAGGCGGTCGCTGCTTTTCAGCACGGCCTTGAGCGCCAGCAGCTCGGCCAGGTTGAGCGCCGCGGGTTTCTCGCTGAACACATGAAAACCCGCGCTCAGCGCCTGGCTGGCGATGGGTGCGTGCAGGTGATTGGGGGTGACGATGACCAGCAGCTCCATGCGCTGGTCCGCGGGCAGCGCGCGTTCGGCCGCCAGCATGTGCTGCCAGTCGTTGTAGCAGCGTGAGGCGGGCAAGCCCAAGGCTGCACCGCTGTCCTGATTGTTGCGCGCGTCGCGGCTGAAGGCGCCGCACACCAGCTCAAAATGTCCATCGAGGCCGGCAGCCTGGCGGTGGGCCTTGCCGATGAAGGCGCCCTCGCCGCCCCCGACGAAGCCCATGCGTATTTTTGGGGTGACAACGTTCATCGCGAATTTCTCTTGTCCGGGGGAGATTCAGACTCAGGATTGACTATGATGTAACCGGTTACATCATGCCGGGAATTTAGGCTCAGTTGCTTGAGGTGTCAAACCCGGATTAGCCATGAAGATCATTTCAACCCACAGCCTGCCTGCGGTAAGCTCGCCGGCCGCGCTGGCATTTGCCGTTTCGTAACGAGGTTGTCTTGTCCAATATCCGTGAAGTTGCCCGCCTGGCCGGCGTCTCGGTGGCGACCGTGTCCAGGACGCTGAAGTCGCCCGAACGCGTGCTCCCCGAAACCCGGGACAAGGTCAATGCGGCGGTGGAACAGGCCGGCTACCGGCCGAACCTGATGGCTGTGCAATTTCGTTCGCGCAGGACCGGCAACCTGGTGATTCTGGTCCCGGCCATCGCCAACACGTTTTTCGCCCGGGTTATCAGCGGCGCCCAGCAGGCGGCCCAGGCGGCCGGGTACCGCCTGCTGCTGTGCGACACCCAGGGCCGCGAGGAAGTCGAACGGGAATTCGCCGCGCTGGTGCACGCCCATCAGGCCGACGGCGTGATCCAGTTGCGCGCCTACGACCCTTTCGAATCGCCCTCGCCCAACGGCGATTCACCGCCCTTGGTCAATGCCTGCGAAGTGATTCAGGGCGGGCGTCACCCCACCATCAGCCTGGATAACCGCGCAGCCGCCAAGGCCATGACCGAGCACCTGATCGGGCTGGGCCACCGCCGCATCGGACTGGTCAAAGGACCGAAAAGCAGCCCGCTGACCCGCGACCGGGTGTCCGGTTATCACGATGCGCTGAGCGACGCCGGGATTGCCTGCGATCCGGCACTGGTGTGCCACGGCGACTTCACCTTGACCGCCGGTTTCGAGGGGGCGGGCGCGTTGCTGCAACTGGCCGAGCGCCCTACTGCCCTGTTTTGCGAAAACGATGAAATGGCGATCGGCGCGTTGAAGCGCATCAAACAACAGGGGCTGCGGGTGCCTGAGGATATTTCTCTGGTGGGGTTCGATGACATTCCCTTCGCAGCCTATTGCGACCCGCCGTTGACGACCATCGCGCAACCGGCCGAAGTCTTTGGGCAGAAGGCGGTCGAGATGCTGATCGCTCTCATAGAGAAGAAGCCGATTGCAGACCGGCATGTGGTGCTGCCGTTCGAATTGACCCTGCGCGACAGCACTGCAGTGCTCGACAGAGACGCTTGATTCAGCCCTGTTTCAAATCCAGGCAATAGGTGTAGTAACCCGTATCGCGCACATACCCCAGCGACTCATACAGGCGTTGCGCCCCGAGATTGTCCGTGGCCGTCTCCAGCACCAGGCCTTTGGCGCCGGTGAGCAGCGCAAAGGTTCGGGCGGTGTTCATCAGCAAGGTCCCGACGCCACGACCACGGGCCGCCGGGGTGGTGAACAGGTCGCTGAGCAGCCAGGTGCGGTGCGCGTCGATGGAGGAGAATGTCGGGTACAACTGGACGAACCCCAGCGCCTCACCCGTGTCGTCCTCGACGAAGAAAATCGCCGATTCGTCCCGGGCGATGCGCTCGGCGATGAAGTTGCTCGACTGGGTGAGGTTGGATGGCTGGCCGTAGAAGCCGCGATAGGCGTCGAAGAGGCTGGCGATTTTGTCGAGGTTGGAGGGGTCGGCGCGCAGGGCCTGGAGTGGCATGTTGATCGTCTCCGAACGGATTGATTGATCAGCGGGAAAGGGAAATGTAGATCAAAAGATCGCAGCGTGCGGGAGCTCGTAGAGCAAGCTTGCTCCGGGCGGCGTTCCGACGATGGTCTGAAGGGCGATGCGTTCATTCAGGGGGAACGCGTTATCGTTGACGTCCATCGCGAGCAAGCTCGCTCCCACAGGGAATCTTGTACGGTCGAAATCCTTTAACTGCGCTCAGGGGCTACCGCCGGCACCGATGCCTTGGCCAGCCCGTAATACAGAACCCCCGGCACCACCAATCCCACGATCCAGGAAATATCCACACCGCCGAGCTGCGCCACCATCGGTCCCGAGTAGAATTTGGTGTCGACAAAAGGCAACTGGACCAACACACCGATCGCATACACGCTGATGCCCAACAGGTTCCAGCGCCCATAGCGACCTTGCGGATCGGACAACGCCGCAATGTCATAGCGCTCCTTGTTGATGAAGTAATAATCCACCAGGTTGATCGCGCTCCAGGGTGTGAAGAACGTCAGCAGGAACAGGATGAAATACTTGAAGGTGTTCAGGAACGAATGCTGCCCCAGCAGCGCCAGCGTGGTGGACGCCGCGACAATCACCAGCACGAACAGCATGCGCTGGCGGGCGGTTATCTCCAGACGGCTGCGAAAGCCACTGATGATGGTCGCCACGCACATGAAGCTGCCATAGGCGTTGAGGGTAGACACCGTGACCTTGCCGAACACCACGCTCAGGTACAGCAGCGAGGCCATCACGCCGGTACTGCCCAGGCCGACGATGGTCGCGACTTCATGCCCGCGAAAATTCGCGCCAGCCAGGGCCGCGGCGAACACCCCCAGCACCATCGAGGCCTGGGCGCCGAGCACCGTGCCCAGGCCGACGGCGGTGAAGGTTTTCCAGGATGCGGTCTTGCTCGGCAGGTAGCGCGAATAGTCGGCCACGTAGGGCCCGAAAGCGATCTGCCAGGACGCGGACAGGGACACCGCCAGCAGAAAAGTGCTCCAGCTGAAGTGGCGGTTTTCCAGGAGCAGGCCGATATCGTTGAGGGTCATCAGCCGGGTAAACAGATACACGAACGCAATAACGCCCAGCACGCTGGCCACCTTGCCGACCAGGTGGATGACCCGATAGCCGAACATGGTCAGAAAGGCGATGCACGAGGCGAAGATCAGGATGCCGGCGCTGTCGCTGACATCGATCAATTGGGCGATGGCCTGCCCCGACAGTACCGCGCCGGTGGCGCTGAAACCGAGGTACATCAGGCACACCAGCACGATCGGGATCGCTGCCCCATAGACGCCGAACTGTACGCGACTGGAAATCATCTGCGGCAGCCCGAGCTTGGGCCCTTGCGCCGCGTGCAGCGCAACCACCGCGCCGCCGAGCAGTTGGCCGATCAGCAAGCCGATGAGCGACCAGAACACATCGCCGCCCAGCACCACGGCCAGGGCGCCGGTGACAATCGCCGTGATCTGCAGGTTGGCGCCAAGCCACAGGGTGAACTGGCTGTAGAGGCTGCCATGACGCTCGGCCTCGGGAATGAAATCGATCGAACGGGTCTCGATCAGGGGACTTCGCTGCTGACTATCGCTGACCTTGGTCATTGCGCTGTTTTCCTTTGCGGAGCTTGTTTTTATTGGGTGTGCTTGCAGGCTTAGAACATCTTGCTGGCACTGGCGACCACCGTCGCCGTGCACAGATCGTCGTAGCCATACCAACCCGCGCATTCGCTGTTCGACAGGTCGGTATCGATGTAGCTCAGACCCCAGGTCACGCCCACGAAATCACGGCTCAGCCTGGCTTCCCACTCGTAATAAGCCTCGCGGCTGTCGCCGTTGGTGGTCCAGTAAGCCGGGTCTTTGACATCGCCGCGCCCCACGCGCACGTTCAGGCCCAGCTCGGCCGGCAAGGCGAACTGGTAGCTGAGGTAGGTGTAAAGGGTGTCCTGGTCTTCACCGAAGACGTTCGGCGTATCGTTCGAGTAGTTGGCGCCGAGCTTCACGCCATATACGTCAAGAATGGCGTAGACCTCGCTCAGGTTGAATTGGCCTTCCTTGGGATAGTCGTACTTGATGTAGCCCAGGTCGAGACTGATGGCCTCGGTCGCCTGCCAGTAGTAACCGGCGTAGTACTCGAGTTCCTGCCGGGTCTTGAACTCGCCGCCGAAATCGACATTCGACGTCCAGGCGCCCATGTACAGGCCACTGCTGTGCACCAGCGTGGCGCTGGCCTGTGCCGCCGGATCACCCAGGGTTTGCGAAATGCCGCGGGTGCGGTAGTCGCTGAATACCCCCAGGCTCATGTCCAGGCTGAAGTCGTCATTGAGGGTCAGTGCGTGGGTGGTCAACGGGGCCAATACCAGGCTGGCCAGGGCGAAGACTGAGCGTGCGTTCATACGAATCTCTTATTGTTATGGAGGGTGCGGGGAATGTCGGGCATGGCGTGGCCGAGCCCCTCGCGCTTCGAGGGGCCGGTCATTTTTTTTCGGGTGCTTCGGCTGGGGCATGCGTCAGGACGCGGGGGCGTAAACCTCTTTGCCGGCGAAGTAGGTCTTCAGGACTTTGGTGTCGAACAGTTCGTCATCGCTGACCTTGAACACATCGCGGTCGAGGATGATCAAGTCGGCCTGCTTGCCAGGTGCCAGCGAGCCGATCTGCTGCTCCAGGCGCAGGGCTTTGGCGGCATTCAAGGTGTAGGCGTAGAACATGCTCTGGCGATCGATGCTTTCCTTGGCATTGAGCACCCCCAGCGGCCCTTTGCGCGTGCTGGCCTGGGCGATGGCGTTCCACGGGTTGGGGCTGGACACCGGCCAGTCACTGCCGCCAGCGATCACGGCGCCGGCGTTGTGCAGGGACCTGGCGGGGTACTGGTAACCGTAGGCAAACGCGCTGATGTAGGGTTTGACCAGTTCGACGGTGTAACTCTCGCCGGTGGCCCACAGCAGCTGCATGGAGGCGATCACGCCCAGCTGCTTGAAGCGCGCGAACTCCTTGGGATTGACCAGTTGCAGGTGGCTGATGCTATGGGCCACCGGGGTCGGGTTGAGTGTGCGTGCGTAGGCAATGCCATCGAGTGACTCGCGGACCGCGCGGTCGCCGACCGCATGGGTGTGCACGATCCAGTCGCGCTTCTCCGCCGCCGCCACCAATTCACCGAAGTGCGCGGGGTCGATCAAGAGTTGACCGTCTTTCTGGCTGTTGTTGAAGGGCACGATGACCGCTGCCGTCTGCCCTGGAAACTCGAGAACGCCGTCGGCGAAGACCTTGATGCCGGGAAAGCTCAGGTTGGGGACGCCCTCGAATTTTTTCATCACCTTGGCCAGTACTTCCAGGTCGGCCGGTCGGCTTTTCGGGTTGGCCAGCAACAGCGCGGCCACGTGGGCGTTGAGCTCACCCTTTTGGGCCAATTCGCGGTACAGCGGCAGCACCCCGTAGCTCTGCTCGGTGGCCTGGAAATCGAACAGCGAATCGCCGCTGCCGGCATTCGCCGCCGCGTCCATCCAGGCGGTGACGCCATATTGATTGTTGACCTTCACCGCCTCGCGGGCGGCTTTCAACATGATCTCGGCACTGGGCGCGGGGATCTGGCTGCGGACCTGGTCCCAGCGCGACTCGGCAAAATAGCCGTTGGGGGTGAAGTCCGCGTCGTGACCGACAAAGCTGCGATCCTGTTCCGACAGGCCTTTCACCAATGCCGCGTCGATCTTAAGGCGCTTGAGCATGGCGTTGTTGGCCCATCCGGTATGCCCGTCGATCCCGCTGAGAACCACCGGTTGCTCCACCCAGCGCCCTTGATTGAAACGCTGGCCAAGCTCACGGCTTTTGTCCCAATAGGCCGAACTCGCCCCGGCAATGCTGATCACATCACCGGCACGGGCAACGCCCGCCTGATCCTGCTCGATGATCCACTGCTCAAGCTCGGGCAACGGTTTGACTTCATCCAGCAGGTTGGCCCTCATGCTGTCGAAGGCCGCCACCACCGGGTGGCTGTGGGTGTCGATCATGCCCGGCATCAGCACCTTGCCCGCCAGGTCGATGCGTTGCGTGCGGGCATCGGCCAGGGCGTTGATCTGGGCATTGCTGCCCGTCTTGAGAATCTTGCCATCTTGCACGGCCACCGCCTGGACCAGTCCCTGACCGGGTTCGGCGGTGAATACCTTGCCGTTGAACAACACCAGGTCAGCGGCGGCCATGGCCTGCACCGAGGACAAAGCCAGGGCTGCGGCCAACAGGTTGGGAATGAATCGTTGCATCGGAACACTCTCTTGTTTTTATTGGGCTGAACGGGAGGCTGATGCCTGGGACAACACTTGCGGAGCCAGGCCAACGAATGGCGCCTTGGCCCACACGACCTTGCCGCCCACGATCGTCAGCAGCACTTCATTTCGCGCCAACGACTCTTCGGGAACCTGCATAAAGTTCTGGTCCAGGACGATCAGGTCGGCGAACTTGCCGACTTCGACCGAGCCGGCGACGGCGTCCAGTTTCAACTGCTCGGCAGCGTTCAGGGTGATGCTGCGCAGCACTTCGGCTCGCGACAGGGCCGGGTCGGCATTCAGCCGGCCTGCATACTTGGGGCCGTAGCTGTGCGGGTTCAGCGGATCGCCTGAGCGGGTGACACCGATCTTCAGCGCCAGGAATTCGTCGAGAGGGTCGACCGGCCAGTCGCTGCCATACGCCACACGGCCGCCGGCACGGGCGATGCTGCCGGAGGGTTCCATGCGGGCAAACCGCGCAGGCCCCAGGTGCTCGTTGGTGCCGTCGACCGTAGAGGGCGCCTGCTGGGCCCACTGGAAGGACATGTTGGCGGTCACGTCGAGCGCCTTGAAGCGTGGATAGTCGGCGGGGTCTACCGATTCAGCATGAGTGATCGCCGGGCGGAAGCCATTGCCAGGCAATTGCTGGCGCACGTATTCGATGCCATTCAACGAATCTCGCACCGCCCGGTCTCCGGTGGCGTGAAGGTGCGGATCGAGCCCGGCCTGCACCGCTTGCAGCAGCAGCGGATTGAGCACTTGCGACGGGAAGTAAAGCTCACCGGCGTTCTTGCCGGGGGTCCACTTCGGCGTCGTGCCGGTGCCGGCATTGCGCAGGTACGGCGCCAACATTGCACCGGTGTCGGCCGGCGCATTGATGATGCCGTCCATGAACAACTTGACGTGGCGCATGTTCACGCCGGGCGCGGCCTTGGCTTCCCCCTGGTCGTAGGTGTCGGCCAATGCCTTCGCCTCGGCGATGGTTTTCACCGGGTCGGCAGCGGCGGCGGCAGGGTCGAGTTTGATCGCCAGCAAGGCCCGGGCAGTCAATTCGCCCGACCGCTGCAGGGCCGTGAACGCCTTGCCATTCTCCGCCCCGGACAGGGCATCGAAGAACGTGGTGATGCCTTGCTGACGCATGGCGTCCAGCGCGGCGCGGGTCTGGTTGAGCTTCTCGGCGTAGGTGGCAGGCGGCACCACGGCTGCCATGGCATCGGCAGCACCGTCTTCGCAGATGCCGGTCGGGTTGCCGGCGCTGTCGCGCACGTATTTGCCGTCACCGGGATTGGCCGTGTGCTTGTTAATGCCAGCCACTTCCAGGCCGCGCGAGTTGGTCAGCACGGTATGGAAATCGGTGGACCGGACCTGGATCGGACGATCGGTCTTGAGCGCGTCCAGCGTCGACTTGTCGGGGTCGCCATCGAGCCCGGTCATGCCCATGCGATCCCAACTGCCCACTTCCAGCCAGACATCGGGGCCCTTGTCCTTGTCGGCATCCAGGCACGCCTGAATGGTTTCCTGAAAGACCTTGCGGGTCATCGTCTGGTATTTCAGGTCGCACAAGGTCATGGCCCGGCCGCCATCCCCCGGATGCATGTGCGCATCGATGAAGCCCGGCATCAACATGCGCCCCGCCAGATCGATCAGCTGCGTCTGCTTGCCGATGTACGGGCTGACCCCGTCATCGCTACCGACATAGACGATCTTGCCGTTGGCAACGGCGATCGCCTGCTGCACGGAATCGTGACCGTCGACGGTGTAGACATACCCGTTGCGCAGCACCATGTCGGCGCCGGTCGAACCCTGGGTCTGACACCCCACCAGCGCCAGGCCGGAAACGGCCGTGGTCGCGGCAACGGCGATAAATAACCTGGAAAATTTCAACTGCCTCACCTCTGTTCTTATAGTTTTGAAGTGGCCCGAACACACTGCCGTGCAACCCCTGATGCAAGGCACACCTTATAGAGGGCAGCACAAATCCGGACCTCCACAAATGAGGAGGGGTCAGGCGGTTTTCAGATGCAAATCGACGGCGCCGGGGCTAGGCCCGACGCGGGGTCTGTGCGGGCGAGCTGGGCGAGCGCAAGGCAGAACCGAGTTCCACCTTGCTTTTGACGCCGAGCTGCAGGTAGCAGTTGCGCAGATAAGTGCGCACGGTGGCAGGACTCAATGCCAGGATCTTGGCAATTTCCTTGTAGGAATGACCGGCGGCGAACAGCATGGCGGCGGTCCGTTCCCGGGGTGCAAGCACCGCCCCGCGCGACAGCGTCTCCAGCGACAGAATCACATGCTCGGCATTGGGACTCAGCGTCAGCGCGCAACGGCCCAGGCGCATCACGCAGGGTGCCTTGGGCAGTTGCGCGATCACCTGCGGCGGCAGCATCGAGCCGCTCCAGCCGGGCAACTCATGCTCAATGGCGGCGCACAGCCTGGCCCCCACGTAGAGCAGGCTGCCATCCATGCGCGCAACGCCGAAGTCGGTTGCACCGTTGCCGCTGTCGAACCGGATCATGTCCTGGACCTGAAATCGCCACAGCTGCAGCAAGTGATCGCAGAAGGCCGAGAACAAGCCGGCTTCGCTGTCGTTGAACGCCGGTGCCTGAAGGCCACGGTAGAGGCAGACGAAAAACATCAAGCCGCTCTCGGGCAACTCGAAGGTGATGCACATCAAATGGTAGAGGTCATGGCGCCGGGCGAAATCGTTCACGGCCTCGCAGGGGTCGGTGAACCCGCTGTCGCGCACGACCTCCCCAGGTTGGCTCAGCGTGGTCTGGGAAAACCTGTCATTGACCGCCACCTTGTGCCATTCGATGGCAAACGATTCGGGCAGATTGATTCGCCCGTGCATCCAGCTTTGCGGGGGCGCACTGACATCGGATGTCGACATCTCGCCCCACCACGCCGACGCGAAGGGCACCAACCGGGCAAATGCCTGCAAGCCATCGGCAATGAATTGGGAGGCCCCGCGATCCCGGGCAAGGCGCCCCAGGTGCAGCACACACTGATTGAACGCGTTCAGCGTTGCCATCGACGTCCCGCCGCCGACCTCATCACCCGCCTCCATCGCTCTGTTCCCGTCTGCTGAATGGCCTGGGATGCGACCATGCCATGGCGCACCCATCGCGTCCAGCCGCCACCGCCGTTCTGCGGGCGTTTGGTCAGGCGGATCTTGCGCGCGGTTTCGACGAATGGGGTGACGATCAGGCTGTAGATTGTCAGGTAGCGCTCGTGATCCTGTTCGCCCGTGCCGAATCGAATCGGCTCGGGCTTCGAGGTGGTGACATAGAGGGTGCCGAACATCCAGTCCCAGACAGACAGGTTGACCCCGAAGTTCTTGTTCAGGTGCCGGGGCGCGTCACTGTGGTGGACCTGATGCTGGGCCGGGCTGTTCAGCACATGTTCGACCATGGGCCCGAAGGACAACCAGACATGGCTGTGGCGCAGATTGCCCCCCAGCCCATTGAGGATGAACACCAGATAGGTCACGCCGAACAGGGAATAGGCGCCGATCTGTCCGCCACAGGCGTACCAGAAGACCCCGGCATAGGCGCCGAGGCACACGGTAGTTGTCAATCTTTGGATAATTTTTTCCACAAAATGCACCCGGCTGGCCGTCGCCGGGACCAGCACCGGCGCCGAGTGATGGACCTTGTGAAACGCCCACAGCCAGCGCGTATGAAAGGCGCGATGGCTCCAGTAATTGACGAAGTCCTTCAGCACGAACACGCCCAGTCCGTAGAGCAGGGAAAGCGCGAGGTGCTCTTGCACTTGCACCCGCGCGCCCCAGAGCTGGGTGAAAAAGGCGATGTAGTCCCCGGAGCGCAGGATGTACGGGTCCACCAGGCCAACGATGGGCAGCACCAGCGCGACTTTAAGGATGCCCCGCACCAGGTAGTAGCGATAGTCCAGCAGCGCCGAGCGATGTAAATACACCCGGCTGCCGCCGATGAACCGCCAGAAAGAGTGCGCGTCGGTCAGCCCACGGTATTTCCTGAACCGGAACACACCGTAGGCGACGCTGTAGGAGATGCCGATAAACACCAGACCGAAGCGACCGTTCAGATCGAAAATACCCAGGAACTGGTGGGCGACAGGTTCGATCACCCACTTGAACAGGTGGGCATGGAGAAGCGCCAGGACATCCACGAAAGCTGGCCTCCGTCGAAGGAAGGGCAATGCGGGACAGAGGGGTTCGACAGGCAAGTTCTCAGTGTAGTCCCGTGCCAGGCCCCTGCCCCCTCCTTCATCCGTTACCCGACCGAACGACGCAACCCTGGTTCTGGTCAGTACATTCCTGACCGGGCTGATCGGGACTTCCGGTTCCTGATGCGTATTTCCCTGGTCGGGATCACATCGATCCGGGACACCGGACTGCTCAGGCGTGCAAGGCGGGTATTGTGCTCGGCAATGATGTCATCGGCGGCCATGTTGTCGGTGTCGACGGTGGAATGGGCGTCGGCGGCGAGCACCACGTCATAGCCCAGTTTGAGGGCCTGGCGCACGGTGGCATTGACGCAATAGTCGGTTTGCAGGCCGCAGATGATCACGCGCTCGACGTCCCACTGTTGCAGCATTTGCAGCAGACGGGTCTGGTAAAAAGAATCGCGGCTGGTTTTTCGTACACGCAGGTCCTGGGGTGAGGTTTCCAGGGCTTGGGCCAGCTGCCAGCCTTCGCCACCCTGCTGCAGCAGGCTGCCCTTTTCCTCATGTTGAATCAGGATGACCGGAATGCCTGCCATGCGTGCCCTGGCGCTCAGGCCGTTGATGAGATCGATGACACGTTTGATCTCGAAGCATTCATACTCGCCGACGCACAGCAAATGTTGGACGTCGATGATCAGCAGTGCAGTGGTCATGTTTACTTCCTTTAAATCCCAGGGATTCAGGGGACGGAAAAACAGGTCCGTCCCCTTTTAAAACGACCCTCAGTAACCGAGCGACAACCCGGTATTGCGTCGTGGATCGTTCGCGCCGTAGAAACGGTTCTTGCCTACCGGCTTGCCGTCCAGCGAAGGCGCGCCGACCAGGATCGCCGCCAGGTGGTTGGCGTCCTGGGGACCGGCAAACTTGTGGCCCCAACTTTCGAGCATCTTCACCGTATCCGGGCTGGTGGTGAAGGTTTCCAGGTTGGTCTCTTCCGGCAACCATTGCTGGTGGAAGCGCGGGGCGTCGACCGCTTCCTGGATGTTCATGCCGTAGTCGATCACGTTGAGCATGGTCAGCAGGGTCGCGGTGATGATGCGGCTGCCGCCGGGGGTGCCGACGACCATCACCACCTTGCCGTCCTTGGTGACGATGGTCGGGCTCATGGACGACAGCGGTGCCTTGCCGGGCGCGATGGCGTTGGCCTCCCCTTGCACCAGGCCGTACATGTTCGGCACGCCGATCTTCGAGGTGAAGTCGTCCATTTCGTCGTTGAGGATGACCCCGGTCTTGCTGGCCATGACGCCGGCACCGAACCAGTCGTTGAGGGTGTAGGTGACCGACACCGCGTTGCCCCATTTGTCGACGATGGAGTAATGGGTGGTGTTGCTGCCTTCGTGCGGCGCTACCCCGGGTTTGAGTTCGCGGGACACGCCGGCCTTTTGCGGATCGATGGCGGCGCGGATTTTGGTCGCGTAGTTTTTATCCAGCAGGTGGGCGATCGGGTTTTTCACGAAGTCCGGGTCGCCGAGGTAGCTGTTGCGATCCACGTAGGCGTGACGCATCGCTTCGATCTGGTAGTGCATGCCCTGGGCCGAGTGGTAGCCCAGGTCTTTCATCGGATAGCCTTCGAGAATGTTCAGGATCTCGCAGATCACCACCCCGCCGGAGCTTGGCGGTGGCGCCGACACCACGTGGTAGCCGCGGTAATCGCATTCGATCGGCGCCAGCTCCCGGGTCTTGTACTTGTCGAGGTCGGCCTGGGCGATGATGCCCTTGTTGGCCTGGCTGGAGGTGACGATGGCGTCGGCGACCCAGCCTTTGTAGAAACCGTCGGCACCCTTCTCGGAGATTTCCCGCAGGGTCTTGCCCAGGTCTTTCTGTACCAGCTTTTGCCCGACCTGCATCGGCTCGCCATTGCTGAGGAAGATCGAGCCGGAATCCTTCATGTCCTTCTTGAACACGTCGGTTGCGTACTCCAGCAATTCGACATCGCCCTGTTCCAGCACAAAACCGTCTTCGGCGAGCTTGATCGCCGGGGCGATCACTTCCTTGCGCGGCTTGGTGCCGTACTTCTGCAAGGCCAGTTCCATGCCGGACACCGTCCCCGGCACGCCGACGGCCAGGTGGCCGCGGGTACTGAGTTCAGGGACGACGTTGCCTTCCTTGTCGAGGTACATGTCGGCGGTGGCCGCCAGCGGCGCTTTTTCGCGGAAATCGAGGAAGGTCTTGCGCCCGTCCGCCAGTTGAATGGTCATGAAACCACCGCCGCCCAGGTTGCCCGCAGCGGGATACACCACCGCCAGCGCATACCCCACCGCAACGGCAGCATCGACGGCGTTGCCACCGTTTTTGAGCACATCGACGCCCACGTGGCTGGCCAGATGCTGGGCGGTGACCACCATGCCGTTTTCGGCCGCGACCGGGGCCACGGAGGCGGCGTGGACCATCAGGCAGCTTAGCGCCAACGAGGACGCAATGAGCGATTTGGCAAAAGGTTCGAACTTCATGAGTCGGTCTCTTTTTGTTTTTTTGGCTCTGTAAAAAAACAGAGGAAACGGTCAGGAACAGTAGGCAAGTATGGCTGGGATTGCGTATTGCGCCTCCCCGTCCAGGCAGTATGCTGGGCTCTTTATTGGCACTTCTGTGGGGTCTGCCTGCATGACGTACACCTGCACGACCCTGGCGTCGCCGGTTGGCGAGCTGAAGCTGGTGGCGAACGGCGCGCGACTGGCGGCCATCCTCTGGGAAAACGACAGGCCGAACCGGGTGTTGCTGGGGCCGATGAGCGAAGACCCGGATAACCCGATCCTCGTGCGCACCGCACAACAGCTGAAGGAATACTTCGCCGGCACACGCCACCGTTTCGAGCTGGAGCTGGATTTTGTCGGGACCGAGTTTCAGAAAAAGGTCTGGGCGGCGCTGTTGACCATTCCGTTTGGCGAGACTCGCAGTTACAGCCAGATTGCCGAGCAGATCGGCAATCCAAGTGCGGTCCGGGCGGTGGGTGCGGCGAATGGCAAGAATCCGATATCGATTGTGGCGCCCTGTCATCGGGTGATTGGAGCGTCAGGGAAGCTCACCGGATTTGCCGGTGGGCTCGAGGCAAAGGAGTGGTTGCTGACGCTCGAGGGCGGGCAATGGGGAGGCACCGGAAGACTGGAAGGCTTTTGATTTTCTGCAGGAGCCGGCTTGTCGGATCGCCGCACCGCAGTGAAGGTGGCCTCGAGCCTTACATCGTTCTTGAGGACGTCTTCGCCGGCAAGCCAGGCTCCTACAGGGGATCGTGTAAACCCGTGCTTTTTCGTCAGAGGACGGCCATGGTAGACGAAAACGCCCTCAGGCAAGCTGGGCCTTGAACTCCTTCAGGTATTGCCCCGCCAAGGTCTCTTTCTGCTGGTCGTCAAGCAGCTTGCCGGCCTGTTGGAAGAACTTCTGTTCTTCTTCCTTCAGGTGGTGATGCACCTTCTCCGCGAGCTTTTTCGCGGTCGCCAGCCAGGCCGGGCTGGACATCTCGGTCTCGTCGAGCTCCTCCATCATTTCGTCCATCTCGTGATGTTCGGCGATCGCATGGCGGCTGAGGTCGACACCGTTGTCGAATTCCATCAGCGGGATGTAGAAGTGCCGCTCTTCTGCGGTTTCGTGGGCCTGGAGTTCCGACTTGAGCTGCTTGTAGGCCTCGACACGCTCCGGCGTGTCGCCGCTGGTCTGGATCAGCGCGTCGGCGTAGGTGCGTTGGCGGTCGTGGCTTTCACGCAAGGCTTCAAAAATATTCACGGGGTGTCCTCATGGGCTGCGCTCTGAATGACGCTGTCTAGGCTAGACATCTGCTGGCGAACGAGGGTTCCACTGAGGACTGGAACAACTACCTCGTGCCGCGATAGGCTTGGGAATGTTGCCCGCCCAGCCATAAGGAAATAGCTCATGCCCCTGCGAATCGAACAGTCGCACAATCCCACGGAAGAAGAACGCCAGGCCATCCTGTTGCCGTTGCGCGCCTATAACGCCGCGCAGGCCGGCGTCTCGACGCCGGAGCCCATTGCCCTGCTGGTGCGCGATGAAAGCGGCGAGATTCTCGGCGGGCTCTACGGTCGAGTGTTTTACCGATGGTTGTACATCGACCTGCTGTCGGTGCCGGAACAGGGCCGGGGACAGGGCATCGGTTCGACGCTGATGCAGATGGCCGAAGACCTGGCGCGGGAAAAGGACTGCATAGGGGTCTGGCTCGACACCTTCGACTTCCAGGCGCCGGCGTTCTACAGGAAGCTGGGTTACAGCGAGTTGGGGCAGATTGCTGACTACCCGCCGGGGCATACGCGCTTTTTCTTTCAGAAGCGCTTGATTAGCGACGCGTAATCCTGGGGCAGTGGCCCCCATTTGCTCGATCGACACAGAACCACTGTGGGAGCGAGCTTGCTCCGGGCGGCGTTCCGACGATGGCGGCGGGTCAGTCAACATTGATGTTGAATGATAAATAGCTATCGCGAGCAAGCTCGCTCCCACAGGGTATTGAGTTTGATCCCAGGATTTAAAGGCAGGTCGCCAGTGCCGCCAACCGGCGCTTGGCGACAAAGTCATCCTTCTGCGCGTAGTAGTTCAACTGCGTTCCGGAAGCATCGGTGGTCACGTCGACAAAGGCTTCCGCCGAGCGCGTGTAAACCGTGGACCCGCCCTTCTTGCCCGGCTGCAGATACGCGCTGGCGTCGACCCCGAACACCGCCTCGTCCTGCCAGGAAAACTGCACGCACTGGGCGACAACTTTTTCCGGCTTGTTCGAAGTCAGGGTCTTGTACGGGGTTCCAGTGCGGGCATCGTTCATCGCCGAGCCTGCACAGCCGGCCAGCAAGGTTACGGCCAGCGCCACCATCAGAATTCGCATTGCGTTCGCTCATCAAGAAAAAGCGGACTGTATCACCGCAGCACAGCGTATCGTTCTGCTTTACTTCATTTATACCGCGACACCGGGTGCCGATTCGCGCACCCTGTCGCGCCATTAACGCTGCATCGCGCCTTTTTCTGGAACGCCCCATGACACCCAACGCCGAATACTACAAACCCACCGCCGAATACGCCGACAAGCTGATCAGCCAGATCGGTCAGACGCCTTCCTGGATCGCCAAGCGAATTGGCGTCACCGACAAGCGGATTCGTTACATCCTCGACGGCGAACGTACCGTCAAAGGTGAAACCACGCCGATCCAGATGACCTACCCCGAGCAGTTTGCCCTCGAGTGCCTGGCCGCTGCGGCTAAAGCCAGCAAGAAGCAGTCTGCGTAATCCATTTTCAAGGAGTGACCATGGCGGCAACCGAACACCAACACGAGCAGGCGCTGAAGAAGTTTCTCGATGAACGGCCTGAACTGCGGGCCGAACTCGACACCCTCAATCCGCTGCTGGCCCAGGCCAAGGGTGAAACAACGGCGCAGTACCGCGACGAGCGCCTGCATGAAGCCTTCGAGGCCGAAGCCGAGCGTCTCGGGCTGTTTGCCTGGGAGCTGACCCTGCAGTTGACCGCCGCAACGCCTGAGGACTATCAGGCCCAGCGCATGGAAGTCCACAAGGAAGTGGCTGAAATGGCCGGTATGGACTGGCTGGAGTATTGCGAGTTATATGGATTAGGCCAGTAACCCTCCCCGCTCAAGGATGTATCCAACGATGCTGCCTTCGTCCTCCAGCACCCACGCCAGTCCGGGCCATCTGCATATCCAGAAATGGCGCGGACGCATCGGCCTGTCGCTGGTGGCCGCACTCTCGGTACTGGCCGGGATGACCGATGCCATCGGCTTCATGGCCAGCGGCGACTTCGTTTCCTTCATGAGCGGCAACACCACCCGACTCGCCGTGGCCATCAGCGACGGCGACATGGGCCTGACCTTGCGCCTGACGATCCTGGTGGCCACGTTCGTCATCGGCAACGCCCTGGGCATCGTCGTCAGCCGTCTCGGCGGCCGGCGGGCGCTGCCCTTGCTGCTGTGCATCGCTACCCTGCTGTGCGGTGCTGCTGCCTGGCCTTATGAGGAACAGCTGCCGGCATTGCTGGCGGCGATCATCGCCATGGGCATGCTCAATGCCGCCGTGGAAGATGTGAACGGTTTGCCGGTCGGCCTGACCTATGTCACCGGCGCCCTGTCGCGCTTCGGTCGTGGCCTGGGGCGCTGGATGCTCGGCGAACGGCGCAACGGCTGGCGGGTGCAGTTGATTCCCTGGGCCGGGATGTTTGCCGGCGCGGTGCTGGGGGCGTTGCTGGAGCATCATCTCGGGCTCAGGGCGTTGTTTGTCAGCGGGTTGCTGGCGGGCGGGATCGGGTTGCTGTCGTTGAAGATTCCGCGGCGGTGGCAGTTGGGGTATATGCCGCGTTAGGTCCAACATTTCCGTTGCCCGATAGTCCGCTTTCGCGAGCAAGCCCGCTCCCACAGGGGTTTCGTGGCGGATTCCAATGTCATATAGAACACAAATCCCTTGTGGGAGCGGGCTTGCTCGCGAAGGCGGCAACTCGGTCTCAAAGCAAACCCACTTAGCCGCCCCACCGATAAAGCTTTATCATGACCGCAGTTCCGCTGATCGAGTCCGTCATGAAGTTCGCCATCGCGCTGTTTTCCGCCGCCCATGCGCCCTCCTCGCGCCGCGCCTTGCTGTTCGCCCAGGCCGCGCTGGCCGGCGGGCATGAGATTGTCCGGCTGTTTTTCTACCAGGACGGCGTTCATAACGCCTCCGGTAGCGTGGTCACCCCGCAGGATGAGCTGGATTTGCCCAGGCAATGGCGCACCTTCGTCACCGAACATCAACTGGACGGCGTCGTCTGTATCGCCGCCGCCCTGCGCCGTGGCGTGTTGAACGCAGAAGAAGCCGGGCGCTACCAGCGCGAAGCGGTCGCCGTAGCCGCGCCGTGGGAGTTGTCCGGGCTGGGCCAGTTGCACGACGCGGTGCAGGACGCTGACCGCCTGATCTGTTTCGGAGGCGCGTGAAAATGCCCAGATCCTTGCTGATTATCAGCCGTCAGTCCCCCTGGTCCGGGCCGAGTGCGCGCGAAGCGCTGGACGTCGTGCTGGCCGGTGGCGCTTTTGATTTGCCTGTGGGCCTGCTGTTCCTCGATGATGGCGTGTTCCAGCTCGCCGCGAAGCAAGACGCCAGGGCCTTGCAACAGAAAGACCTGAGCGCCAACCTGCAGGCGCTGCCGATGTTCGGGGTCGACGACCTGTTCGTCTGTGGCGGCAGCGCTGCCGAGCGCGGCCTGGACCCGAAGGTTTTGTCGCTCGAAGCAGCCCAGGTGCTGAGCGCTGGCGAAATCACCGCGCTTATCGACCGTTACGACCAGGTGATCACCCTCTGATGTCGACTTTACATGTGTTGTCCCATTCCCCTTTCGGCGACGATCGCCTGACCAGCTGCCTGCGCGTGATCGGCGCCGAGGATGCGCTGCTGCTGTCTGGCGACGCGGCCTATGCCTTGCAACCGGGTACCGCCCCGTTCAATACCCTGGGCACCCGCGGCCTGAAACTGTTTGTGCTGGCTGAAGACGCCCAGGCTCGCGACCTGCAAACGCCGGACTGGGCGAAGGCCATCGACTACCCGGCCTTCGTTGAGCTGTCGATCCGCTACGACAAGGTCAACAGTTGGCTATGAACGTCCTGAACGTCGGCGCCCGCGCCATCGAGCTGGACAAGGACGGTTTCCTGCTCGAACTGGGCGACTGGTCCTCTGAGGTCGCCAGCGCCCTCGCCGCCGCCGAAGACATCGAGTTGAGTCCCGAACACTGGGAGATCCTCGAGTTGCTGCGCAGTTTCTACAGCGAATTCCAACTGTCCCCGGCCACGCGTCCGCTGATCAAGTACACCGCATTGAAACTCGGCCCGGACAAAGGCAACAGCCTGCACCTGAACCGACTGTTCAAAGGCACCCCTGCCAAACTCGCCGCGAAACTGGCGGGCCTGCCCAAACCGACGAATTGCCTATGACCGACTACCCTGCGCTGACCCTTGAAACTCCCGCCGAGCACCCTTTCGCCCAGTTCGTGCGCATCCTCGGCAAAGGCAAACGCGGCGCCCGCGACCTGACTCGGGTCGAAGCGCGTGAAGCCATGGGCATGGTGCTCGACGACAAGGTCGAGGACACCCAGCTCGGCGCTTTCCTGATGCTGCTGCGGCACAAGGAAGAAAGCGCCGAAGAGATGGCGGGGTTCACCGAAGCCTTGCGTGAGCGCTTGCAGGCACCGGCATTGAATGTCGATCTGGACTGGCCGACCTATGCCGGCAAGAAACGCCATCTGCCGTGGTACCTGCTGGCGGCCAAGTGCCTGGCGCAGAACGGCGTGCGGATCTTCATGCACGGTGGCGGCGCGCACACGGCGGGACGGCTGTACAGCGAGCAACTGCTGGATGACTTGAATATTCCTTTGTGCCGCAACTGGCAGCAGGTCGGCACGGCACTGGATCAGGGCAGCCTGGCGTTCATGCCGCTGACGGACTGGGCGCCGCAATTGCAGCGGATGATCGATCTGCGCAACACCCTGGGCCTGCGTTCGCCGATCCATTCCCTGGCTCGGATCCTCAATCCATTGGGCGCTCGCTGTGGCCTGCAGAGCATTTTTCACCCCGGTTACCAGGCCGTGCATCGCGACGCCAGCGGCTTGCTCGGCGACACCGCGATCGTGGTAAAAGGCGACGGCGGCGAGATCGAGATCAACCCGGACGCCGACAGCCATTTGTACGGCACCACCGGTGGCGAGAGCTGGGACGAAGAATGGCCGCAACGTTCAGCCCAGCGCCACGTCAAACCGGCCAGCCTCGATCCCGAGCATCTGAAAGCCGTCTGGCGCGGCGACGTGGTCGACAGCTATCCGCAGATGGCGCTCATTTCGACCATGGCCCTCGCTCTGCGCGGCCTCGGCCAGAGCCGTGAACAAGCCTTCGACACCGCCCAGCAGTATTGGGACGCGCGGGACAGATCGATTTAACCGATCATAACCGCCCAACCTTTGCGCTATTTGTTCGAACCTATGGGAATAGACTCCTCTCCAACGCTTATCGGTCGAGGAGTCTTGAAATGGGTTTGTTAGTCGAAGGCCGCTGGCACGACCAGTGGTACGAAAGCAGCAAGGACGGCGCGTTCCAGCGTGAACAGGCGCAGCGCCGCAACTGGGTGACCGCCGACGGCAAGCCAGGTCCGAGCGGTGTCGCAGGCTTTGCAGCCGAAGCCGGTCGGTATCATCTTTATGTGTCCCTCGCCTGTCCGTGGGCCCATCGCACGCTGATCCTGCGCAAACTCAAAGGCCTGGAAAGCCTGATCGATGTGTCCGTGGTCAGCTGGCTCATGCTGGAAAACGGCTGGACCTTCGATCAAAACCTGGGCTCGACGGGCGACAAGCTCGATCACTTCCAGTTCATGCACCAGCGTTATACCGCCGATACCGCCGACTACACCGGCCGCGTCACCGTGCCGGTGCTCTGGGACAAACAACAGAACCGCATCGTCAACAATGAATCGGCGGAGATCATCCGCATGTTCAACAGCGCTTTCGATGACTTGACCGGCAATGATCTGGACCTTTATCCGGCGCCGTTGCGCGGCGAGATCGATGCATTGAACGAGCGGATTTATCCGGCCGTGAACAATGGCGTGTATCGCGCCGGATTCGCCACCTCGCAGAAGGCTTATGAAGAAGCGTTCGATGAGTTGTTTGCCGAGCTGGATCGGCTGGAGCAGTTACTGGGCGCCAATCGTTATCTGACGGGCGAGTACCTGACTGAAGCCGACATTCGACTGTTTACCACGATGATTCGCTTCGACGCGGTGTATTACGGGCACTTCAAGTGCAATCTGCGGCGGATAGCGGACTATCCGAATCTATCGAACTGGCTGCGGGAGATTTATCAGTGGCCGGGGATTGCTGAAACGGTGAGTTTTGAGCATATCAAGCACCACTACTACGGCAGTCACAAGACCATCAATCCGACGGGGATTGTGCCTAAGGGGCCGGTGCAGGATTTCACGGCGCCGCATGATCGGGGGCGGTTGAGCGGGAAAGGGGTTTGGCGCAAAGCTGCGGTCTGATCTGAAGTATGGGGTGGTTTTGAGGCCCTCTTCGCGAGCAAGCCCGCTCCCACATTGGATTTGTGGACGACGCAAATCCAATGTGGGAGCGGGCTTGCTCGCGAAGGGGGCCACTCGGTCTCTAGAGTTGCCCCTGAGCCCCTTCAAACCACGCCAGTTTCTCGCGCAATTGCACCACCTCCCCAACAATCACCAATGTCGGCGCATGCACTTCATGCTCCGCCACCAGCTGCGGAAGGTCGGCCAAGGTGCCGGTAAACACCCGCTGATTGACCGTGGTGCCCTGCTGAATCAACGCCGCTGGGGTATCCGCCGCGCGGCCGTGCTTGATCAACTGCTCACAGATGATCGGCAACCCCACCAACCCCATGTAAAACACCAGGGTTTGCGCCGGCGCGACCAGGTCGGCCCACGGCAGATCGGTGGAGCCGTCCTTGAGGTGCCCGGTGACGAACCGCACCGACTGCGCGTAATCGCGGTGGGTCAGCGGGATCCCGGCATAGGCCGCGCAACCGCTGGCGGCCGTGATCCCCGGCACGACCTGGAACGGGATGCCATGGGCCGCCAGTTCTTCGATCTCTTCGCCGCCACGGCCGAAGATAAACGGATCGCCACCCTTCAGGCGCACCACGCGCTTACCGGCCTTGGCCAGGTCCACCAGGCGCTGGTTGATCTGATCCTGGGGCACGGCGTGCTCGGCGCGGCGTTTGCCGACGTAGACCCGCTCGGCATCGCGACGGCACAAATCGAGAATCGCCGGCGCCACCAGGCGGTCATACAACACCACATCGGCTTGCTGCATCAGCCGCAAGGCGCGGAACGTCAGCAGGTCGGGATCACCCGGGCCGGCGCCAACCAGATAGACTTCGCCCGTTGCATCCGGTGCTTCACCGGCAATTTTCGCCAGCATCAGGCGCTCGGCTTCGGCGCCCTGCCCGGCCAGTTGCCGGTCGGCAATCGGGCCCTGGAACACATCTTCCCAGAATGCCCGACGCTGCTGCACATCCGGGAACAGGCGTTTGACCTGGCCGCGGAAACGCGCCGCCAGACCGGCCAGTTGCCCGTAGGTGGACGGAATCCAGGTTTCCAGTTTGGCCCGGATCAACCGTGCCAGCACCGGCGCATCGCCGCCGCTGGAGACCGCGATGATCAGCGGCGAACGGTCGACGATCGCCGGGAAGATCACGCTGCACAGGGCTGGCGCATCCACCACGTTGACCGGCACGCAACGCCGATGGGCATCGGCGGAGACTTGTGCATTGAGCGGTTCGTCGTCGGTGGCGGCAATGATCAGCCCGCAACCGTCCAGATCGGCCTCGACGTAACCGCGCACCAGGCACTCGCCACCGCTGCCGGTCACCAGTTCCCGCAGTTGCGGTTCGATGTCCGGTGCGACCACCCGCAGCAGTGCACCGGCTTCGGCCAGCAGGCGGGATTTGCGCAAGGCAATTTCCCCGCCGCCGACGACCAATACACGACTGCCGCGAAGGTTATGAAACAGCGGCAGATAGTCCATTTAGCCGATGACCTCGATGCCACCCATGTACGGTTTCAGCACGTCTGGCACACGGATCGATCCGTCGGCCTGCTGGTAGTTTTCCAGCACCGCCACCAGGGTACGCCCGACCGCCAGGCCGGAACCGTTGAGGGTGTGAACCAGCTCGGGCTTGCCGGTTTCCGGGTTACGGAAACGCGCCTGCATCCGACGGGCCTGGAAGTCGCCGCAGTTGGAGCACGAGGAAATTTCGCGGTACTTGTCCTGGCTCGGGATCCACACTTCCAGGTCGTAGGTCTTGACGGCGCTGAAGCCCATGTCGCCGGTGCACAGCGCCAGGGTGCGGTATGGCAGTTCCAGCAGTTGCAGGACTTTCTCGGCGTTGGCGGTCAGGCCTTCCAGCGCTTCCATCGAAGTCGACGGCTCGACGATCTGCACCATCTCGACCTTGTCGAACTGGTGCTGGCGGATCATGCCGCGGGTGTCACGCCCCGAGGCACCGGCTTCACTGCGGAAGCACGGCGTGTGCGCCACGAACTTGATCGGCAGCAGCTTCGAATCGACGATTTCGCCGGCGACGATGTTGGTCAGCGACACTTCGGCAGTCGGGATCAGGTACAGGTCGGCTTCGCCTTCGCGAGCGATCTTGAACAGGTCTTCTTCGAACTTCGGCAGCTGACCGGTGCCTTGCAGCGCCGGCGCCTGGACCAGGTAAGGCGTATAGGCCTCTTCGTAGCCGTGTTCGCTGGTGTGCAGGTTGATCATGAACTGCGCCAGGGCGCGGTGCAGACGGGCGATCGGGCCGCGCAGCAGGGCGAAACGCGCGCCGGACAGCTTGGCGGCGGTTTCGAAATCCAGCCAGCCGAATTTCTCGCCCAGGGCTACGTGGTCCTGAACCGGGAAATCGAACGCCGTCGGCGTGCCCCAGCGGCGCACTTCAACGTTGCCTTCTTCGTCGTCGCCGATCGGCACCGATTCGTGCGGCAGGTTGGGGATGCCCAGCAGGATCGAGTCCAGATCGGTCTGGATCGCGTCCAGCTCGACTTTACCGGCGCTCAATTCGTTCGCCATGCGCTCGACATCCGCCATCAGCGGCGCGATGTCTTCACCGCGTTGCTTGGCCTGGCCAATGGATTTGGAACGCGCATTACGCTCAGCCTGCAGTGCTTCGGTGCGGGTCTGGACGGTCTTGCGCTGTTCTTCCAGCGCTTCGATGCGCGCAACATCCAGCTTATAGCCGCGGGATGCCAGGCGGTCCGCTACGTCCTGAAGGTTGCTACGTAACAGTTTGGAATCGAGCATGTCGGTTTCTCGTTTATCAAAGTTTGGTCAAGGACAGGCCGGCCCAGGTGGCAAGCAGCCCGCCGAATACGCTGATCGCCGCATAGCCCAGGGCCAGCGGCACTTGCCCGCTTTCCAGCAAGCGCACCGTATCCAGTGAAAAGGATGAAAAAGTCGTCAGCCCCCCGAGGAAGCCGACAATCAGCCCGGCGCGCACCTCGAAAGGCACCTCCGGGCGAATCAAAAACAGACCGTATAGAACGCCGATCAGCAGACAGCCCACGATATTAACGGCCAGCGTCGCGGTATAGAAGTGCCGCGGCCAATTAGCGTTGATCCAGTTACCCGTGGCGAAGCGCAACAGCGTGCCGGCGACGCCGCCGATGGATACCGCAACGATCAATGGCAGCACTATTTTCTCCGCTGCCGGGGGCTGAGACGATCGAGTTGCGCAAGGTGATTGAGTTTCTCGCCGATCTTCAGCTCCAGGCCACGGGGCACCGGCTGATAGAAAGGCTGCGGCTCGAGTTCTTCCGGGAAGTAATCTTCGCCCGCGGCGTAGGCATCCGGCTCATCGTGGGCATAACGGTACTCATCACCGTAACCCAGTTGTTTCATCAACTTGGTAGGGGCGTTGCGCAGATGCAGCGGCACTTCCAGCGAACCGTGTTCGGTGGCGCTGCGCAGGGCGGCCTTGAAGCCCATGTACACCGCGTTGCTTTTTGGCGCGCAAGCCAGATACGTGATGGCCTGGGCCACCGCCAATTCGCCTTCGGGGCTGCCGAGGCGTTCCTGCACTTCCCACGCTGCCAGGCACAGGCTCAGGGCGCGGGGGTCGGCGTTGCCGATGTCTTCGCTGGCCATGCGCACCACGCGCCGGGCCAGGTACAGCGGATCGCAACCACCGTCGATCATCCGCGCGAACCAGTACAGCGCACCGTCGGGGTTGGAGCCGCGCACCGACTTATGCAGCGCGGAAATCTGGTCATAGAACGCTTCCCCGCCCTTGTCGAACCGCCGACGTGTATCGCCCAACAGGCTTTGCAGCAGATCGACACCGATCTCGCTATTGTCTTCGGCCAGGTCCGAGGCGTTTTCCAGCAGGTTGAGCAGGCGTCGGCCATCGCCATCGGCCGCCGACAGCAGCATCTGGAAGCCTTCATCGCTGAGGGTCAGTTGGCGTTTGCCCAGGCCACGCTCTTCGGTCAGCGCGCGCTGCACCAGTTTGCGCAGGGCCGCTTCGTCGAGACTTTTGAGCACGTAGACGCGCGCCCGGGACAGCAATGCGTTATTGAGTTCGAACGAGGGGTTTTCGGTGGTCGCGCCGATGAAAATCAGCGTGCCGTCTTCGACATACGGCAGGAACGCATCCTGCTGGGACTTGTTGAAGCGGTGCACTTCGTCGACGAACAGGATGGTGCGTTTGCCGTATTGCCCGGCCTGCTGTTTGGCGATTTCCACCGCCTGGCGGATTTCCTTGACCCCGGCCAGGACCGCCGAGACCGTTTCGAAGTGCGCGTCCGAGACTTCCGCCAGCAGCCGCGCCAGGGTGGTCTTGCCCACACCCGGCGGGCCCCAGAAAATCATCGAGTGCAGGGCACCCTGCTCCAGGGCTTCGCGCAAAGGCTTGCCGCGGGCGAGCAGGTGTTCCTGACCGACGTACTCGTCCAGATTGGCCGCGCGCAAACGGGCGGCCAGGGGTTGAGCAATCGGGGCGCTGCGAAACAGGTCCATCACTACTTATGAAACCTCACTGGGTCCTGGGGCCGATCATCCAACGTGCTAACACCACAATCCCTGTGGGAGCGGGCTTGCCCGCGAATGCGCAGTGTCAGTCGACATCATAGTTGCCTGATACGCCGCTTTCGCGAGCAAGCCCGCTCCCACAGGTTTAGCGTCTGATCTTTATTCCTGGATCACGTCGGCACCCTTGGGGATGTCGAACTTGAACCTGGACGCCGGGATCGGCTCGTTGGCCTTTACGCCGGTGAACAGGATATTGGTGCGTTGACCGACGCTGTCGATCATCTGCATGTCATTGACCAAACCGTTGCGGAACGACAGGCGCAGGCTGTCGAACAGGGTGTCCTTGGTTTTCGGCTTCAAGGTGAAGTCGATCACGCCGCCGGCTTCCTTGGCGCTGATGTCGAAGCTCTGGCTGATCTTGGACACGTCACCGGACAGCAACAGCGCCGGAGTCTGGGTCAGGCGCTGGTCGAGGTTCTTGATGGTGGCCTGCTCCAGGTCCGGATCCCACAATGTCACCTTCTTGCCGTCGGAGACCATGGTTTGTTCGGCCGGCGGGTTGGTGTGCCAGTAGAACAGGCCCGGGCGCTGCAACGACATTTCACCGGCCGTTTCCTGCAACTGGGTGCCGCCTCCGTCGAGGGTCAGTTGGGAGAAACGGGCGGTCAGGGTCTGGGATTTTTCCAGCAGTTGGGTCAGGCGCGCCACGTCCTTGTCATCGGCGTGGGCCGAGAGTGTGGTCAAAGCCAGAACCGGCAGCAACAACATGCGGATAAGACGCATGGGAGTCCTCTTGATATTCGTGGGAGTGCGGGGGCGCCCTTCAGGCGCCACCTTTTTGTTCAAATCAGTCGCGTACCGGGCCAGGCGCCAGGACTTCACGGGAACCGTTGGTGTTCATCGACGTCACGACCCCGGCCATTTCCATGGCTTCGATCATGCGCGCGGCGCGGTTGTAGCCGATTTTCAACTTGCGCTGAACCGCGGAGATGGAGGCGCGGCGGCTTTCCAGAACGAATTGCACGGCTTCGTCATAAAGCGCATCGGTTTCGGGATCATCGTCGCCACCGCTGCTGCCACCGTCGAAACCGCTGCCCGGTTCTTCGACACCGGCGAGGATCTCGTCGTTGTATTCCGGCGCGCCGCGCAGTTTCCAGGCTTCAACCACCCGGTGCACCTCGTCATCGGAGACGAAGGCACCGTGAACGCGGATCGGCAGGCTGGTGCCCGGCGGCATGTACAGCATGTCACCGTGACCCAGCAGTTGTTCGGCGCCACCCTGGTCGATGATGGTCCGCGAGTCGATCTTGCTCGACACCTGGAACGCCATGCGCGTCGGGATGTTCGCCTTGATCAGGCCGGTGATCACGTCGACCGAGGGACGCTGGGTCGCGAGGATCAAGTGGATCCCGGCCGCTCGGGCTTTCTGGGCGATACGGGCGATCAGTTCTTCAACCTTCTTGCCGACGATCATCATCATGTCGGCGAATTCGTCGACGACCACGACAATGGTCGGCAGCTTGGTCAGCAGCGGCGCTTCGTCGTGGATGCTTTCGCGCTTGTACAAAGGATCGGTCAGGGGCTCGCCGGCGTCCTGGGCTTCCTTGACCTTGGCATTGAAGCCCGACAGGTTGCGCACGCCCATCTTCGCCATCAGTTTGTAGCGACGCTCCATCTCCGCCACGCTCCAGCGCAGGGCGTTGGCGGCGTCCTTCATGTCGGTCACCACCGGGCACAGCAGGTGCGGAATGCCTTCGTAGATCGACAGCTCGAGCATTTTCGGGTCGATCATGATCAGCTTGGCGTCTTCCGGGCCGGACTTGAACAGGATCGACAGGATCATCGCGTTCACCCCCACCGATTTACCGGAACCTGTGGTACCGGCCACCAGCAAGTGCGGCATTTTCGCCAGGTCGGTGATAACCGGCTTGCCGCCGATATCGTGACCCAGGGCCAGGGTGACCGGCGACTTGAAGTTGTCGTATTCAGGGGTCGCCAGCACTTCAGAGAAACGCACGATCTGCCGGTCTTCGTTGGGGATCTCGATACCGACGGTGGTCTTGCCCGGGATCACTTCCACCACGCGCACGCTGGTCACCGCCAGGGAACGGGCCAGGTCTTTCGCCAGGTTGGAGATGCGGCTGACCTTGACGCCTGCCGCCGGCTGGATTTCGTAACGGGTAATCACCGGGCCCGGGTGAATCGAATCCACCGACACTTCGACGCCGAATTCCTTGAGCTTGATTTCCAGCAAGTGGCCCACTGCAGCCAGGGACTCGGGCGAGTAATTGAGTTGTTTCTTTTCCGCCGGGTCGAGAATCGAGATCGGCGGCAAGGTGCCCTCGACGGCGCTGTCGACGAACAGCGGCGCCTGTTTCTCTTTTTCCACGCGCTTGCTCGGTGCCGCGGGTTTCGGCGTCGCCGGGGCGATAACCGGCGGGACCTGCTTCTCGCGGTCCGACATGTGTTTGCTCAAGGCTTGCTCGCGCTCGATCAGGCGCTCCTTGACCTTGGCCTGCTCGCGCTTGTCGGTGACGCTCGGCGCCACCACGTCTTGCACGCGTTCGTCGACCTCTCGCAATTGTGCAACCAGTTGCTTGCGTTCGACACGGGCGGCCCACCAGCGATTGGCCGCGCTCTGGAACAGTTCGAACAAGTCGAGGGTAATCTTGCCCGTGACGTCCATCACCTTGAACCACGACAAGTCGGTGAACACCGTCAGGCCGAACAGGAACAGCGCGATGAGCAGCAAGGTGCTGCCCTGGATGTTCAATGCGTTCCTGGCCACGTCGCCCAGGCTTTCACCCAGCGCGCCGCCAGCGCCGGCCGGCAGACCGGTCGCCGCGTGGAAATGGATGTGCGCCAGGGCCGCGCCCGACAGCACGAGGAACACCAGGCCGATCAGGCGCCAGGAGAACAGCCAGCCGCTCCATTCCCAGGGTTGGTGGCGCTGACGGAAAATCTGCCAGGCCTTGATCGCCAGCAGCAGCGGGAAGATGTAGGCGAAGTAACCCAGCACCATGAACAGGATGTCGGCGCTGTAGGAACCGGCCGGGCCGCCGAAGTTCTGCACGTCGTCGATCTTGCTGTTGTGGCTCCAGCCCGGATCGTCCTTGCCATAGGTCAGCAAGGCCATCATCAGGAACAGGCACAAGGCACCGACGGCGATCAACGCACCTTCCTTGAGTCGGTAGTGCAATTGCTGGCGCCAGAGCGGAACGACGGCTGGTTTAGGTGCTGCGGTGGATTTCTTCAAAACGCTTCTTTTCCTGCGCCCATGGCGCGTCCATCTGTTGAATGACTATAAAAAACTGCCCAAACCTGGCAGGTAAAAAAGTTAACAGGCGCAACTGGGACTACTTTTAACATTGCGCCCCGGTTTTTATAAACACGACTCGCAATGCTTATTTTGTTACAAGCACGCTCACAGCAGGCATTGTACGGGTTTGTTCGTCCGTTGCCATGCTTGCAGTCCCCGGGTGTAGCATAGTCAACGGGACTTGCATGCGCTTCAATTTGAGCATGCATTCTCTTTCGTGACAAAGGCTTATGAGGTGTTTTTATGAGCGAAGCGAAGCATTCCCGCCTGATCATTCTGGGTTCCGGCCCTGCCGGTTACAGCGCAGCCGTTTATGCCGCCCGCGCCAACCTCAAACCCGTGGTCATTACCGGCATACAGGCAGGTGGCCAGCTCACCACCACCGTCGAAGTCGACAACTGGCCCGGCGACGTCGAAGGGCTCACCGGCCCGGTGCTGATGGAACGCATGCAAAAACACGCCGAGCGCTTTGACACAGAGATTGTTTACGACCACATCCACACGGCCAAGTTGCAACAGCGCCCGTTCGAGCTCATTGGCGACAGCGGCCGGTACACCTGCGATGCACTGATTATCGCCACCGGTGCCTCGGCGCAATACCTGGGGCTGCCCTCGGAAGAAGCCTTCGCCGGCAAAGGTGTGTCGGCCTGTGCGACGTGCGACGGCTTTTTCTACCGCAAACAGGTGGTCGCGGTGATCGGCGGCGGCAACACCGCGGTCGAGGAAGCGCTGTACTTGTCGAACATCGCCAGTGAAGTCCATCTGATTCACCGACGCGACAAATTGCGCGCCGAGAAGATCCTGCAGGACAAACTCTTTGAAAAAGCCGCCAACGGCAATATTCGCCTGCACTGGAATCAGCACCTGGATGAAGTGCTGGGCGATGCCAGCGGCGTGACCGGTGCCCGCCTGCGGGACAGTCACAGCGGCGAAACCCGCGAATTGCCGCTGACCGGCGTCTTCATCGCCATCGGTCACAAACCCAACACCGACCTGTTCCAGGGGCAGCTGGAAATGCGCGACGGCTATTTGCTGGTCAAGGGTGGCAGCGAAGGCGATGCCACCGCCACCGCGATCGCCGGGGTATTTGCCGCCGGCGACGTGGCCGACCACGTTTATCGCCAGGCCGTCACGTCCGCCGGGGCCGGCTGCATGGCCGCGCTGGACGCAGAGAAATACCTCGACGACATTCCGTCCGTTTGACGGCACACTTCAGGGCGGGCCTGACAGCCCGCCACTGCCCTCCCCTTCTGCAAAGCCCGGATGCCATGCTGACTTGGTTACAACGCAACACCCTGACCTTCCCGCCGCTGGACAAGGCCATGCGCGACCCCAACGGGCTGCTCGCGGCGGGCGGCGATCTGTCCGCCGATCGGCTGATCAAAGCGTATCGCCATGGCTGTTTTCCGTGGTTCTCGGAAGGCCAGCCGATCCTCTGGTGGTCGCCGGACCCGCGCACGGTGTTATTTCCCGACGAACTGCATGTCTCGCGCAGCCTGAACAAATTGCTGCGCCAACAACGCTATCAAGTGACCTTCGATCGGGATTTTGCCGCGGTCATCCGCGCGTGCGCCGCGCCACGGGAATACGCCGACGGCACCTGGATCACCGACGCCATGCAGGAGGCCTACCTCGAGCTGCACAGGCGC
This sequence comes from Pseudomonas silesiensis, assembly GCF_001661075.1. Taxonomy (NCBI): domain Bacteria; kingdom Pseudomonadati; phylum Pseudomonadota; class Gammaproteobacteria; order Pseudomonadales; family Pseudomonadaceae; genus Pseudomonas; species Pseudomonas silesiensis. The sequence goes on from NZ_CP014870.1 coordinate 4,419,167, forward strand.
GGTTATGCGCATTCGGTGGAAGTCTGGGACCAGGGCGAACTGGTCGGCGGGCTCTATGGCCTGGCCATGGGGCAGCTGTTTTTCGGCGAGTCGATGTTCAGCCGCGCCGACAACGCCTCCAAATATGGCTTTGCCACACTGGTGCGACATCTGGAAAACTCGGGCTTTGTGCTGATCGACTGCCAGATGCCCACCGACCACTTGCACAGCCTCGGCGCCCGGGCGATTCCCCGCCGCGAGTTTGCCGGCTACCTGGCGCGGCATCTGGACCAACCCAGCCGCGCCACCTGGGTTTGCTGAGCGACTTTGGCCCACGTGTCATACACTTATTCAAAAGCGCTTACACTTATTCAAAAGCTTATCCGAGGGTTGATCATGACCGAGTTGGCGCGCTTGAAGTTTTATGCCACTCAGCCCCACTCTTGCAGTTATCTGCCCGAGGAGCAGGCCACGACCTTGTTCCTCGACCCTAGTCAGCCCATGGATGTGCATGTCTACGCAGACCTGTCGGAAATGGGTTTTCGTCGCAGCGGCGATCATCTGTACCGGCCCCATTGCCAGAATTGCAATGCGTGCGTACCGGCGCGTATTCCCGTGGCGCCGTTTTCACCCAACCGCCAGCAAAAACGCATCTTCAAGCGCAACGCCGATTTGCAAGTACGGCCGGCCAAACCCAAGTTCAGCGAAGAGTATTTCGACCTCTATCAACGCTATATCGAGCAGCGGCATGCCGATGGCGACATGTACCCGCCGAGTCGCGATCAGTTTTCAACCTTCCTGGTCAGGGACCTGCCGTTTTCCCGGTTCTATGAATTCCGTCTCGAAGGCCGGTTGGTGGCAGTCGCTGTCACCGACTTGCTGCCCAACGGTCTGTCGGCGGTCTACACCTTCTACGAGCCCGATGAAGAACGTCGCAGCCTGGGGCGCTACGCGATCCTCTGGCAGATCACCGAGGCCCGGCGACTGGGCCTGGAAGCGGTCTACCTCGGCTATTGGATCAAGAACTGCAAAAAAATGAGCTACAAGACGCAATATCGCCCCATCGAACTGCTGATTAATCAGCGCTGGGTCATCCTGAACTAGAGCAAGCCCTAAACCCCTTGGCTTAAACCCCATTTTTCGGGCACAATGCACGCCGCTTTTGCCTGGCGCAGTTGCACCGGGCCATTCATTGGACACCGAGGGCTTTACTGCATGTCGAAAGAAGACAGCTTCGAAATGGAAGGCACTGTCGTCGACACCCTGCCCAACACCATGTTTCGCGTGGAGTTGGAAAATGGGCACGTCGTAACCGCGCATATCTCCGGCAAGATGCGCAAGAACTACATTCGTATTCTTACCGGTGACAAAGTGCGCGTCGAGCTGACGCCCTATGACTTGAGTAAAGGGCGCATCACTTACCGCGCTCGCTAATCAGGTCAATACAAGACGCCCGGTTTATGCCGGGCGTTTTTGTGTGCGCGTTTATTCTGCGGCAACACAAAACCCTGTGGGAGCGGGCTTGCCCGCGATTGCGGTGGGTCAGCTTGCATTGATGTTGGATGTGCCGCCGCCATCGCGGGCAAGCCCGCTCCCACAGGGTTATGTGGTGATTTGCGCGAAATGGGACGGACAGCAAAAAGGCGCCTCGCAGCGCCTTTTGCTTTGTTGCGGTTAACCTCAGGCCATTTCAGCCGTGGTCTCGAACTCGAAGGTCAGCTCGCCGTCCTTCAAATCGATATGCACCACGCCACCATGGTCGGCCAGTTCGCCAAACAGAATCTCTTCCGCCAGCGGACGCTTGATCTTGTCCTGGATCAAACGCGCCATGGGTCGAGCACCCATTGCCGAGTCGTAGCCACCGGCTGCCAGCCAGCTGCGCGCCGCGTCCGTCACTTCCAGCTGCACACGCTTGTCTTCCAGCTGCGCCTGAAGCTCGGTAAGGAACTTGTCCACCACGCTCTTGATGACCTCATGGCTGAGGCGACCAAACTGGATAATGGTGTCCAGACGGTTACGGAATTCCGGCGTGAAGCTCTTCTTGATCACTTCCATCGCATCGGACGAGTGGTCCTGATGGGTGAAACCGATCGAAGCACGGGCTGCGGTTTCGGCACCGGCGTTGGTCGTCATGATGACGATCACGTTACGGAAGTCCGCCTTGCGCCCGTTGTTATCGGTCAGCGTACCGTGGTCCATGACCTGCAACAGCAGGTTGAAGACTTCCGGATGCGCCTTCTCGATCTCATCGAGCAACAGCACGCAGTGAGGCTGCTTGGTGATGGCTTCGGTCAGCAGGCCGCCCTGGTCGAACCCGACATAGCCTGGAGGCGCACCGATCAGACGCGATACGGTGTGGCGCTCCATGTACTCGGACATATCGAAACGAACCAGTTCGATCCCCAACGCCTTGGCCAACTGACGCGCCGCTTCGGTTTTACCGACACCGGTCGGGCCTGCGAACAGGAACGAACCGACAGGCTTGTCAGGCGACTTGAGGCCGGCCCGGGACAGTTTAATCGCGGTCGACAGCGAGTCGATCGCGGCATCTTGGCCAAATACCGTCAGCTTCAGGTCACGCTCAAGGTTGCGCAGCAGCTCTTTGTCGGAGCTGGTGACATGTTTTGGCGGAATCCGCGCGATTTTCGCGACGATGTCCTCGACCTGAGGCACTTCGATGCGTTTCACGCGCTTCTCGATCGGCTGCAGGCGCTGGTAGGCACCCGCCTCGTCGATGACGTCGATGGCCTTGTCCGGCATGTGCCGGTCGTTGATGTAGCGCGAGGCCAGTTCAGCCGCCGCACGCAGGGCTTCATCGCTGTATTCGATGTTGTGGTGCGCTTCGAAACGCCCTTTCAGGCCGCGCAGGATACCGATGGTGTCTTCCACCGACGGCTCCGACACATCGACCTTCTGGAAGCGCCGGGCCAAGGCACGGTCCTTCTCGAAGATCCCGCGGAATTCCTGGAAGGTGGTCGAACCGATGCACCTGATATCACCGGACGACAGCAACGGCTTGAGCAGGTTCGAGGCATCCATGACGCCACCGGACGCGGCACCCGCACCGATGATGGTGTGGATCTCGTCGATGAACAGGATCGCCTGCGGACGTTTTTTCAGCTCATTGAGCAACGCCTTGAAGCGCTTCTCGAAATCGCCGCGGTATTTGGTTCCGGCCAGCAGGGCTCCCAGATCGAGGGAGTACACCACGCTGTTGGCCAACAGATCCGGCACCTGGTTATCGACAATGCGCTTGGCCAGGCCTTCGGCAATCGCGGTTTTACCCACGCCTGCCTCGCCCACCAGCAGCGGATTGTTCTTGCGACGACGCGCCAGGATCTGCGCGACGCGCTCGACTTCCAGCTCACGGCCTACCAGCGGGTCGATACGACCCTGGCGCGCGAGTTCGTTGAGATTGCTGGCATAAGCATCCAGGGGATTGCCTGAAGATGAAGACTCGCCGCCCTCGTCGTCCTGCATATCTTGCTCACCTTCAGAGTGATCGCCGTGCCCTGGCACCTTGGAAATGCCGTGGGCGATGTAGTTGACGACATCGATCCGCGCGACGCTCTGCTGTTTCAGCAGGAACACCGCCTGACTCTCTTGTTCGCTGAAGATCGCAACCAGCACGTTGGCGCCGGTCACTTCGCGTTTGCCCGAGCTCTGTACGTGAAAGACAGCACGCTGCAATACACGCTGAAAGCCCAGGGTTGGCTGGGTTTCACGATCCTCGTCATGGACGGGGATCAATGGCGTGGTCGAGTCGATGAACTCCTGCAGATCATGCTTGAGTTTGTCGAGGTTTGCGCCGCAGGCACGCAAAACGGTGGCGGCAGCCTCATTGTCCAATAGGGCCAGCAGGAGGTGTTCGACGGTCATGAATTCATGACGCTTCGATCGGGCCTCCTTGAAGGCAAGATTGAGGGTGACTTCGAGCTCGCGGTTTAACATAGCTTCACCTCATACCCAAGTGGTCGGCGATTAACCGTCCTTCTCGATTTCACAGAGTAGCGGATGCTGGCTTTCCCTGGCGTACTGGTTGACCTGCATGGCCTTCGTCTCGGCGATGTCGCGGGTAAACACTCCACATACTGCCCGTCCTTCTGTGTGGACGGCCAGCATGACCTTGGTCGCCAGCTCGCGATTCAGGTTAAAAAACACCTCGAGCACTTCGACGACGAAATCCATCGGTGTGTAGTCATCGTTGAACAAAACCACCTTGTACATCGGTGGTGCCTGTAACGCCGGCTTTGCTTCCTGAACAGCAATGCCCGCTGAATCGTCGTCGTGTTCCTCCGGACGATCTGTTTGGAGAGTCGGACGATCCTGATTGAATGTTAGTCGAATCTGGCTGATTGCATGCATGGAAAGAAAGGTTCGTCAGTTGTGCGAATACAGTGGTGGGGGCGACCATCGCCGATTTCAACTCCGACTGCCTGGTCACCTTGACTATCGGCAAAACGGTGTTACAACCAATAGAGCCCACAGTGGGTAAAAAAGGTCCGCGGAGTCAACCTTATTTCTAAGAAATGACTGCGGATGTACTGGATGATACTCCAGTGATGGAGTCTGTTGCAGAGGGATATGGGAATGTCAGGAGTGAAGGTCAGCGGCAAGGTCAAATGGTTCAATAACGCCAAGGGTTACGGCTTCATCAACGAGGACGGCAAGACAGAAGATCTCTTTGCCCACTACTCGGCCATCCAGATGGACGGTTACAAAACCCTGAAAGCCGGCCAGGCCGTGGTCTTTGAGATCATCCAGGGCCCCAAGGGCTTGCACGCCGTGAATATCACCCACCCACTGGCCGTCGACGCGGTCATCACGCCAGCCACGCAACAGACGGTTACGGTTTAATTCCGCGCCCACCCCGCAGCATAAAAAAACCGCCCGGCTCAATCGCTTGAGCCGGGCGGTTTTTGTTACACCTGATTTCGCTTACATGTGCGAAATCAGTGCATCGCCAAACGCAGACGAAGACAGCAGTTTCGCGCCTTCCATCAGACGGTGGAAGTCATAGGTCACGGTCTTGGCGGAGATCGCGCCGTTGGTGCCCTTGATGATCAGGTCGGCCGCTTCGGTCCAGCCCATGTGGCGCAGCATCATCTCTGCGGACAGGATCAAGGAGCCCGGATTGACCTGGTCCTTGCCGGCGTACTTCGGCGCAGTACCGTGGGTCGCTTCGAACATTGCAATGGTGTCGGACAGGTTGGCACCTGGCGCGATACCGATACCGCCCACTTCCGCCGCCAGGGCGTCGGAGAGGTAGTCGCCATTGAGGTTCAGGGTCGCGATCACATCGTATTCGGCCGGGCGCAACAGGATCTGCTGGAGCATGGCGTCGGCGATGGCATCCTTGACGATGACGTTCTTGCCGGTTTTCGGGTTCTTGAACTGCATCCACGGACCGCCGTCGAGCAGGGTCGCGCCGAACTCCTCAGCCGCCACTTCGTAGGCCCACTCCTTGAAGGCACCTTCGGTGAACTTCATGATGTTGCCTTTGTGCACGATGGTCAGCGAGTCGCGGTCGTTGTCGACCACATACTGCAGGGCCTTGCGCGCCAGACGCTTGGTGCCTTGCAGGGACACCGGCTTGATACCGATACCGCAATTTTCGTCGAAACGGATCTTGGTCACGCCCATTTCGTCTTTCAGGAACTTGATGACCTTGGTCGCTTCCGGCGAGCCAGCCTTCCATTCGATACCGGCATAAATGTCTTCCGAGTTTTCGCGGAAGATGGTCATGTCGACGTCGCCTGGTTTCTTGACCGGGCTAGGCACGCCTTCGAACCAGCGCACCGGGCGCAGGCAGACATACAGGTCGAGTTGCTGGCGCAGGGCCACGTTCAGCGAACGGATGCCGCCGCCGACCGGAGTGGTCAGGGGGCCCTTGATGGACACCACGTAATCCTTGACCGCGTCCAGGGTTTCCTGGGGTAGCCAGGTATCCTGGTCGTAAACCTGAGTCGCTTTCTCCCCGGCGTAGACCTCCATCCAGGAAATTTTGCGCTCGCCGCCGTAAGCCTTCTTAACAGCAGCATCGACAACCTTGATCATGACGGGGCTGATATCAACCCCAATGCCGTCGCCTTCGATGAAGGGGATGATCGGGTTATTAGGAACATTGAGAGAATGGTCTGCATTGACGGTGATTTTGTCGCCGACGGCTGGAACCTGAATCTTCTTGTAACCCATGCTGAACTCCATTGATTGGATTGAACATCTGGCTTGGTTCGAGCGTAACCCAGTTAATTCAGCACGCAAACCCTATGTTCCACCCATCTGCCGCAAAGCTGTGCGGTTCGGGGCCTACAAGCCTGAAAGCAAAGGGAAAAGCGCCAAACTCAAGCACGGTGCAAGACTCTACGCCCCGCACTCCCCTGCGACCTTTAGACCAATGGACGTGAATCGATGTGTGTGAACCATCGGCAGATTGCTAGCTACCTATGTATAATGCCGCCCGCTGACCACAGAGTCACGACGGCCGACCTGTCTGCAACAAGGCTTTGGGCCCGGAAAAGCAGGACTGTTACCGCAGTCCACCCGCTTGACGCTCGACTGATGCACCCAACATCACCGCGCACAAATCTCGACATTCGGCTCATGGATGACTTTGAACGAACGCGCTTACCCGGCGCCCCTCGAGTTTTTCTGCGCATGCTTTAGCAAAGAAGAGAGAGTTAATCCGAATATGCCCACCCGCTCGAAGATCATCTATACCTTCACCGACGAAGCTCCCGCCCTCGCCACCTATTCACTGTTGCCTATCGTAGAGGCTTTCACCGCCTCCGCTGATATCGCCGTGGAAACCCGCGATATCTCTCTTGCAGGGCGCATCCTGGCCAGCTTCCCCGAGCAACTGGGTGACAAAGCCGTCGCCGACCATCTCGCCGAACTGGGCGACCTGGCCGTCACGCCTGAAGCCAACATCATCAAGCTGCCGAACATCAGCGCCTCGGTTCCGCAACTGCAAGCCGCGATCAAAGAGCTGCAAGCCCAGGGCTTCGCACTGCCGGACTATCCGGAAACCGTGACCAGCGACGCCGACAAGCTCGCCAAGTCGCGCTACGACAAAATCAAGGGCAGCGCCGTGAACCCGGTCCTGCGCGAAGGCAACTCCGATCGTCGTGCGCCGCTGTCGGTCAAGAACTATGCGCGCAAGCACCCGCACAAAATGGGCGCCTGGGCTGCGGACTCCAAGTCCCACATCGCGCACATGAGCACCGGCGATTTCTACGGCAGCGAAAAAGCCGCCCTGATCGACGCCGCCGATGCGGTCAAAATCGAACTGATCGCTCAAGACGGCACCACCACCGTCCTGAAAGAAAAGACCACCGTGCAAGCCGGTGAGATCCTCGATTGCGCCGTCATGAGCAAAAACGCCCTGCGCCGCTTCATCGCCGCTGAAATCGAAGACGCCAAAGCCAAGGGTGTACTGCTGTCGGTTCACCTGAAAGCGACCATGATGAAGGTCTCCGACCCGATCATGTTCGGTCAGATCGTTGCCGAGTTCTACAAAGACGCGCTGGCCAAGCACGCTGACGTGCTGGCACAGATCGGCTTCAACCTGAACAACGGCATCGGCGACCTGTACGCCCGCATCAAGGCCTTGCCTAGCGATCAGCAAGCGCAGATCGAAGCGGACATCCAGGCGGTCTACGCCGATCGTCCGTCGTTGGCCATGGTCAACTCCGACAAAGGCATCACCAACCTGCACGTGCCGAGCGACGTCATCGTCGACGCCTCGATGCCGGCGATGATCCGTGACTCCGGCAAAATGTGGGGCACTGACGGCCAGCTGCACGACACCAAGGCTGTGATCCCGGATCGCTGCTACGCCACCATCTACCAGGCGGTGATCGAAGACTGCAAGCTGCACGGCGCTTTCGATCCAACCACCATGGGCAGCGTGCCGAACGTTGGCCTGATGGCGAAGAAAGCCGAAGAGTACGGCTCCCACGACAAGACGTTCCAGATCAAGACCAACGGTGTTGTCCGCGTGACCGACAGCAAAGGCGGCCTGCTGCTGGAACAGTCGGTTGAAGCCGGCGACATCTTCCGCATGTGCCAGACCAAGGACGCGCCGATCCAGGACTGGGTCAAACTGGCCGTCAACCGTGCTCGCGCAAGCAGCACCCCGGCCATTTTCTGGCTGGACCCGATGCGCGCCCACGACGGTGTGGTGATCGAGAAAGTTCAGGCTTACCTGAAGGATCACGACACCGCTGGCCTGGATATCCAGATCATGGCACCCGTCGACGCGATGAAGTTCACCCTGCAGCGCACCCGCGAAGGCAAGGACACCATCTCGGTGACCGGCAACGTCCTGCGCGACTACCTGACCGACCTGTTCCCGATCATGGAACTGGGCACCAGCGCCAAGATGCTGTCGATCGTGCCGCTGATGAACGGCGGCGGCCTGTTCGAAACCGGCGCCGGCGGTTCGGCACCGAAGCACGTGCAGCAGCTGCTGGAAGAAAACTTCCTGCGCTGGGATTCCCTGGGCGAGTTCCTGGCCCTGGCCGCCTCCCTCGAGCACCTGGGTGTGACCTACAACAACCCCAAGGCGCTGGTTTTGGCCAAGACCCTGGACCAGGCCACCGGCCAGTTCCTGGACAACAACAAGTCGCCATCGCGCAAAGTCGGCAACATCGACAACCGCGGCAGCCACTTCTACCTGGCGCTGTACTGGGCACAAGCCCTGGCCGCCCAGTCCGAAGACACTGCACTGCAAGCGCAGTTCGGCGAGCTGGCCAAGACCCTGACCGAGAACGAGGCAACCATCGTTGCCGAGCTCAACGCCGTACAGGGCAAGCCAGTGGACATCGGCGGTTACTACCACGCCAATGCCGAGCTGATCAGCAAGGCCATGCGCCCGAGCAACACTTTCAACGCTGCGATCGCTGCGTTGGTTTAAGGTTGTAAGGATGCAAAGAAGCCCCGGCCTTGTGCCGGGGTTTCTGTTTCCAACACCCACTCCTGTAGGAGCGAGGCTTGCCCGCGAAGCAGGCGGCGCGGTCTTTCGCAAGAATCGCGGTGATGCCTTCGCGGGCAAGTCGGATCGCCGCACCGCTCGCTCCTACAGATTGATGACCGGAGGATATTTCATGGATTGGCTACCCCACATCACCGTCGCCACCATCGTCGAAGACAACGGCCGCTTCCTGATGGTCGAAGAAACCAAGCACGGACGAACGGTACTCAACCAGCCCGCCGGTCACCTCGACCCGGACGAAACCCTGATCGAGGCCGCCGTGCGCGAAACCCTCGAAGAAACCGGCTGGGACGTCGAACCCACCGGCGTGGTGGGCATTTACCTCTACACCGCCCCCAGCAACGGCGTGACCTACCAGCGGGTCTGTTTCAACGCAAAACCGCTCAAACACCACCCGGACTACCAGTTGGACGACGGCATCGTCGGCGCCAAGTGGCTGACGCGTGACGAACTGCTGGCACAGCGCGCAAACTGGCGCAGTGAGTTGATCATCCGCTGTATCGATGATTATCTGGACGGCAATCACTTCGGTCTCGAATTGATCCGCCCTTCTCTTTAGCCTTGCGGGCTTCAGCCTGCTAGAATCGCGTCCTTTTTCAAGACACTCATTGAATCCCTATGCGTGATCCAGCCCCTTCTGACACACAAAAGAAGCGCGTCATTGTCGGCATGTCCGGCGGCGTGGACTCTTCCGTTTCCGCTCTCCTGCTGATCGAGCAGGGTTATGAGGTGGAAGGCCTGTTCATGAAGAACTGGGAAGAAGACGATGGAACGGAATACTGCACCGCCATGGATGACCTGGCGGACGCCCAGGCCGTGTGCGACAGGATTGGCATCAAGCTGCACACCGCCAACTTCGCCGCCGAGTACTGGGACAACGTGTTCGAGCACTTCCTGGCCGAATACAAGGCCGGCCGCACGCCGAACCCGGACATCCTCTGCAACCGCGAGATCAAGTTCAAGGCGTTCCTCGACTACGCCATGATGCTCGGCGCCGACCTGATCGCCACCGGCCACTACGTGCGCCGCCGCGACATCGACGGCCGCACCGAGCTGCTCAAGGGCCTGGACCCGAACAAGGACCAGAGCTACTTCCTGCACGCCGTCGGCGGTGAACAGATCGCCAAGACCCTGTTCCCGGTCGGCGAGCTGGAAAAGCCCGAAGTGCGCGCGATCGCCGAGAAACATCAGCTGGCCACCGCGAAGAAAAAGGACTCCACCGGGATCTGCTTTATCGGCGAGCGCCGCTTCAGCGACTTCCTCAAGCAGTACCTGCCGGCCCAGCCGGGCGAGATCAAGACCACCGAAGGCGAAGTCATCGGCCGTCACCACGGCTTGATGTATCACACCATCGGTCAGCGTCAGGGTCTGGGTATCGGCGGCCTGAAAGACGCCAGTGACGAACCCTGGTACGTGCTGATCAAGGACCTGGAGCACAACGAGCTGATCGTCGGCCAGGGCAATGACCACCCTTATCTGTTTTCCCGCGCCCTGCTCGCCTCGGAGATCTATTGGGTCAACCCGATCGACCTGAGCGAGCCGCGCAAGCTGACCGCCAAGGTGCGTTATCGCCAGAGCGACCAGCCCTGCACCCTGGAAAAAACCGCCAGCGGCTACCGCGCGACCTTCGATGACCCGCAACGCGCGGTCACCCCGGGCCAATCAGTGGTGTTCTACGACGGTGAAATCTGCCTCGGCGGCGGCGTGATCGAAATCGCCGAACCCTGGACCAGCAAGAGCACCAGCAAGGGCCAAGCTCAATGAACCCGACCCAGGAGCAATTGACGGCACTGGGCGGGGTGTTTCTCGCCGCGGTGCTGGTCGACAAGATCGCCAAGACCGGCCAGACCACCGAAGCCGGCCTGACCTGCATGCTCGGCAGCCTGCTGATTCGCGATCCCAAGGACACGCTGGAAGTGTACGGCGGCGACGACCTCAATCTGCGTGAAGGCTACCGAGCGCTGATTGGCGCCCTGGAGCGCGACCCCAGCACCCTTCAGCGCGAACCGCTGCGTTATGCGCTGGCCATGCTGGGCCTGGAGCGCCAGCTGGCCAAACGCGGCGACATGCTGGACGAAATCGGCAAGCGCCTGCCGCAGATCCAGTCCCAGGTCGAGCACTTCGGCGCGGCTCACGAAAACGTGATCGCGGCCTGCGGTGCGCTGTATCAGGACACCTTGAGCACCCTGCGCCAGCGGATTCAGGTCCACGGCGACATGCGCAACCTGCAGCAGCCGAGCAATGCCTCGAAAATCCGCGCCCTGTTGCTGGCCGGAATTCGTTCGGCACGCCTGTGGCGGCAGTTGGGCGGGCATCGCTGGCAGCTGGTGATCAGCCGCCGCAAGTTGTTGAAAGAACTTTACCCGCTGATGCGCAGCAGCTGAACCGCGCCCGCAACACCTTTGGTAATTTGTAACGCGTAATACGCCGGTCAGTTCGCAACGGACCGGCGGATTTTTTCATGTATGATACGCGCCCCATTTCGTTGCCCGACTGTCCGAGAACACCCCATGCAGCTTTCTTCGCTCACTGCGGTTTCCCCTGTTGACGGCCGCTACGCCGGCAGAACCCAGGCCCTGCGCCCTATTTTCAGCGAATACGGCCTGATCCGTGCGCGCGTTCTGGTTGAAGTGCGCTGGCTCCAGCGCCTGGCCGCTCATCCTGGCATCAGCGAAGTGCCGGCGTTCTCCGCCGAAGCCAACGCTGTGCTGAACACCCTGGCGGACAACTTCGCCCTGGAGCACGCCGAGCGCGTCAAAGAGATCGAACGCACCACCAACCACGACGTCAAGGCCATCGAATACCTGCTCAAAGAGCAAGCGGCCAAGCTGCCGGAACTGGCCAAGGTCAGCGAATTCATCCACTTTGCCTGCACCAGCGAGGACATCAACAACCTGTCCCACGCCCTGATGCTGCGCGAAGGCCGTGATGATGTGATGCTGCCGCTGATGCGCCAGACCGCCGACGCCATCCGCGAACTGGCGATCCGTTTCGCTGACGTGCCGATGCTGTCGCGCACCCACGGTCAACCGGCTTCGCCGACCACCCTGGGCAAAGAGCTGGCGAACGTGGTCTACCGTCTGGAGCGTCAAATCGCTCAAGTCGCTGCCGTTCCGCTGCTGGGCAAGATCAACGGCGCGGTCGGCAACTACAACGCCCACCTGTCGGCCTACCCTGAGATCGACTGGGAAGAAAACGCCCGCGCGTTCATCGAAGACGAGCTGGGCCTGGGCTTCAACCCGTATACCACGCAGATCGAACCGCACGACTACATCGCCGAGCTGTTCGACGCGATCGCGCGTTTCAACACGATCCTGATCGACTTCGACCGCGACATCTGGGGCTACATCTCCCTGGGTTATTTCAAGCAGCGCACCATCGCGGGCGAAATCGGCTCGTCGACCATGCCGCACAAGGTCAACCCGATCGACTTCGAAAACTCCGAAGGCAACTTAGGCATCGCCAACGCATTGTTCCAGCACCTGGCGAGCAAGCTGCCGATCTCCCGCTGGCAGCGCGACCTGACCGACTCCACCGTTCTGCGCAACCTCGGTGTCGGCTTCGCCCACAGCGTGATCGCGTACGAAGCCAGCCTCAAAGGCATCAGCAAACTCGAGCTCAACGCTCAGAAGATCGCTGCCGACCTGGACGCTTGCTGGGAAGTATTGGCCGAGCCGATCCAGACCGTAATGCGTCGCTACAACATCGAAAATCCGTACGAAAAGCTGAAAGAATTGACCCGTGGCAAGGGCATCAGCCCTGAAGCACTGCAAACTTTCATCGATGGCCTGGACATGCCAGCCGCGGCCAAGGCCGAGCTGAAATTGCTCACGCCGGCGAACTACATCGGCAACGCTGTAGAGCAAGCCAGGCGCATCTGATCGACCGCTGCACCCGTTTGAGACGCCCGGCAGCGCCGGGCGTTTTTATTCCCGTCTGAAAAGTGCTTTTTTTCAATAGGTTACACATGAATCCTGACATTCCTCTTCAACTTCTGGGCGGCATCACTGCGCGGGAATTCCTGCGCGACTACTGGCAGAAAAAACCCCTGCTGATCCGTCAGGCGATTCCTGAATTCGAAAGCCCGATCGACGCCGACGAACTGGCCGGCCTCGCGCTGGAAGAAGAAGTTGAGTCGCGCCTGATCATCGAGAACGGCGAGCGCCCTTGGGAATTGCGCCGCGGCCCGTTCGCCGAAGACGAGTTCAGCAAGCTGCCGGAACGCGACTGGACCCTGCTGGTTCAAGCCGTTGACCAATTCGTGCCGGAAGTCGCCGAGCTGCTGGAAAACTTCCGCTTCCTGCCGAGCTGGCGCATCGACGACGTGATGATCAGCTTCGCCGCCCCGGGTGGCAGCGTTGGCCCGCACTTCGACAACTACGACGTGTTCCTGCTGCAGGGCCATGGCAAGCGCAACTGGAAAATCGGCCAGATGTGCGATTCCGAGAGCAAGCTGCTGCAGCACGCCGACCTGCGCATCCTCGCCGACTTCGAAGCCACCGACGAATGGGTGCTGGAACCGGGCGACATGCTGTACCTGCCGCCGCGCCTGGCCCACTGCGGCGTAGCTGTCGACGATTGCCTGACTTACTCGGTCGGCTTTCGCGCGCCGAGCGCCGCTGAGGTGCTGACCCACTTCACCGACTTCCTCAGCCAGTTCCTGCCGGACGAAGATCGCTACACCGACGCCGACGCCCTGCCTTCTGCCGATCCACACCAGATCCAGCACGACGCCCTCGATCGCTTGAAAGGCCTGCTGGCCGAGCACATGAGCGACGAACGCCTGCTGCTGACCTGGTTCGGCCAGTTCATGACCGAGCCACGTTATCCGGAATTGGTGGTGGGCCCGGAAGAAATCGAAGAAGACGACCTGCTCGCCAGCCTCGAGCAAGGCGCGGTGCTGATCCGCAACCCGAGTGCGCGCCTGGCCTGGTCCGAAGTCGATGACGACCTGCTGCTGTTCGCCAGCGGCCAGAGCCGGTACCTGCCGGGCAAACTGCGCGAGTTGCTGAAGATGATTTGCGCCGCCGACTCGCTGCACGTCGACAATCTCGGCGACTGGCTGAGCGACGAAGACGGTCGCGGCCTGCTGTGCGAGCTGATCAAGCAAGGAAGCCTGGGGTTTGCCGATGAATAAGATTCACGTACGTGTCGCAGACTGGCAAAAGGACAACGCCGAGATCCGGCGCATTCGTGAGACGGTGTTCGTCGCCGAGCAGTCCGTTCCGCCCGAGCTGGAATGGGATGCCGATGATGTGACGGCGGTGCATTTCCTCGCTCTCGAAGGCGACTTTCCGGTGGGTACCGCTCGCCTGTTGCATGACGGTCACGTCGGCCGGGTATCGGTGCTCAAGGACTGGCGCGGCTTGAAAGTCGGCGATGCGCTGATGCACGCGGTGATCGGTGAAGCCGAGCAGCGCGGTCTGAAGCAGCAGATGCTGAGCGCGCAAGTGCAGGCCACGGCGTTCTATGAGCGCCTGGGTTTTCACATGGTCAGCGAGGAGTTCCTGGAAGCAGGGATTCCACATGTGGACATGGTGCGTCACTCGGCTTGATACCGAGTCGCGCCCTTCGCGAGCAAGCCCGCTCCCACAATAGATTTGTGAGTTGCTGAAGATTCTGGCAACACCATCGATTCCTGTGGGAGCGAGCTTGCTCGCGATAGCGGCCTCAAGGACACCACAAAACGCCCCGCCATTTTCAAATGCCGGGGCGTTTTGCTGTCTACGATTCAACTTGCCCCCTGCCAGGCCGACAAACTGGCACTATCAAACCCTGTAGGAGCGAGCTTGCTCCGGGCGGCGTTCCGACGATGGACGTCAACGATAACGCGCAAAGCCTGACACTCCTAGGCACCCTTACGTCCATCGTCGGAACGCCGCCCGGAGCAAGCTCGCTCCTACATATCAAGGCATCAGAAGTCGGAGAAAAAGGACATGTCCCTACGCACCCTCCTAACCACACTGCTACTGACCTGCAGTGCTTCGGTCATGGCCGCCACCGAGATCGTGCCGCTGAATTACCACACCAGCGCCGACATGTTGCCGATGGCGCAGGACTTCATAGGCAAGGAAGGCCAGGTCAGCGCCTACGGCAACCAGCTGATCGTCAACGCCGATCAACGCAAGATCGACGAACTTAAAGCCCTCATCGCCCAACTCGATACCGCACCCAAACGCCTGCTGATCACCGTCGACACCAGCGAAAACAACTTTCAGAATGACCAGGGTTATTCGGTCAACGGCGCCAAACCGGGCCAGACCCGCATCATCAGCCGCAGCACCGACAGCCGCGACGGCGGCATCCAGCAAATCCAGGCCAGTGAAGGGGCTCCGGCGCTGATCCAGGTCGGCCAGAGCGTGCCGCTGACCAGCACCCAGGCCGATTCTTACGGCGACCTGCGCAGCCAGACCGAGTACCGCAACGTCACCCAGGGTTTCTACGTCACCGCCAGCGTCACCGGCGAAACCGTTCACCTGGCGATCAGCACCAATCGTGATCGCATCAGCCAGGAACGGCCCGATGTAGTGAACGTGCAAAGTACCGACACAACTGTCACGGGACGCCTGGGCGAATGGATCACCCTGGCCGGCGTGAATCGCCAGACCCAGGCCGATAAACAGGGCCTGACCCGCAGCTACTCGACCCAGGGCAGGGATGACATGACCCTGCGGGTGAAAGTCGATACTTTGGACTGAATCACCGAAAACTGACTGATTAGTCGTATTAGACCAAAGATGTAGTGGCGCAAAAAAAGCACTACAAAACGTTTGACGATACAAAAAAGCAAAGGCATGATGGCCTCGCTCCCGCTAATCAGGGGCCCTGGCAAGGGCCTTCGAAGCGATGTTCGCACCTACCCCGCGAGCCGCTTCGTGTCTGTACCGCCCACAAGGTGTGTTTGACGAGGTTGCCGACTGGAACGAAGTTGTCCCGAGGGACGGAAGCGTATTTAGGTAAGCCCGGCATCACACTGAAGTTCGTACAAAGGCCCACGACGCCCGAATGCGCTCGCCAGTTCGCCCTTACCTGCTCACTTCCCCTCGAGCCATCGTTCATCCCGTCGCCAACCCCGCCGAATTCGACTTGACCGCCTAAGCTTCTGGTCAGCGAGCATGAGTTTTCCACCGCAGAACAACTTTCCGTAAAAGACGCGACGAGGTTTATCTCCATGGCACTGACACGCGAACAGCAAATTGCAGCCCTCGAAAAAGACTGGGCTGAAAACCCACGCTGGAAAGGCGTGACACGCGCTTACTCCGCTGCTGACGTCGTCCGCCTGCGTGGCTCGGTTCAACCTGAGCACACCTTTGCAAAACTCGGCGCCGAGAAGCTGTGGAACCTGGTGACCCAGGGTGCCAAGCCGTCCTTCCGCCCCGAGAAAGATTTCGTCAACTGCATGGGCGCCCTGACTGGCGGCCAGGCGGTACAACAAGTCAAGGCCGGTATCCAGGCGATCTACCTGTCGGGCTGGCAAGTGGCTGCGGACAACAACTCCGCCGAATCGATGTACCCGGACCAGTCGCTGTACCCGGTGGACTCGGTTCCAACCGTGGTCAAGCGCATCAACAACTCGTTCCGTCGTGCTGACCAGATCCAGTGGAAAGCCGGCAAAGGCCCGGGCGACGAAGGTTACATCGACTACTTCGCGCCGATCGTGGCTGACGCCGAAGCCGGTTTCGGCGGCGTACTGAACGCCTACGAGCTGATGAAAAGCATGATCGAAGCAGGCGCCGCCGGCGTTCACTTCGAAGACCAGCTGGCATCCGTGAAAAAATGCGGCCACATGGGCGGCAAGGTACTGGTGCCTACCCAGGAAGCCGTACAGAAGCTGACCGCTGCTCGTCTGGCAGCTGACGTGGCCGGCACGCCGACCATCATCCTGGCCCGCACCGACGCCAACGCGGCGGACCTGCTGACTTCCGATTGCGACCCATACGACCAGCCATTCGTGACTGGCGAACGTACCCAGGAAGGCTTCTACAAAGTGCGCGCCGGTCTCGACCAGGCCATCGCTCGCGGCCTGGCCTACGCGCCGTACGCCGACCTGATCTGGTGCGAAACCGCCAAGCCGGACCTGGACGAAGCTCGTCGCTTCGCCGAAGCGATCAAAAAGGAATACCCGGACCAACTGCTGTCGTACAACTGCTCGCCTTCCTTCAACTGGAAGAAAAACCTGGACGACGCGACCATCGCCAAGTTCCAGCGCGAATTGTCCGCCATGGGTTACAAGCACCAGTTCATCACCCTGGCCGGCATTCACAACATGTGGCACAGCATGTTCAACCTGGCGCACGACTACGCCCGCAACGACATGACTGCCTACGTGAAGCTGCAAGAACAAGAGTTCGCCGACGCTGCCAAGGGTTACACCTTCGTGGCTCACCAACAGGAAGTGGGCACCGGCTACTTCGACGACATGACCACCGTGATCCAGGGTGGTTCGTCTTCGGTCACCGCGCTGACCGGTTCGACTGAAGAAGAACAGTTTCACTGATTGGCCGCACTTGAACGAACGGCCGTTGCGGATCGAATAGAAAGCTAACCGCAACGCCGCCCATCTGACGCCCCGACTGGTTCGGGGCGTTTTTTTTGATCGCAATTCACCCCCCCCTGTAGGAGCCAGGCTTGCCGGCGAAGAACGGTAACGCGGTATTACAGATACACCGCGGTGCCTGGTTCGCCTGTAGGAGCCAGGCTTGCCGGCGAAGAACGGTAACGCGGCATTACAGATACACCGCGGTGCCTGGTTCGCGGGCAAGTCGAATCGTCGCACCGCTCGCTCCTACAGGAGTAAGCGATCGAGAATCAGATAACGAAGTTAACCAGTCGGTTAGGCACCACGATCATCCTGCTCGCGCCCTCCAGATGGCTGCGCAACACCGGATCAGCCAATGCCCGGATCCGTATTGCATCGTGATCGGCATCAGCCTGGATCAGGATTTCCCCACGCAATTTGCCGTTCACTTGCACCATCATTTTCACTTCGTCCTGCTTCAAGGCTTCGTTATCCGGCACAGGCCATGAACTGTCATAAATGTCGCCCGGGAAACCCAGTTCCGCCCAGAGTACCTGGGTGATGTGCGGCGTCACGGGATTCAGGACCTGCAACAGGATCGCCATCCCCTCGCGGGTCACCTGGAGGCCGGCAGCCCTGCCCCCCTCCAGCACCTTGAGCATCTTCATCGCACCCGACACTACCGTGTTGTATTGCATCCGTTCGTAATCGCTGTTGACCTGCTGCAGCAACCGATGCATCTCAAAGCGTACGCGTCTGGATTCGGCAACGTCCTCAACCCCATCATCCCTGCCGTCCCGGGCCTGGCTGTCACAGGCAAACGTCCATAGCCGGCGCAGGAAGCGATAAGCCCCCTCAACCCCGCTGTCGCTCCAGATCGTGTCCTGGTCGGGAGGGCCCGCGAAAATGGTAAACAAACGGGCAGTGTCGGCGCCAAACCTGTCGATGATGTCCTTCGGCTCGACAACGTTGTTCTTCGACTTCGACATTTTTTCCACGCCGCCAATGATGACGGGCAAACCGTCCTCAAGCGCCGTAGACTTTACCGGGCGACCTTTTTCATCGTACTGGACCGTCACTTGCGCGGGATAAAACCATTGCCGGCTGCCATCGTCCGCTGCGCGGTAATAACTTTCACGCAACAACATGCCTTGGGTGAACAGGTTCTTGAACGGTTCGCTGAACGCCACCAGCCCTTCATCGCGCATCGCCCGGGTCCAGAACCTGGCGTACAGCAAATGCAGCACCGCATGCTCGATACCGCCGATGTATTGATCGATGGCCATCCAGTATCGGCTGCCGGGCCCGACCATCGCTGTATCACTGTCGGGATCGCAATAGCGCATGAAATACCAGCTTGAGTCGACGAAGGTATCCAGGGTATCCGTTTCCCGTAGCGCCGGAGCCGCGCAGCGAGGGCAAGCCACCTGGCGAAACCCGGCATGCGCCAGCAACGGATTTGCGCTTCCGTCGGGAATGCAATCGGTCGGTAACACCACAGGCAGATCCGAATAAGGGACTGGGACGTCGCCACAGTGTTCACAACGGATGATGGGGATTGGGGTCCCCCAGTAACGTTGCCGTGAAATCCCCCAGTCGCGCAGGCGCCAGGTGGTGGCTTCCTCACCCATCCCACGCTCAACCAACGCCGCGACGATGGCCTGGGTGGCCTGTGCGACCGTCAGCCCGTCGTAGGCGCCGGAGTTGATGAGATGGCCATCCCGACCGGCATGACTGTCCGACCAGTCCTGAAAGTCATAGACCTGATCGTCGCAAGCAATGACCTGACGAACAGGCAACCCGTATTGATTGGCAAAGTCGAAGTCACGCTCATCGTGGGCAGGCACGGCCATCAAGGCGCCTTCCCCATATTCGCTGAGTACATAGTTGGTTATCCACAGGGCGACAGGCTCACCGGTCAACGGGTGCTCGACGTGCAAACCGCTGGGAACGCCAATCTTGACCTGGGCGCTGGTGGCCGGACCGGCCTCTGCCGCCTGGCGACATGCCTTCACCTGCGGCTCAAGACCCGGATCAAGCTCCAGGGCTCGCCTGGAAAGCGCATGTTCGGGAGAAATGGCACAGAAGGTCACCCCCATGAGCGTATCCACGCGGGTTGTGAACACCCACAGCATGCCGGCATCGATCAGTTGCCCGGACGCATCCCGGATCCGGTGGGCAAATGCCAGACGAACACCGCTGGCCTTGCCGATCCAGTTGCGCTGCATGGTGCGCACCCTGTCGGGCCAGCCATCCAGTGTGTCGATGGCTGACAGCAACTCTTCGGCATATTGCGTGATACGCAGGTAGTACCCGGGAATTTCCCGCTGCTCGACCAACGCCCCCGAGCGCCAGCCTCGACCGTCGATCACCTGCTCATTGGCCAGCACCGTCTGGTCGACAGGATCCCAATTGACTGTCTGGGTTTTCTTGTAGGCCACACCCTTTTCCAGCAACTTCAAGAAGAACCACTGACTCCATTTGTAATACTGCGGGTCGCAGGTGGCGATCTCGCGCGACCAGTCGAAGGCCAGTCCCAGCGGCTGCATTTGCGCCTTCATGTCCGCAATGTTCAGCCGTGTCCACTCGGCGGGAGAAACACCCGACTGCATGGCCGCATTCTCTGCCGGCAAGCCGAAAGCGTCCCAGCCCATCGGCATTAGCACGTTGAATCCTTTCATGCGCATATGACGGGCCAACATGTCGTTGATCGTATAGTTACGCACGTGCCCCATATGTAACTTTCCCGAGGGGTAAGGGAGCATCGAGCAGGCATAAAACTTGGGTCGGGCTTCATCTTCGACCGCCCTGAATACATCATCTTCAAGCCATTTGGCCTGCGCCGTACTTTCTACCCGGGCTGGATCATATTGCGGTCGCATAGAGGTTCCTTGACATTGCTGGAGCTGAACGACAAATGACTCGCTCGGCTCACACTCCTTGAAAATTACCGGTCGATTTCAATAGGCAGTGACAGGAACCGAGAGCGACATGGTTACTGAATTCAGGTACGACCATCACGCCAGTCATTGGCCAAGCGGCTCATGACGCATCCAGGCCAACAACCTGTGACAAAACCGTCCAGCCACCGAGATTACCTGGCGACAGGGCACGATCAAGCCACACATCCGACTTTTAGCAACATTCAGAAAAGCCCTTCGCCTGCAGATGAATGGCCTGTAGGAACCTTCCTGGAAACCACCACATGCCGCGCCAACCACAGCCAATGACCGTCCATTCAGTGCAGGGCTTTCGGACCTCTTCGCTGCGGTGCGGCAATCCGACGAGCCAGTACCATCAGAGGTTTGCGTCGCAGCACGATCACGGTGGGAAACACATTGATCCAGAGCAGTTTCTTCCGCGGAAAATCAAGGTAAAACAGCCCTGCCCGCTACTTGCAGTAAGCCGCATATAAGACAACTTCCCACTCACTCGTCCGCCAAACAGTTTAAAAACCGCCGCAAACAATATTGATTATCATTTAGCTCGAAAAATGTTCGTTACATTCCTTACAAAACATATTTAACGAAAAACCGCCTAATGCCCGCCACGCATGGGTTACAGGGTAACGGACGTCCGCAATGTCCTTTTTCCACCCAATAATTTCGCTATCTGAATTTTACTTGCACCGTGTTTAGCCATAAAATCAGCGGGATCGATTGCTGCGACATATCGTCACTGCGTTGTTTCTTTTTCAAGCTCAGAGACCTTTGCTCTCTGTTAAGGATTTCCAGCATGCCCGAAGCGACAGGACTCATGGCCCACAACTGGGGCTTTGCCATTTTCCTTCTGGGCGTTGTCGGCCTGTGCGCCTTCATGCTCGGCGTCTCCAGCCTCCTCGGGTCAAAAGCCTGGGGCCGCAGCAAAAACGAACCGTTCGAGTCGGGCATGCTACCTACAGGTGGCGCCCGCTTGCGGCTCTCAGCCAAATTCTATCTGGTCGCGATGCTCTTCGTGATCTTCGATATCGAAGCCCTTTTTCTCTTTGCCTGGTCTGTGTCCGTCCGCGAAAGCGGCTGGACCGGATTCGTCGAAGCTCTCGTTTTCATAGCAATTCTGTTGGCAGGTCTTGTCTACCTGTTCCGAGTGGGCGCCCTTGACTGGGCTCCGGAAGCTCGTCGCAAGCGGCAGGCGAAGCTGAAACAATGAGGCTTTGGCAATGCAATACAATCTCACCAGGATCGACCCCGATGCTCCTAACGAGCAGTATCCGATCGGCCAGCGGGAAACCGTTTCCGATCCGTTAGAAGATCAAGTCCACAAAAACATCTTCATGGGCAAGCTCGAAGACGTGCTTAACGGCACGATCAACTGGGGGCGCAAGAACTCCCTGTGGCCGTACAACTTCGGTCTTTCGTGCTGCTACGTGGAAATGACCACCGCCTTCACGGCGCCCCACGACATCGCGCGCTTTGGCGCCGAGGTTATCCGGGCATCGCCGCGCCAGGCGGATTTCATGGTTATCGCCGGTACCTGCTTCATCAAGATGGCGCCGATCATTCAGCGTCTCTACGAGCAAATGCTCGAACCTAAATGGGTCATCTCCATGGGTTCGTGCGCCAACTCCGGTGGCATGTACGACATCTACTCCGTCGTTCAAGGGGTGGACAAGTTCCTGCCCGTGGACGTCTACGTGCCTGGCTGCCCGCCCCGCCCCGAGGCTTTCCTGCAAGGCTTGATGCTGTTGCAGGAGTCGATTGGACAGGAGCGTCGTCCGCTTTCCTGGGTCGTCGGCGATCAAGGCGTATACCGCGCCGAGATGCCTTCGCAGAAGGAACAGCGCCGCGAACAGCGAATCGCAGTCACCAACCTGCGCAGCCCCGACGAAGTCTGATCCAGATCTGCTTCTTTTATAGAACGAGAACCTGGCTTCATTCTTTACGTTGACCGAAAGCGATAAATAACCATGACTACAGGCAGTGCTCTGTACATCCCGCCTTATAAGGCAGACGACCAGGATGTGGTCGTCGAACTGAACAACCGTTTTGGCCCCGAGGCGTTTTCCGCCCAGCCTACCCGCACCGGCATGCCGGTGCTTTGGGTTGCCCGGGCCAGACTCGTCGAAGTCCTGACGTTCCTGCGCAACCTGCCCAAGCCGTACGTCATGCTCTATGACCTGCACGGCGTGGACGAGCGTCTGCGCACCAAGCGTCAAGGGCTGCCAAGCGGCGCCGACTTCACTGTGTTCTATCACTTGATGTCGATCGAGCGTAATAGTGACGTAATGATCAAGGTCGCCTTGTCCGAGAGCGACCTCAGCGTACCGACCGTTACCCATATCTGGCCGAACGCCAACTGGTACGAGCGCGAAGTCTGGGACATGTACGGCATCGACTTCAAAGGTCACCCGCACCTGACCCGCATCATGATGCCGCCGACCTGGGAAGGTCACCCGCTGCGCAAGGACTTCCCGGCCCGTGCCACCGAGTTCGATCCGTTCAGCCTGACCCTGGCCAAGCAACAGCTCGAGGAAGAAGCCGCGCGCTTCAAGCCTGAAGACTGGGGCATGAAGCGTTCCGGGGCGAACGAGGACTACATGTTCCTCAACCTCGGCCCGAACCACCCTTCGGCCCACGGTGCGTTCCGCATCATCCTGCAGCTGGACGGCGAAGAGATCGTCGACTGCGTGCCGGACGTCGGTTACCACCACCGTGGTGCCGAGAAGATGGCCGAGCGTCAGTCCTGGCACAGTTTCATTCCGTACACCGACCGTATCGACTACCTCGGCGGCGTGATGAACAACCTGCCGTACGTGCTCTCGGTCGAGAAGCTGGCCGGCATCAAGGTGCCCGAGAAGGTCGACGTCATCCGCATCATGATGGCCGAGTTCTTCCGGATCACCAGCCATCTGCTGTTCCTGGGGACCTACATCCAGGACGTTGGCGCCATGACCCCGGTGTTCTTCACGTTCACCGACCGTCAGAAGGCGTACACGGTGATCGAAGCCATCACCGGTTTCCGTCTGCACCCGGCCTGGTACCGCATCGGTGGCGTCGCCCACGACCTGCCGCGGGGCTGGGAAAAACTGGTGAAAGACTTCGTCGAGTGGATGCCAAAGCGTCTGGACGAATACCAGAAAGCCGCCCTGGACAACAGCATCCTCAAAGGCCGGACCATCGGCGTCGCTGCCTACAACACCAAGGAAGCCTTCGAATGGGGCGTCACCGGTGCAGGCCTGCGTTCGACCGGTTGCGACTTCGACCTGCGTAAAGCGCGCCCGTACTCCGGCTACGAGAACTTCGAATTCGAAGTGCCGCTGGCCGTCAATGGCGATGCCTACGACCGTTGCATCGTGCGCGTCGAAGAAATGCGCCAGAGCATCAAGATCATCGAGCAGTGCATGCGCAACATGCCGGAAGGCCCGTACAAGGCGGATCACCCGCTGACCACGCCGCCGCCGAAAGAGCGCACCCTGCAGCACATCGAGACCCTGATCACGCACTTCCTGCAAGTTTCGTGGGGCCCGGTGATGCCGGCCAACGAATCCTTCCAGATGATCGAAGCGACCAAGGGCATCAACAGTTATTACCTGACGAGCGATGGCGGCACCATGAGCTACCGCACCCGGATTCGTACTCCAAGCTTCCCGCACCTGCAGCAGATCCCTTCGGTGATCAAAGGCAGCATGGTCGCGGACTTGATTGCGTACCTGGGTAGTATCGATTTCGTTATGGCCGACGTGGACCGCTAAGCATGAACAGCACGCTTATCCAGACAGACCGTTTCGCCCTGAGCGAAACCGAGCGCTCGGCCATCGAGCACGAGCTGCATCACTACGAAGACCCGCGCGCGGCGTCGATCGAAGCCCTGAAGATCGTCCAGAAGGAACGTGGCTGGGTGCCTGACGGCGCGCTGTACGCCATCGGCGAGATCCTCGGCATTCCGGCGAGCGACGTCGAAGGCGTCGCGACCTTCTATAGTCAGATCTTCCGTCAACCGGTCGGTCGCCACATCATCCGCGTCTGCGACAGCATGGTCTGCTACATCGGCGGCCACGAGTCCGTGGTCAGCGAAATCCAGAGCAATCTGGGGATCGGCCTGGGTCAGACCACCGCCGACGGTCGTTTCACCCTGCTGCCGGTCTGCTGCCTCGGCAACTGCGACAAGGCGCCGGCGTTGATGATCGACGACGACACTTTCGGTGATGTGCAGCCTGCCGGCGTTGCCAAATTGCTCGAGGGCTACGTATGACCCTGACTTCCTTCGGACCTGCCAACCGCATCAAGCGGTCAGCCGAGAGTCACCCGCTCACCTGGCGTCTGCGTGACGACGGCGAAGCCGTGTGGCTCGACGAGTACCAGGCCAAGAACGGTTATGCCGCTGCGCGCAAGGCCTTCGCCGACATGGCCCAGGACGACATCGTCCAGACTGTCAAAGACGCCGGCCTCAAAGGCCGCGGCGGTGCAGGCTTCCCCACGGGCGTGAAGTGGGGCCTGATGCCCAAGGACGAATCCATCAACATCCGCTACCTGCTGTGCAACGCGGATGAAATGGAGCCGAACACCTGGAAAGACCGCATGCTGATGGAGCAACTGCCCCATCTGCTGATCGAAGGCATGCTGATCAGTGCTCGCGCGCTGAAAACCTACCGTGGCTATATCTTCCTGCGTGGCGAATACACCACCGCCGCCAAGCACCTGAACCGTGCCGTGGAAGAAGCCAAGGCAGCTGGCCTTTTGGGCAAGAACATCCTGGGTTCGGGTTTTGATTTCGAGCTGTTCGTCCACACCGGTGCCGGGCGTTATATCTGCGGTGAAGAAACCGCACTGATCAACTCCCTGGAAGGCCGTCGCGCCAACCCGCGCTCCAAGCCGCCCTTCCCCGCCGCCGTTGGCGTGTGGGGCAAGCCGACTTGCGTGAACAACGTCGAGACCCTGTGCAACGTGCCGGCGATCATTGCCGACGGCGTGGACTGGTACAAATCGTTGGCCCGCGAAGGCAGTGAAGACATGGGCACCAAGCTCATGGGCTTCTCCGGCAAGGTCAAGAACCCCGGTCTGTGGGAACTGCCGTTCGGCGTTACCGGTCGCGAGCTGTTCGAAGACTACGCCGGCGGCATGCGCGACGGTTACAAGCTCAAGTGCTGGCAGCCAGGCGGCGCCGGTACCGGTTTCCTGTTGCCGGAACACCTGGACGCACAAATGTACGCCGGCGGCATCGCCAAGGTGGGCACCCGGATGGGTACCGGCCTGGCCATGGCGGTGGACGACAGCGTCAACATGGTGTCCCTGCTGCGCAACATGGAAGAGTTCTTCTCCCGTGAGTCGTGCGGCTTCTGCACCCCGTGCCGTGACGGTCTGCCGTGGAGCGTCAAGCTGCTGCGCGCGATCGAGAATGGTGAAGGGCAAGCCGGCGACATCGAGACCCTGCTGGGTCTGGTCGGTTTCCTCGGCCCGGGCAAGACCTTCTGTGCTCACGCACCGGGCGCCGTGGAGCCGTTGGGCAGCGCAATCAAATACTTCCGCCATGAGTTCGAAGCCGGCATCGCGCCCACCAGCGCCGTCGTCCCGCCTCTGGCCAGGCCGATCGTAGTCGGCGCTTAACGCTTTAAAAAAGGCGAAGGGTCCGTGCCCTTCGCTTTTCGTGCGATGACGCCTTTAACGGCTGTGTTGATTCGCGCGGATAACAAGATTCCATTAGCCACGCCCGCTGACACCGGGCCAACGAAGAACTTTGAACCATGGCCACTATCCACGTAGACGGCAAAGAGCTCGAAGTCGACGGGGCAGACAACCTGTTACAGGCATGTCTGTCGCTAGGCCTCGATATCCCTTATTTCTGCTGGCACCCAGCCCTGGGCAGCATTGGCGCTTGCCGCCAGTGCGCGGTCAAGCAGTACACCGACGAGAACGACAAGCGTGGTCGGATCGTCATGTCCTGCATGACCCCCGCCACCGACGGCAGCTGGATCTCCATCGACGACGAAGAAGCGAAAGTGTTTCGCGCCAGCGTCGTCGAATGGCTGATGACCAACCACCCTCACGACTGCCCGGTCTGTGAGGAAGGCGGTCACTGTCACCTGCAAGACATGACGGTGATGACCGGCCACAACGAGCGCCGTTACCGCTTCACCAAGCGCACCCACCAGAACCAGGATCTCGGCCCGTTCATCGGTCACGAGATGAACCGCTGCATCGCTTGCTACCGCTGCGTGCGCTTCTATAAGGATTACGCTGGCGGCACCGACCTCGGTGTGTTCGGCGCCCACGACAACGTGTACTTCGGTCGCGTTGAAGACGGCACCCTCGAAAGCGAGTTCTCCGGCAACCTCACCGAGGTCTGCCCGACCGGTGTGTTCACCGACAAGACTCACTCCGAGCGCTACAACCGCAAGTGGGACATGCAGTTCTCGCCGAGCATCTGCCATGGCTGCTCCAGCGGTTGCAACATCTCCCCGGGCGAGCGTTACGGTGAACTGCGTCGCATCGAGAACCGTTTCAACGGTTCGGTGAACCAGTACTTCCTGTGCGACCGTGGCCGTTTCGGCTATGGCTACGTCAACCGCAAGGATCGCCCACGCCAGCCGCTGCTGGCCAACGGCGCCAAGCTGACCCTCGACGAAGCGCTGGATAAAGCCGCCGACCTGTTGCGCGGTCGCAATATCGTCGGTATCGGTTCGCCCCGCGCCAGCCTCGAAAGCAACTACGCGTTGCGCGAACTGGTCGGCGCCGAGCACTTCTACTCCGGTATCGAAGCGTCCGAACTGGAACGCATCCGTCTGGTGATGCAAGTTCTGAAAGACAGCCCGCTGCCGATCCCGAACATGCGCGACATCGAAGACCACGACGCGGTCTTCGTCCTTGGCGAAGACCTGACCCAGACCGCCGCCCGTATGGCGCTGTCCCTGCGTCAATCGGTCAAGGGCAAGGCCGAAGACATGGCCGACGCCATGCGCGTTCAGCCGTGGCTCGACGCCGCGGTGAAGAACATCGGCCAGGACGCGCTGAATCCGCTGTTCATCGCCAGCCTGGCTGAAACCAAGCTCGACGACATCGCTGAAGAATGCGTTCACGCCGCCCCAGACGATCTGGCCCGCATCGGTTTCGCCGTGGCTCACGCCCTCGACGCCAGCGCACCGGCCGTCGAAGGCCTGGACGCTGAAGCCCTGGAGCTGGCCAAGCGCATTGCCGACGCCCTACTCGCCGCCAAGCGTCCGCTGATCATTGCCGGTACCTCGTTGGGTTCCAAGGCGCTGATCGAAGCCGCGGCGAACATCGCCAAGGCCCTGAAGCTGCGCGAGAAGAACGGTTCCATCAGCCTGATCGTTCCAGAGGCCAACAGCCTCGGCCTGGCCATGCTCGGTGGCGACTCGGTCGATGCCGCGCTGCAAGCGGTGATCGACGGTAAAGCCGACGCCATCGTCGTGCTGGAAAACGATCTGTACACCCGCACTGATAAAGCGAAGGTCGATGCTGCCCTGACCGCCGCGAAAGTGCTGATCGTGGCCGACCATCAGAAAACCGCCACCAGCGATCGCGCGCACCTGGTCCTGCCAGCCGCCAGCTTCGCTGAAGGCGACGGTACGCTGGTCAGCCAGGAAGGCCGCGCCCAGCGCTTCTTCCAGGTCTTCGACCCGACTTACCTCGATGCGAGCATCCTGGTTCACGAAGGCTGGCGCTGGCTGCATGCCCTGCGCGCCACCCTGTTGAACCAGCCGATCGACTGGACCCAGCTGGACCACG
This sequence comes from Pseudomonas silesiensis, assembly GCF_001661075.1. Classification (NCBI taxonomy): domain Bacteria; kingdom Pseudomonadati; phylum Pseudomonadota; class Gammaproteobacteria; order Pseudomonadales; family Pseudomonadaceae; genus Pseudomonas; species Pseudomonas silesiensis. Next base: position 4,447,341 of record NZ_CP014870.1, read on the forward strand.
TCACCGCTGCCGTGGCTGCAAGCACGCCGCAACTGAACCGCATCGTCGATGCCGCACCGTCCGCCGCGTTCCGCATCAAAGGCCTGAAACTGGCCCGCGAACCGCTGCGTTACAGCGGCCGGACCGCCATGCGCGCCGACATCAGCGTGCATGAACCACGTACCTCCCAGGACAAAGACACCGCGTTTTCGTTCTCGATGGAAGGTTACTCGGGCTCGGTCGAACCCCGTCAGCAAGTGCCGTTCGCCTGGTCGCCGGGCTGGAACTCGCCGCAGGCCTGGAACAAGTTCCAGGACGAAGTCGGTGGTCACATCCGCGCTGGCGACCCGGGCACCCGCCTGATCGAAAGCACCGGTGATTCGCTGAACTGGTTCGCCAGTGTTCCGCGCGCGTTCAACCCGGCTCCAGGCACCTGGCAGGTCGTGCCGTTCTTCCACCTGTTCGGCAGCGAAGAGAACTCTTCCAAAGCCGCGCCGGTTCAGGAACGCATTCCGGCCGCTTACGTCGCGTTGGCCAAATCCGAAGCCGACCGCCTGGGTGTCAATGACGGCGCCCTGCTCAGCCTGAGCGTTGCTGGCCAGACCCTGCGTCTGCCGCTGCGCATCAACGAAGAGCTGGGTGCCGGTCTGGTCGCATTGCCGGCTGGTATCGCCGGCATTCCGCCAGCGATCTTTGGCAAATCCGTTGACGGTCTGCAGGAGGCAGCTCAATGACCTGGTTCACGCCTGAAGTGATCGACGTGATCATCTCGGTCCTCAAGGCCATCGTGATCCTGCTCGCCGTGGTGGTGTGCGGCGCCCTGCTGAGCTGGGTCGAGCGTCGTCTGCTCGCCCTCTGGCAGGACCGTTACGGTCCGAACCGCGTCGGTCCGTTCGGCGCGTTCCAGATCGCCGCCGACATGATCAAGATGTTCTTCAAGGAAGACTGGACGCCACCGTTCGCCGACAAGGTGATCTTCACCCTGGCACCGGTCGTGGCCATGAGCGCCTTGCTGATTGCTTTCGCGATCATCCCGATCACCCCGACCTGGGGCGTGGCGGATATCAACATCGGCATCCTGTTCTTCTTCGCCATGGCCGGTCTGTCGGTCTACGCGGTGCTGTTCGCCGGCTGGTCGAGCAACAACAAGTTCGCCCTGCTGGGCAGCTTGCGGGCCTCGGCACAGACCGTGTCGTACGAAGTGTTCATGGGCCTGTCGCTGATGGGCATCGTGATCCAGGTCGGCTCGTTCAACATGCGCGACATCGTTGAATACCAGGCGCAGAACATGTGGTTCGTGATTCCGCAGATCTTCGGTTTCCTGACCTTCTTCATCGCCGGCGTCGCCGTGACTCACCGTCACCCGTTCGACCAGCCGGAAGCGGAACAGGAACTGGCCGACGGTTACCACATTGAATACGCCGGCATGAAATGGGGCATGTTCTTCGTCGGCGAGTACATCGGCATCGTGCTGATTTCGGCGCTGCTGGTAACCTTGTTCTTCGGTGGCTGGCACGGCCCGTTCGGCATTCTGCCGCAGATCCCGTTCATCTGGTTTGCGCTGAAAACCGCGTTCTTCATCATGTTCTTCATCCTGCTGCGCGCCTCGATCCCGCGCCCACGGTATGACCAAGTGATGGACTTCAGCTGGAAGTTCTGCCTGCCGCTGACCCTCGTCAACATGCTGGTGACCGCTGCGATCGTGTTGCTCAACACGCCCGCCGTCGCGGCTCAGTGAGGATAGAGAATCATGAAGTACATTTTTGACATCGTGCATGGCTTCTTCACCCAGCTTCGCAGCCTGGTGATGATCTTCGGCCATGCCTTCCGCAAGCGCGACACGCTGCAGTACCCGGAAGAAGCCGTGTACCTGCCGCCGCGCTTCCGTGGCCGCATCGTGCTGACCCGCGACCCCGACGGCGAAGAGCGTTGTGTAGCCTGCAACCTGTGCGCCGTGGCGTGCCCGGTCGGCTGCATCTCGCTGCAGAAAGCTGAAACCGATGACGGGCGCTGGTACCCGGAGTTTTTCCGTATCAACTTCTCGCGCTGCATTTTCTGCGGCCTCTGCGAGGAAGCCTGCCCGACCACCGCGATCCAGCTGACACCGGATTTCGAGATGGCCGAGTTCAAACGTCAGGACCTGGTGTACGAGAAAGAAGATCTGCTGATCTCCGGCCCCGGCAAAAACCCTGATTACAACTTCTATCGTGTTGCAGGTATGGCGATTGCCGGTAAGCCAAAAGGCTCCGCGCAGAATGAAGCCCAGCCGATCAACGTGAAGAGCTTGCTGCCTTAAGGAAGAAAGATGGAATTCGCTTTCTATTTCGCATCGGGTATCGCTGTGGTGTCCACGCTTCGCGTGATCACCAACACCAACCCCGTGCACGCCCTGCTCTACCTGATCATTTCGCTGATTGCCGTGGCGATGACGTTTTTCGCCCTCGGCGCACCGTTTGCCGGTGTGCTGGAAGTGATCGCCTACGCTGGCGCCATCATGGTGCTGTTCGTGTTCGTGGTGATGATGCTGAACCTGGGGCCCGCCTCGGTTCAGCAGGAGCGCGTCTGGCTCAAGCCCGGTATCTGGCTCGGCCCGGTCGCCCTCGGCACCCTGCTGCTGGTTGAACTGCTGTACGTGCTGTTCAGCGACGCCAGCGGCCAGGCCATCGGCCACACCACCGTAGACGCCAAGGCCGTGGGCATCAGCCTGTTCGGTCCTTATCTGCTGGTGGTCGAACTCGCCTCGATGCTGCTGCTTGCCGCAGCCGTCACGGCGTTCCACCTGGGCCGCAACGAAGCCAAGGAGCAATGACGATGCCTGCTATCCCTCTGGAGCATGGTCTGGCGGTCGCCGGCATCCTGTTCTGCCTCGGTCTGGTCGGCCTGATGGTCCGGCGCAACATTCTTTTCGTGCTGATGAGCCTGGAGATCATGATGAATGCCTCCGCTTTGGCGTTCATCGTTGCCGGTAGCCGCTGGGGTCAGCCGGATGGACAGATCATGTTCATCCTGGTGATCAGCCTGGCAGCCGCCGAGGCCAGTATCGGCCTGGCGATTCTGTTGCAGCTGTATCGCCGCTTCCACACTCTCGATATCGACGCTGCCAGCGAGATGCGCGGATGAATCTTCTCTATCTGACTTTCGTATTCCCTCTCATAGGTTTCCTGCTGCTGTCGTTCTCCCGTGGACGCATCTCGGAAAACCTTGCGGCGCTGATCGGCGTCGGTTCCATTGGCCTGTCTGCCATCGTCACTGCCTATGTGATCTGGCAGTTCAACGTCGCCCCGCCTGAAGGCGGTCACTACACCCAGGTGTTGTGGCAGTGGATGGCGGTGGAAGGCTTTACGCCGAACTTCGCGCTGTACCTGGATGGCCTGTCCCTGACCATGCTCGGCGTGGTGGTCGGCGTCGGCTTCCTGATCCACCTGTTCGCGTCCTGGTACATGCGCGGTGAAGCCGGTTACTCGCGCTTCTTCGCCTACACCAACCTGTTTATCGCCAGCATGCTGTTCCTGGTGCTGGGCGATAATCTGTTGTTCCTGTACTTCGGCTGGGAAGGCGTGGGCCTGTGCTCGTACCTGTTGATCGGTTTCTACTACAGCAACCGCAACAACGGTAACGCCGCACTCAAAGCCTTCATCGTCACCCGGATCGGCGACGTGTTCATGGCCATCGGCCTGTTCATCCTGTTCGCCCAACTGGGCACGCTGAACATCCAGGAACTGCTGGTGCTGGCACCGCAGAAATTCCAGGCCGGCGACTTCTGGATGGTCATGGCCACCCTGATGCTGCTGGGCGGCGCCGTGGGTAAATCCGCGCAACTGCCGCTGCAAACCTGGCTGGCGGATGCGATGGCCGGTCCTACCCCGGTTTCGGCACTGATCCACGCCGCGACCATGGTGACCGCTGGTGTCTACCTGATCGCCCGTACCCACGGCCTGTTCACCCTGGCGCCGGAGATCCTGCATCTGGTAGGCATCGTCGGTGGCGTGACCCTGGTCCTCGCCGGTTTCGCAGCCCTGGTGCAGACCGACATCAAACGTATCCTCGCCTACTCGACCATGAGCCAGATCGGCTACATGTTCCTGGCCTTGGGCGTTGGTGCATGGGATGGTGCGATCTTCCACCTGATGACCCACGCCTTCTTCAAGGCGCTGCTGTTCCTTGCCTCCGGTGCGGTGATCGTGGCCTGCCACCACGAGCAGAACATCTTCAAGATGGGCGGCCTGTGGAAGAAACTGCCATTGGCCTACGCCAGCTTCATCGTCGGCGGCGCGGCCCTCGCGGCCTTGCCACTGGTGACCGCGGGCTTCTACTCCAAGGACGAAATCCTCTGGGAAGCGTTCGCCAGCGGCAACCAGGGGCTGCTGTACGCAGGTCTGGTCGGTGCGTTCATGACCTCGCTGTACACCTTCCGCCTGATCTTCATCGCGTTCCACGGTGAAGCGAAGACCGAAGCACACGCCGGTCACGGCATCGCTCACTGGCTGCCTCTGTCGGTGCTGATCGTATTGTCCACCGCCATCGGCGCGATGATCGTTCCGCCACTGCACGGCGTGCTGCCGCAAAGCGTCGGCCATGCCGGTGGCGACGCCAAGCACAGCCTGGAAATCGCTTCGGGCGCCATTGCCCTGGCCGGTATCCTGCTGGCCGCGCTGCTGTTCCTCGGCAAGCGGCGTTTCGTCACGGCAATCGCCAACAGCGGCATCGGCCGCTTCCTTTCGGCCTGGTGGTTCGCTGCCTGGGGCTTCGACTGGATCTACGACAAACTGTTCGTCAAGCCATACCTTGCGATCAGCCACGTACTGCGCAAAGACCCGCTCGACCAGACCATCGGTCTGATCCCGCGTATGGCCAAAGGCGGTCACACAGCCCTGAGCCGTACCGAAACCGGTCAACTGCGTTGGTACGCGGCATCGATGGCAGCCGGCTCCGTGCTGGTCATCGGCGCCATCGTGCTGGTAGCGGTCTGAATATGAACCTTGCGAACTTGCGAAAGGAATTGAGCCCGTCATGATTCTGCCTTGGCTAATCCTGATCCCCTTCATCGGCGGCCTGCTGTGCTGGATGGGTGAGCGCTTCGGCGCCACCCTCCCACGCTGGATTGCGCTGATCACCATGTCCCTGTTGCTCGCTCTCGGCCTCTGGCTGTGGGCCAACGGTGACTATTCATTTGCCCCGGCGCCTGGCGCCGACCCGACCTGGGTGCGTGAGTTCAAGCACATCTGGATCGAGCGCTTCGGCATCAGCGTGCACCTGGCCCTCGACGGCCTGTCGCTGTTGATGATCATGCTGACCGGTCTGCTGGGCGTACTCTCGGTACTCTGCTCGTGGAAAGAGATTCAACGTCACGTTGGCTTCTTCCACCTGAACCTGATGTGGATCCTGGGCGGTGTCGTCGGCGTGTTCCTCGCCCTCGACCTGTTCATGTTCTTCTTCTTCTGGGAAATGATGCTGGTGCCGATGTACTTCCTCATCGCGCTCTGGGGTCACAGTTCTTCGGACGGCAAGAAAACCCGGATCTACGCGGCGACCAAGTTCTTCATCTTCACCCAGGCGTCCGGCCTGATCATGTTGGTGGCGATCCTCGGTCTGGTTCTGGTCAACTTCAACGACACCGGCGTGATTACCTTCAACTACGCCGACCTGTTGAAAACCAAGATGTCGCTCACCACCGAGTACATCCTGATGCTCGGCTTCTTCATCGCCTTCGCGGTGAAACTGCCGGTGGTGCCGTTCCACTCCTGGTTGCCTGACGCCCACGCCCAGGCGCCGACCGCGGGTTCCGTCGACCTGGCCGGTATCTTGTTGAAGACAGCGGCCTACGGTCTGCTGCGTTTCGCCCTGCCGCTGTTCCCGAATGCTTCGGCCGAGTTTGCGCCGATCGCCATGACCCTCGGTCTGATCGGGATCTTCTACGGTGCGTTCCTGGCCTTCGCCCAAACCGACATCAAGCGTCTGATCGCCTTCTCGTCCGTTTCCCACATGGGCTTCGTCCTGATCGGCATCTACTCCGGCAGCCAACTGGCGCTGCAGGGCGCGGTGATGCAGATGCTGGCCCACGGTCTGTCGGCCGCGGCACTCTTTATCCTGTCCGGTCAGCTGTACGAGCGCACCCACACCCGCGACATGCGTGAGATGGGTGGCCTGTGGTCGAAGATCGCTTACCTGCCGGCCCTCAGCCTGTTCTTCGCAGCCGCGTCCCTGGGCTTGCCGGGTACCGGTAACTTCGTCGGTGAGTTCCTGATCCTGCTCGGCACCTTCCCCGCTGCGCCTTGGATCACCATCATCGCGACGTCGGGCCTGGTGTTCGGTTCGGTCTACTCGCTGATCATGATCCACCGTGCGTACTTCGGCCCGGCCAAATCGGACGCGGTACTGCATGGCATGGACGGTCGCGAAATGATCATGGTGGTCGGGCTTGCGGCGCTGCTGATCTACATCGGCGTGTACCCGCAACCGTTCCTCGATACCTCTGCCGCGACGATGCATGGCGTGCAGCAATGGCTCGGTACCGCCTTCACTCAACTCGCTTCGGCCCGGTAAGAGCGCTATGGAATTCACGACTCAACACTTTATCGCGCTTGCGCCGTTGTTGATCACCAGCGCCACGATCATCGTGGTGATGCTGGCGATTGCCTGGCGCCGCAACCACTCGCAGACCTTCCTGATTTCCGTGGCGGGCCTGAACCTGGCGTTGCTGTCGATCCTGCCAGCCTTGAAAGTCGCGCCCCTGGCTGTGACTCCACTGCTGCAGATCGATAGCTTCGCCTGCCTGTACATGGCGCTGATCCTGGTCGCCACCCTCGCCTGTGTCACCCTCGCCCACGCCTACCTCGGCGATGGCGGTTCGGGTTACCCGGGCAACCGTGAAGAACTGTACCTGCTGATCCTGATGGCCGCCGCCGGTGGCCTGGTCCTGGTCAGCGCGCAGCACCTGGCCGGGTTGTTCATCGGTCTGGAACTGTTGTCGGTGCCGGTCTACGGTCTGGTGGCGTATGCCTTCTTCAACAAGCGTTCGCTGGAAGCCGGCATCAAGTACATGGTGCTGTCGGCCGCCGGTTCCGCGTTCCTGTTGTTCGGCATGGCCCTGCTGTATGCCGACTCCGGCAGCCTGAGCTTCAACGGCATCGGCCAGGCCCTGGCGGCCACCGGCCTGCCAAGCTCGCTGGCGCAACTGGGCCTGGGCATGATGCTGATCGGCCTGGCGTTCAAGCTGTCGCTGGTGCCCTTCCACCTCTGGACCCCGGACGTCTACGAAGGTGCTCCGGCACCGGTGGCCGCGTTCCTGGCCACCGCGTCGAAAGTCGCGGTGTTCGCGGTGATGGTGCGTCTGTTCCAGATCTCGCCGGCGGCAAGCAGCGGCGTGCTGAGCGACGTGCTGACCATCATCGCCATTGCGTCGATCCTGTTCGGTAACCTGCTGGCACTGACCCAGAGCAACCTCAAGCGCCTGCTGGGTTACTCGTCCATCGCCCACTTCGGTTACCTGCTGATCGCCCTGGTGGCGAGCAAGGGTCTGGCCGTGGAAGCCATCGGCGTGTACCTGGTCACCTACGTGATCACCAGCCTCGGCGCGTTCGGCGTAATCACCCTGATGTCCTCGCCGTACAACGGCCGTGACGCGGACGCCCTGTACGAATACCGCGGCCTGTTCTGGCGCCGTCCGTACCTGACCGCCGTGATGACCGTGATGATGCTGTCCCTGGCCGGCATCCCGCTGACCGCGGGCTTCATTGGCAAGTTCTACATCATCGCCACCGGCGTCGAGTCCCACCAATGGTGGCTGGTCGGCTCCCTGGTACTGGGCAGCGCCATCGGCGTGTTCTACTACCTGCGTGTGATGGTCACCCTGTACCTGATGGAACCGAACCTGCGTCGTCACGATGCGCAACTGCATTGGGAACAACGTGCGGGCGGCGTGATGCTGCTGGCTATCGCGGCGCTGGCGTTCTTCCTTGGGTTGTATCCACAGCCGTTGCTGAACCTGGTTCAGCAGGCGGGGTTGGCGGGTTGATCGTTTAGGCGGTACTCGGTAGTAAATAGAAACGGCACCTTCGGGTGCCGTTTTTGCGTTTGTGGGATTTGTTACTGCTGCCCTGCCCTCCTTCTGCAATCCCCGTAAGCTCTCGCCGAATTGTCCGTTTCGTCCTACAGCCAGAATCAAGCGCTTGGTACTACCTTGGAGACCAAACGCTGGATAGAGAAATCAACACGAGAATCCACAATGAAACGTGACATTTTTTCCGAGCTGATGGAAGGCCTCGAAGCCTTGGCCGACGAGCGCCAAGGCAAGATCACGCTGCGGACCCACAAGGTTCAGCTGCCAAAACTGGTACCCATCACTGCCGAGGAAGTGGTAGCCATCCGCCAACAACTCAACCTTTCCCGGTCGGTGTTCGCCATGTATCTGCGCACCAACACCCGAACCCTCGAAAACTGGGAACAGGGACGGGCAACGCCAAATGCCCAAGCCACGACACTGATCCGCCTGGTTGAACGCTTTCCACAAACCATCGAGCAGCTCGCCGCCCTGACCTGAGCGGTAGAGGCTGTACCACACGCACATGACGAAATTGTAATGACCCCATCACCTTGGCGTTATCCGCAGATTGCAACAATGTCCCCCGGGGACGATGACGGAGTTTCGGCTGGGGTTTCCTGCGATTGAGAGTGCGATGCACTGAGGTTTCAGGCGGGGGATCTCTGTCGTGAGGGATGGCCTCTTCGCGAGCCCGCTCCATCCGGCAGGAGACTAAAAATTGACTAGGGCTATTTTTGTTCCTTCTAGCCAATTATTCCGAAGAGATTTCCGCAGAGGAATAACACGCAAAAGCCAACGACTGAATAGGCGAGCATCCGATTGGGAATATTGACTAGTCGTCGCAGAGATAAGGGAAAGCGAGCGATGTCATCCATTGCATATGGATCACTTTTCGACAAAAAATCATCGTCCAACAAAAGCATGGTCGAAATGTGGGACAAGCGACAGTAGCGGCCATACAAGCTGCTCCCCATCACTCGACGGTTGCGGGCAACGAAGTAGGAGTTGTTCAGAAGAGACTCAAGCTCATCCAGTTTGAAAAAACTGATGTATACCCGTACGAGCACAGCCAGCAGACCCAAGACAAAACACGTTATCAATATGGCAATGCAGAGCATTTTCAAGTCGTTTGCCGGTTTGGATACGGTCGTACATAGCCACTCGAAACTGAACCACAGCGTGAGCAAAGCTGCGCCAGCTAGAGCGATCCGCATGATGCATCCCGGTATCTTCACCCATTTTTTCAGGTGCTCCGGAAAGATTTCGGCCTCCATGAATGCATAGGGATCCAGCATTTGAAAAAGAGTGAAACGGCCCGTTAATGCTCCTATCAGCCTTACCCTATTGACTCGCCCCAATGGCCCATTTCCTACTATTTTTCGATTGATGCTCACAAGATGCGAAGCAATAAAATGATCTTCCATTTGTTCTAGTCGAAAACAGGCTGTAAACAGCACGATTACCTCGCTGAGGAACATGAGTAGAAGCACGACTACCCATGAAGTAAGGAACACAAAATCAGGATGGGATGTGATCAAAGGCAATCCTTAATAAATACTTAAACACTGGCTTACCCCCACGCTTGATTTACATGGCTCACAAACTTGTATTCGCAGTTAATCCAATGTGCGAGTTACTCGCGAAGCCCGACTGGCCGCATTCACCTGGTTGGAATACCCAGGTATCTGCCCCGGCGCACCAGCCTTGTCCCAGTGGTGCACCAGGCTTCGACTGGAAATGCCGGGGGGCGAGTCGGCGCGCATCGAGTCACCTACAATTCAACAGCATGACTGCAATCGCCATCCAAGATAGAGAAACAAGCAAGATCACTACATAAACTGTTAGAAGACGTTTTAGGTGAAGCGGAAAGTTTTCGATATCCATATAGGCCACCTCACCATAACGGATATACGCCTTTGGCCACACCACCATCGCGGCAATTTTATTGATCAGTACGAAGCCTCCAAACCAGCTTTGCCTCCGCCACGCCGTCCCCCAAATATACATGTAGCGACTGTTTTTCATGGCTTCCATCATGGCATCAAGATGACGGCGGCTCAGATAAAGATTGAATACAATGCTTACACAGGCCAGCAGGATTGGGCCGCCAGTAACGATGATTGCAACCCAAGGAGACCAGGAATCGATACTGGTCATGGCCGTTTAACTTCGAAAATTTTCTCGCCCGCGAATTCTCCCCCCCTACCGCCAAACTCGGCCCCTCCCCACGCGCCAACCCCGACCAAAGCCGCAGTACATACAACACCTCCAATGGCCGTGGTAGCGGCAAGCGCTAGGCAAATAGAACCACCAACCAGAGGAGCGCCCGCCCCTCCCGCTATCCCACCAAAAGTTGACCCAACAAATTTTCCCCCTTCAGTAAATCTGATCCTCTCGCAAGCAGTTCCTGAGTCGCCAACACAAACCTCCTGAATGGCCAATAGAGAAGAAACTCCACCAATGCCAATGCCGATGTAACCACCGGTGCTCATATACTTCGCTGCCCGACTGATCGTATTCACATGAGTCGCATAACCCGGTATCTGCCCCGGCGCCCCAGCCTTGTCCCAGTGGTGCACCAGGCTGCGACTGGAAATGCCGAGCGCCGTTTTCAACTTGGGGTGATCGCCCAAGGTCGTCTGGCCACGCAGGCGAGTGGAGTTGAGCAGGTGGGCATTCAGCTGCGCAAGCAAGCGTTGGCGTTCGGCGAAGAACGGTGGCGATCGCAGGTGGCCATGCTGGCGATAATTGTCCTGATGCAGGCGCTCGATGTCTTGAAGGACGTCTCGCAGGCTGGCGAGGTGTTTTTCCATTACCACCGCGCTAACGCCAAGCCAAGTCGAGATTGGGCCCGTATAACTGGCGATTTCAGCCGCGTGGCGAAACATGAAATCGGCTTCCTCCGGTGTCAGGGGATCGAGGTCAGCCTTGACCTGTTGAGCAGTCTGCATCAGCAGCGCTTCCTGATAGGTGCAGGAGGTGTTATCAGGATCGCTCAGCACGATCAGCGAACCTGCTTTGATGTCGCCTGACCGGGGGTTGAGCGCCTGAAACTTGCTCATCACGGCCGGGTCGCGCGCGGGGAATAGCGTCGCTTCCAATGCTTCGCGGGTCATGCTTTTGGGCACGACATAGAAGCCTGGTTCCTGGGGCTCTGCGCTGTTGAATACCGTTGGTGCTGGAGGGCTTGAAGGGACGAAACCAGATTGACGCGGCGCTACCGAATGCCGTGCCGCCACAGGAGAGTTCGGTTGAGCGGCGCGATGTGTGGCATTCCGCGCGGGGCGTGCTTCATTCTGATAGGTTGCCGTGAATACCGAAGGGATCAGTTGTGCTTTACAGGGACAATTGCTGTAGCTGTCCAGCGTGCCAGCCACGTGCTTGCCATGACTGATTATGTGCGAAACGCCACCGACGATTCGATAAGTCTCGCCGTCCTCTCCACAGGTGACTCGATCGCCTTCGCGAGCATGAGCCAGGCCATACATCATGACTCTGGTATCGCCATCCAGGACTTTGCCACCGCAGGTGGTCTTGTCATTCAAGCCAATGAAATAACCTTCATTCATTGATGTACTTCTCCATTTTCATGCGACTTAGCCCACGGTGTTTTCGACCGTAGATTGAGAATATTGGGCGACGACGAATAAGACGGTGGAACGCGTGCTGAAAGCAATCCAATGGCATAGTCAAATGAACGAATAGGAATTTTCGTAATAACAAACAACCAATTTCCTACAGCGGAAGTTTCAAAATGTAACTTTTCTTTAAAATGTAAGCGCGGTGTCTGTGTTGTTTCTTTCACGAGCGAGCGCAGCCCGATGGATAGACTAAACAACGACATCTTCCTGGACTGTGTGAAAACCCTACTGACCTGAGCGGCGCTCAAAGAAATTTAAACACTCATGTTTAATCGCTTCGAAAATTACTTCGTGAAAAGCCACAACACCTTGCGGCGTTACCTACAGGTAAGACAGAATCCGCCGGCTTGTGCGTCTTGGGTATGGGTTCTATCGTTTGCCGGTCACTGAAAAACAGTGATCGGGTTTGGTAGACCCGTAGCATCGACGCATAGCGTCACCCTTTACTGTCCAGTGTTTGGGCGGTGTTTTTATGGTGGCCATGCGCAGGGCTCCTTCGGGGGCGCCGGTTACGATGCCCGGTCTACCAACCTTCGTATGGTCACCGCCTTCGTTTGGTAGCGAGGATGTGATTCCTTTTAAATAGCATCGGAGTTCCATCTATGTTCAAGGTCACACCCAATCCGCCGGACAGCGATCCGGCATCCCCGTACGAAACCCTCGAATCAAAAGAACCTCACGACACCGCCGAGCGCACCCTCGACTATCACCTAAAGCCGGACGTCCCCATCATGGAAAACCCGCGCACTCCCGGAACCATGTTCATCGTCAACCCGGAACTCGATACCGGAACCCTGCTGGCCCATGCTTGCGAGTCGCTGGCCTCGGCCAATGTCATGACGATGGATTTGGCGGACCACACGGATGGGCCCAGGCGCAATACCCTATTGGGCATCGCGCAAGTCATCATGCTGGGTGAGCTGGCGGTAAACCGGGCGCTGGATCGGCTTGACCCCATTGAATAGTCCCGGCCGCAATGGCTTCGACTGACTATCGGTCGCAGCGCACCATTGGCGGACTAGTCCGTGCCAAGGGCTGGAGAGCTTTGTGGTCCGGGATGGCCTCTTCGCTGGCAAGCCAGCTCCTACAGGGATCTGTGGTGTTCGCACCCATGGTGACGACGCAAAACTGTGTTCAGTATTTGTTGTAGCACTTCATTGGCAAGCATTGGGGTTCTCAATGCTGGCCAATGAAGAGCTAGGTGCTCTCTGCCATTTGGCATTATAGTAAATGCCAAAAGTCTTAGCGCCGGAGGCTACCATGAGTGCCAAGAAGAAAATCGAACCAACCGATGGGGCCCACACAAAAGTTGATCGGGTCGGTACAGCTAAATCGCGCAACGCTGAAGCGGCCTTGGCGCTTTTGAAAAACAACCAGCCTGCGGTGGCATTGACTGATACACCTCGCGCCACACACATGGTTGCGATATTGCTCCACGGCGACGTGAGTGATGATCGTATGGAGATTTACAGGGCCGTAAGAAACGGTTTCCCGCTTCAGTCGGTGATTGACATGATTGAACACAGTGACGTTTACAAACGGTATGGCGTGCTGTCGAGGATCGTGGGCGCATCTGATCGCACGCTGGCCCGACGGTTGAAATCCCCGGAAGAAGTCTTGACCTCCGAGCAAAGCACGCGCGCACTCTATTATGCTGAGGTGTTGGAGAAGGCCACCGATGTGTTGGGCTCGCGTGAGCTGGCCGAGCAATGGATGGTCAAACCTGCTCGCGGCCTGGATGGTGAGATGCCCATTGATTTGATATCCAACTCGGTGGGTTATGAGCTGGTGACTGACTTTCTGACGCGCATCGAGTACGGGGTCTATTGATGGCTAAAGACCCTTTGAGCAGCGAGATTCACTTCTGGCGCCTTGACGCTGCTGAGTATGCCCCCACCTGGCATTTGGGTGTGGGAGCAGAAAAGGTGGGTGGACGCTGGAACCCTAAAGGCATGGCCACGGTTTATGCCAGCCTGGATGCCTCTACGGCCATTCTTGAGGTGGCCGTACACAAGGATTTCGATGCGTTGGATTGCAAGCCCCATCGCCTGACGCAGGCCCGAGTGCTGGACCCGTCGAGGATTTATGTGGTGCAGCCCGACGGTATTGCAAACCCTCATTGGTTGGTGCCCGGCACGCCTAGCCGCAGCCAGCAGCAGTTCGGTGCTGACCTGCTGAACCAGCACCCCTTTGTATTGGTGCCTTCCAGCGTGTCGCCGCATAGCTGGAATTTGCTGATGAACCCGCAAATGGCTAATGGCTTGTACGAGCTGGTGCTGCAAGAGCCTTTCGGCCTGGATGGTCGGCTTAATAAGCCTCAAGCCTGAAGAGCATAGTTTCCTCAAGTACCCAACCCACAGTCGATCAAAACTTGTGGGAGCGGGCTTGCCCGCGATGGCGGTGGAGCAGGCGCAGGTGGTCTGTCGTCATCGTGAGTGTTTCAGGCTGGAGAGCTTTGTTTCCGGGATGGCCACTTCGCTGGCAAGCCAGCTCCCACAGGGATCTGTGGTGTTAGCACCCAGTGTGACAGACGCAAAACCTGTAGGAGCCGGCTTGCTGGCGCAAGCGGTGGCACAGGCACAAACAAAAACGGCACCTTCCGGTGCCGTTCGTATTTCAAGGTCCAGCCGTTACTTACGCGCCGCCTCCCACGATTTCAACAGCTCGGTATAACTCACGGTTTCACCTTTAGGCTTCTCGTTCGCCAGTTTCGGCTTCGGAGCGCCTGGCTGATCGAACCAATACTGCGCATCCCGCTCAGGATTCATTTTCGGTGCACAGGTCGCTTGCGCCTTGGAGCGTTCCAGTCGGGTCAGGATCGCGTCCTGATCCTTGGCCAGGCCGTCCAGCGCCTGTTGCGGGGTCTTCTCGCCGCTGGCGGCTTCGGCGATGTGGCTCCACCACAGTTGCGCCAGGCGCGGATAGTCGGGCACGTTGGTCCCGGTCGGGGTCCACTGCACCCGGGCCGGGCTGCGGTAGAACTCGACCAGGCCGCCGAGTTTCGGTGCCAGGTCGGTCATGGCTTGGGAGTTGATGTCCGATTCGCGGATCGGGGTCAGGCCGACGATGGTTTTCTTCAGGGAGACGGTTTTGGAGGTCACGAACTGCGCGTACAGCCAGGCCGCCAGTCTTTGCTTCTCGGGCGTGGATTTGAGGAAGGTCCAGGAACCGGCGTCCTGATAACCGAGTTTCATGCCCTCTTCCCAATACGGACCTTTCGGCGAGGGCGCCATGCGCCATTTCGGGGTGCCGTCGGTGTTCATCACCGGCAGGCCCGGTTTGGTCATGTCGGCGGTAAACGCGGTGTACCAGAAGATCTGCTGGGCGATGTTGCCTTGGGACGGCACCGGGCCGGACTCGGAGAAGGTCATGCCTGCCGCTTCCGGCGGGGCATACTTCTTGAGCCAGTCGACGTATTTGGTGGTGGCATACACCGCCGCCGGGCCGTTGGTGTCGCCGCCGCGGGTCACGCTGGAGCCGACTGGATGGCAGTCCTCGACGCGGATGCCCCACTCGTCCACCGGCAAGCCGTTGGGGATGCCCTTGTCGCCGGCGCCGGCCATGGAGAACCAGGCATCGGTGAAGCGCCAGCCCAGGGACGGATCTTTCTTGCCGTAGTCCATGTGCCCGTAAATGCGTTTGCCGTCGATTTCCTTGACGTCCTCGCTGAAGAATTTGGCGATGTCTTCATAGGCCGACCAGTTCACCGGTACGCCCAATTCGTAGCCGTACTTTTCCTTGAATTTCGCCTTCAGGTCCGCCCGCTCGAACCAGTCGGCGCGGAACCAGTAGAGGTTGGCGAACTGTTGGTCGGGGAGCTGGTAGATCTTGCCGTCCGGTGCGGTGGTGAAGGAAATGCCGATGAAGTCCTTGATGTCCAGGGTCGGCGAGGTGAAGTTCTTGCCTTCGTTGGCCATCAGGTCGGTGATCGATTCGGTCTTGCCGTAGCGAAAGTGCGTGCCGATCAGGTCCGAGTCGTTGACCCAGCCGTCATAGATGTTCTTGTCCGATTGCATCTGGGTCTGCAGCTTTTCCACCACGTCGCCTTCCTGCAGCAGGTCGTGGGTCAGCTTGATCCCGGTGATCTCGGTAAAGGCCTTGGCCAGCACTTTTGATTCATATTCGTGGGTCGCGATGGTTTCCGAGACCACCTTGATGTTCATCCCGCGAAACGGCTCGGCGGCCTTGATGAACCACTTCAACTCCGCGAGCTGCTGCTCTGGCGTGAGGGTGGACGGTTTGAACTCGCTGCCTATCCATTTTTTGGCGGCGTCTTCATAGGCATCGGCCCAGGCCGCAGCGCTCAAACCGCTGAGTGCCAGCATGGCTGCCAATGAAACGCTATGTCGCAGCTTATTGTTTTTGTCGAACATAGAGACCTCCTGTTTAGGTTTCGGAGCAACGTTGCCGATCGATTTCGACTAGCCCCAACGCATCACAGCCAACAGCCACACCAGGGACACCGCGAACGCGACCCAGATGCTCCATTCGGTAGCGCCGATTACCAGCAGATGCAGGTAGGCGCTGCCGAGAAGACCGATAAACAACCGATCGCCACGGGTGGTGGCAATCGGCAAGAAACCCCGCCGAGGGACACTCGGCGAACGTAGTTCCCAGGTCGTCATGCCCACCAGGATCAAGGCAATGGCGCAGAAGAACGCCGCGGTGGGGACGGTCCAACTCATCCATTCCATCATCAGTTCCTCATACCCGGCCCAGGGCAAAGCCCTTGGCCACGTGGTTGCGAACAAACCAGATCACCAGCATGCCCGGCAGGATGGTCAACACCCCTGCCGCTGCCAGCACGCCCCAGTCGATGCCCGACGCCGAGACCGTGCGCGTCATCACCGCGGCGATGGGCTTGGCGTTCACCGAGGTCAGGGTTCGCGCCAGCAGCAGTTCGACCCAGGAAAACATGAAGCAGAAAAACGCCGTGACACCGATTCCGGAGCCGATCAACGGGACGAAAGTCTTGACGAAGAACTTGGGGAAACTGTAGCCGTCGATGTAGGCGGTTTCGTCGATTTCCTTGGGCACTCCGGACATGAAGCCTTCGAGAATCCACACCGCCAATGGCACGTTGAACAGACAATGAGCCAACGCCACCGCGATGTGCGTATCGAACAGACCGATCGAGGAATACAGCTGGAAGAACGGCAGCAGAAAGACCGCCGGCGGTGCCATGCGATTGGTCAGCAGCCAGAAGAACAGGTGCTTGTCACCGAGGAAACGATAACGCGAGAACGCGTAGGCCGCCGGCAGCGCCACGCTCAGCGAGATCACCGTGTTCAGGCTCACGTAGTACAGCGAGTTGAGGTAGCCGGTGTACCAGCTCGGGTCGGTGAAGATCACCTTGTAGTTGGCGAAGGTGAAGTCCTGGGGAAACAGCGTCAGGCCCCCGAGGATTTCGCCATTGCTCTTGAAGGACATGTTCAGCAGCCAGTAGATCGGCACCAGCAGGAACAGGATGTAGATCAGCAGGGGTATAAGCTTTCTCTTGCTCATGGCAGACCTCAGCGGTTGGCGTCAGCGTGAGTCATGGCGGTGTAGAACAGCCAGGACACCAACAGGATGATCAGGAAGTACACCAGCGAGAACGCCGCTGCCGGGCCCAGGTCGAATTGCCCTACGGCCATTTGGGTCAAGGTCTGACTCAAGAAGGTGGTGGCATTGCCCGGCCCTCCCCCCGTGAGTACGAACGGCTCGGTGTAGATCATGAAGCTGTCCATGAACCGCAGCATCACCGCGATCAGCAGCACGCTCTTGAGCTTGGGCAGCTGGATATGCCGGAACACCGCCCAGGCCGAGGCCCGATCGATCCGCGCCGCCTGGTAGTACACGTCCGGAATCGCCCGCAGTCCGGAGAAACACAACAGCGCCACCAACGACGTCCAGTGCCAGACGTCCATCACCAGCACCGTGACCCAGGCGTCCATGGTGTTGGCCGCGTAGTTGTAGTTGATACCCATGGCCTTGAGGCTCGCCCCGAGCAGGCCGATGTCCGCCCGGCCGAAGATCTGCCAGATGGTACCGACCACGTTCCAGGGGATCAGCAGCGGAATCGCCAGGATGATCAACACCAGCGACGACCAGCGACCCTTGGTCGGCATGGTCAGGGCGATGGCGATGCCCAGGGGGATTTCGATCAGCAGCACGCACCCGGAGTAGATGAACTGGCGCAGTAGCGAATCATGCAAGCGCGGATCGAGCAGCACCTGGCGGTACCAGTCGGCGCCGACGAAATAGCGGCTGGACTGGTCGAAGATGTCCTGCACCGAGTAGTTGACCACGGTCATCATCGGGATCACCGCACTGAACGCCACCAGCAAAAACACCGGCAACACCAGCCACCAGGCCTTGTTGTTGTAGACCTTGTTCATGGCTGCGCCTCCAGCAGGTAGTCATCGGCGTACACCATCAACCATTGCGCCGGGAAGCTGATGTACGCCGTACCTTCGGGCACCGGCTTGTCTTCGGCCAGGCGCACTTTCAGCGGCGCGCCGTCGAGGTCCAGGGTCACGATCTTGTAGGTGCCCAGGTCTTCGACGTGTACGACCCGGGCCTGCAGCGCGTCATCGAAGGGTTCGTCCCATACGTGGACGAACTCCGGACGGATACCGACCTTCAGGGTGTGCCACTCGGACTCGGCGATGCGTTGCTGCTGTGCAGCGGACAGCGGCAAGTGAGTCGAGGCGAACCCGACACCCCCCGGTTGCGGCTTGACCTCGATCAGGTTCATGCCCGGGCTGCCGATGAAATAGCCGACAAAGGTGTGGCTCGGGCGCTCGAACAGTTCCCGCGGCGTGCCGAATTGCACGATCTGCCCGCCGTACATCACCGCGATCTTGTCGGCGAAGGTCGAGGCCTCCAGCTGATCGTGGGTCACGTAGACCATGGTGATGTTGAACTGCTCGTGGATCTGCTTGAGCTTGCGCCGCAGCTTCCACTTCAGGTGCGGGTCGATCACCGTCAGCGGCTCATCGAAGAGGATCGCCGACACGTCATCGCGCACCAGCCCGCGGCCCATGGAGACTTTCTGTTTCTCGTCGGCGGTGAGGTTGCGCGCCTTCTTGCTCAGCAGTGCCTGGAGGTCGAGAACTTCGGCGATTTCCTGCACCTTGCTGTGAATCTTCGCTTCGGCCATGCCCTGGTTGCGCAGCGGGAAGGCCAGGTTGTCGTACACCGTCATGGTGTCGTAGACCACCGGAAACTGGAACACCTGGGCGATATTGCGCTTCTCCGGGGTCAGCGCGTTGACCACTTTGCTGTCGAACAGCACCTGGCCCTGGGACGGGCTGAGCAACCCGGAAATGATGTTGAGCAAGGTCGACTTGCCGCAGCCCGAAGGCCCGAGCAAGGCGTAGGCACCGCCCTGCTCCCAGACATGGTCCATCTCGCGGATCGCGTAATCGTCGGGGCCGCTCGGCGTGCGGATGTAGCTGTGGGCGAGGTTCTGCAGGCGGATTTCGGCCATCAGGCAACCCTCGCGATACGGCGACCGGGCGCTTGGACCAGCCGCCCCTGGGTATCGAACACAAACAGTTTATGGGTCGGTATGTAGATGCGAATTGGCGCGTCGACGTCGTATTCATGGACCCCGGGCAGGTGCAGCACCAACAGGAAATGCTCGTTGCGCACGTGCAGGAAAGTTTCCGAACCGCTGATCTCCGCCACCTCGACGGTCACCGCCAGTTCCAGATCGTCATCATTGCTGGGCACCAGCGAAATGTGGCTGGGCCGCACGCCGAAGCGGAACTCGCCCTCGCCCACCGGCCGCAGGTCCACGTTCAACGGAAAGTGCACGAAATTGGCGAAACTCACCTCGTTGCCGGCGATGCGGCCGGGCATCAGGTTGATCGGCGGCTCGCTGAACAATTCAGCGGCCAGCACGGTTTGCGGCTGGTGATACACCGAGGAGGACTTGCCGCTCTGGATCACCCGGCCTTCATGGAGAATGGTCGTGGTGCCGCCCAGGGCCAGGGCTTCGTTGGGTTCGGTGGTGGCGTAGATGGCGATGGTGTGATGCGCCTTGAACAGCTCGCGCATCTCCTGGCGCAGTTCTTCGCGCAGTTTGTAGTCGAGGTTGACCAGGGGCTCGTCGAACAGGATCAGCTCGGCGTCCTTGACCAGCGCCCTGGCCATCGCCGTGCGCTGTTGCTGGCCACCGGAGAGTTCCAGCGGATAGCGCTGCAGGAATTTTTCGATGCGCAGCATTTTTGCGGTTTCCAGCACCTTGCTCTGGATCAGCTCGTTGGAAACGCCGCCCTGGCGCAAGGGTGAAGCAATGTTCTCGAAGACTGTCATGGTCGGGTAGTTGATGAACTGCTGATAGACCATCGACACATTGCGCAGGCGCACCGGGCGCTGGGTGACGTCGACGCCATTCATCAGGATGCGGCCGCTGTCGGGCTTGTCCAGGCCGGCCATCAGGCGCATGAGGCTGGTTTTGCCGGACAGGGTGCGGCCGAGCAGAACGTTGAAGGATCCGGGTTCGAAATCAAGGCATGCATCGTCGATCCAGGCCTGGCCTTCGACGGTGCGGCTGACGTGCTCCAGGGTTAATGACATGGCTCGGCCTTTTTTATTATTGGAGTCAAGCGACCTGAGCGATAGAGCGAGTTTTGTGCCAGAAAATGTAAGCCTTTGATCCGGTTTGAAAATTCCTCACAGGACGGCAGAACCGTGTTCATTGCTGAACAGAAATGAACAGCCTTCACTGAACATTTGAACAACCCGCCGATTGACAATGAACAATAGTGAACAACACTCTATGGACCGTTTCGCGCTCCCTGTAGGAGCCCGGCCTGGGCGAAGGCGTCCTCGGAATCGCCTTCGCCGGCAAGCCGGGCTCCTACAGGAAGGTGGCGTGTCAGAGACATCACACGCGAAATATGTTTTTGTGCGCAAATCCCATAAAAATAATAAAAGCCTATTCAGAGATCGACTGCCATGGCCGCTCCCGCCCTGCCGCTCTCCCATGACGCCATCATCCAGGACTCCTGGTCCCGTTGCCGCGCGTTCGGTCTCGATCATCAGAGCGCCCCTGCGTTCGAACAGTTGCCACCCGAGGCCATCGCCCGATTGCTGGAGAGCCAGCATTCACTGGTGCAGACCACCCATCAGGAAGTCCTGCCGTATTACGAAAACATCCTGAGCAATTCCAATTGCCTGATCATGCTCGCCGACAATCAGGGCCAGGTGCTGACGTCCTGGGGCACCCAGCGTTTTATCGAGCCCGGCCTGACCCGCGGTTTCAGCGCCGGCGCCAGCTGGATGGAACGTTGCAGCGGCACCAATGCGATCGGCACCGCGCTGGCCTGCGAGCAGGCGGTGCATATCGAGCACGATGAACACTTCCTGAAGGCCAACCGCTTCATGACCGGTTCCGCTGCGCCGATTTTCGATGCCGAACGCCGGATGATCGCGGTCCTCGATGTCTCCAGCGACAGTTACCTGCCGCCGTCCCACACCCTCGGCATGGTCAAGATGATGAGCCAGACCGTGGAGAATCGGCTGATCCTCAACCTGTTCCATGGCCAGCACTTTCAACTGACCTTCAACACCGGGCTGAACAACCTCGACAGCCAATGGGCCGGGCTGCTGATTTTCGACGAGAGCGGCCAGGTGCTGTCCGCCAATCGCCGGGCCGACAACCTGCTGGGCATCAGCCTGTCGCGGGTCAGTGTCGAAAGCCTGTTCAAGGTGTCGCTATCGGAGTTGCTGAACCAGCCCGAAGGATTACCCTTTGCGCTGCAAGCCTCCGGACGCAATCGCTTCCAGTGCCTGTTGAAACGGCCGAAACAAGTACCTGTCCAGGCGCCGCTGGTGGCTGAACCGGCGGTGACCGCGCCTGCCGCCATCAGCCTGAGCACCCTGCATTTTGGCGACAGCCGCGTGGAAAAAGCCGTGCGCCAGGCCGAGCGCTTGTTGGAAAAGGACATACCCCTGTTGATCCATGGGGAAACCGGGGTCGGCAAGGAAGTCTTCGTCAAAGCCCTGCATCAGGCCAGCTCCCGTAGCAAACAATCGTTCATCGCCGTCAACTGTGCGGCGATCCCCGCCGAATTGGTGGAATCCGAGCTGTTCGGCTATGAGAAAGGCGCGTTCACCGGGGCCAATCAGAAAGGCAGCATCGGGCTGATTCGCAAGGCGGATAAAGGCACGCTGTTTCTCGATGAAATCGGTGACATGCCGTTGCCGACCCAGGCCAGGTTATTGAGGGTGTTGCAGGAGCGTTGCGTGCAACCGGTGGGCAGCAGCGAGCTGTTCCCGGTGGACATTCGCATTATCTCGGCGACCAACCGGTCGCTGCGCGAGCAGGTTCAGTTGGGGCGGTTTCGTGAAGATCTTTATTACCGGATCGGTGGCTTGACCCTGGAACTGCCTCCCCTGCGCGAACGCAGTGACAAGCAGGCACTGTTCAAGCGCCTGTGGGAGCAGCATCGTGAGCCGTCGCAGTGGGCCGGATTGAGTCGAGAAGTGCTGGAATTGTTCAGCCGCCATCCGTGGCCGGGGAATTTAAGGCAGGTCAGCAGCGTGATTCAGGTGGCGCTGGCCATGGCCGAGGAACAGCCGGTGCGGCCGGAGCATTTGCCGGATGATTTTTTTGTGGATCTGGAGATGGAGCCGGTTGAGGTGGATGAACCCTTGGCGTTGGATTTGAATGATGTGGACGCGTTGAATCGGCAATTGCAGGCGGTGGGGGGAAATATCTCCCATTTGGCCCGTAGGCTTGGGGTAAGCCGCAATACCCTTTACAAGCGGTTGCGCCAGGTTGAGTGACGAGTGAGCCGTAATGGCTGTGCTTGGCTTAAGACCATCGCGGGCAAGCCCGCTCCCACAGTGGTCGAGGTGGACTCCATTGCGAGTACGACACAAATCCCTGTGGGAGCGGGCTTGCCCGCGATGGAGCCAGCCGAGGCACCGCTGCATTTGAGCCGTCCAAAAACAAAAACCCGCACAAGGCGGGTTTTGTTTTGTAGCCAATAACGCAATCAGTCAGCCAGACGCCAGGTCGTGCCGCCCTTGCCGTCTTCCAGCACCACGCCCATGGCGGTCAGCTGGTCGCGGATTCGGTCGGATTCGGCCCAGTCTTTACCCGCACGAGCCGCCAGACGCGCAGCGATCAGCGCATCGACCTCAGCCGCATCGACCCGCCCTTCGGCACCGGCCTGCAGGAAGTCGTCGGCTTCAAGCTGCAACACACCCAGCACGCTGGCCAGTTCTTTCAAACGGGCAGCCAGGCCGGCGGCGGCGTTCAAATCGCTCTCGCGCAGGCGGTTGATCTCGCGCACCATCTCGAACAGCACGGCGCAGGCTTCCGGTGTACCGAAGTCGTCGTTCATCACCGTGGTGAAACGCTCGACAAAGGCTTCGCCGCCAGCCGGCGCCACGTTCGGCAGGCCTTTCAACGCGTGGTAGAACCGCTCGAGGGCGCCCTTGGCGTCCTTGAGGTTGTCTTCCGAGTAGTTGATCGCGCTGCGGTAGTGGCTCGACACCAGCAGGTAACGCACGACTTCCGGGTGGTACTTGTCGAGCACGTCGCGGATGGTGAAGAAGTTGTTCAAGGACTTGGACATCTTCTCGCCATTGATGCGAATCATGCCGCAATGCATCCACGCGTTGGCATAGGTCTTACCGGTGGCCGCTTCGCTCTGGGCGATTTCGTTTTCGTGGTGCGGGAACTCGAGGTCGCTGCCGCCGCCATGAATGTCGAAGGTCTCGCCCAGGCAGCAGGTCGACATCACCGAGCACTCGATGTGCCAGCCCGGACGACCGTCGCCCCACGGCGAAGGCCAGCTCGGTTCGCCTGGCTTGGCGCCTTTCCACAGCACGAAGTCCAGCGGGTCCTGCTTGGATTCGTCGACTTCGATCCGCGCGCCGATGCGCAGGTCTTCGATCTTCTTGCGCGACAGCTTGCCGTAGCCCATGAACTTGGCGACGCGGTAGTACACGTCGCCATTGCCCGGGGCGTAGGCATAGCCCTTGTCAATCAGGGTCTGGATCATCGCGTGCATGCCGGGGATATGCCCGGTGGCGCGCGGCTCCATGTCCGGCTTCTGGATGTTCAGGCGCGTTTCGTCTTCGTGCATCGCCGCGATCATGCGCTCGGTCAGCGCTTCGAACGACTCGCCGTTTTCACGGGCGCGATTGATGATCTTGTCGTCGATGTCGGTGATGTTGCGCACGTAGGTCAGGTCGTAGCCGCTGAAGCGCAGCCAGCGGGTCACCAGGTCGAAGGCGACCATGCTGCGGCCGTGGCCCAGGTGGCAGTAGTCGTACACGGTCATCCCGCAGACGTACATGCGCACCTTGTTGCCATCCAGGGGCTTGAAGACTTCTTTGCTCTTGGTGAGCGTGTTGTAGATCGAAAGCACTTTAGAGGTTCCTTGAATCACTGGCCCCACGAATCACGCAAGGTCACGGTACGGTTGAATACCGGAGCGCCTGGTTTCGAGTCCTTGATATCCGCGACGAAGTAACCTTCGCGCTCGAACTGGAAACGGTCTTCCGGCTGTGCGTTGCCAAGCGTTGGCTCGGCACGACAACCGGTGAGGACTTGCAGCGAGTCAGGGTTGATGTTGTCCAGGAAACCGGCGCTGTCTTCGGCTTTCTCAGGGTTCGGCGAACGGAACAGGCGATCGTACAGACGCACTTCGCATTCGACGCTGGCCGCGGCCGGCACCCAGTGCACCACGCCCTTGACCTTGCGGCCTTCAGGGTTCTTGCCCAGTGTTTGCGGGTCATAGGAGCAACGCAGTTCGACGATGTTGCCGTCGGCGTCCTTGATCGCTTCGTCGGCACGGATCACGTAGCTGCCGCGAAGACGAACTTCGCCATTCGGCTCCAGGCGCTTGTAGCCTTTTGGCGGCTCTTCCATGAAGTCTTCACGGTCGATGTAGATTTCACGGGCGAACGGCAATACGCGCACGCCCATGTCTTCTTTCGGATGGCACGGCAGTTCGAGGTTCTCGACCTGGCCTTCCGGGTAGTTGGTGATCACGACTTTCAGCGGACGCAATACGCACATGGCACGGGGGGCGCTGTGGTCGAGGTCGTCGCGGATGCTGAATTCGAGCATGCCGAAGTCGACCACGCCGTCGGAACGGTTGGTGCCGATCATTTCGCAGAAATTGCGGATCGATTTCGGCGTGTAGCCACGGCGGCGGAAACCCGACAGCGTGGACATGCGCGGATCGTCCCAGCCATTGACGTGCTTCTCGTCCACCAGTTGCTTGAGCTTGCGCTTGCTGGTGATGGTGTAGTTCAGGTTCAGGCGGCTGAACTCGTACTGGCGCGGGTTCGCAGGAACCGGCAGGTTCTCCAGGAACCACTCGTACAGCGGACGGTGGCTTTCGAACTCCAGGGTGCAGATCGAGTGGGTGATGCCTTCGATGGCGTCCGACTGACCGTGGGTGAAGTCGTAGTTCGGGTAGATGCACCACTTGTCACCGGTCTGGTGGTGGTGCGCGTGACGGATGCGGTACATGATCGGGTCGCGCAGGTTCATGTTCGGCGAGGCCATGTCGATCTTGGCCCGCAGCACCCGTGCGCCGTCCGGGAATTCGCCGGCACGCATGCGGGCGAACCAGTCGAGGTTTTCTTCCACGGAGCGATCGCGGAACGGGCTGTTCTTGCCCGGCTCGGTCAGGGTGCCGCGGTATTGCTTGGCCTGATCCGGGGTCAGGTCGTCGACGTAGGCCTTGCCGGCCTTGATCAGCTCGACGGCCCAGTCGTGCAACTGGTCGAAATACTGCGAGGCATAGCGCACTTCACCGGACCATTGGAAGCCCAGCCATTTGACGTCGCTTTCGATCGCGTCGATGTATTCCTGGTCTTCCTTGGCCGGGTTGGTGTCGTCGAAACGCAGGTGCGTGACGCCGCCGAATTCCTGGG
The DNA here is from genome assembly GCF_001661075.1 of Pseudomonas silesiensis. Classification (NCBI taxonomy): domain Bacteria; kingdom Pseudomonadati; phylum Pseudomonadota; class Gammaproteobacteria; order Pseudomonadales; family Pseudomonadaceae; genus Pseudomonas; species Pseudomonas silesiensis. The sequence continues at coordinate 4,472,898 of NZ_CP014870.1, forward strand.
CCAGGCCGAAGTTCACACAGATCGACTTGGCGTGACCGATGTGCAGGTAACCGTTGGGCTCAGGCGGGAAACGGGTGACGATCTGCGTGTGCTTACCCGAGTCCAGGTCCGCCTGGATGATCGGGCGCAGGAAATTGACCGGCACGGCAGGGCCGGTCTTGGAATTCGAGGTAGGGTCGACAGTGGGCTTGCTCATAGGATCCTTGAACGTACAAGTGCGCGGCCAGTTGGCCAAATCAAAGCGGCTGTTATAAATCAAAGGGGCTTATCATAGCCGATGCTGTCAAGTCGCTGACAGAGCAGGCCCGAAAACGGCTGCATTTAATCGGATGCAAATGAAAAACGGCCTCGAAATTCGCGCCCGGCACGCTAAACTGCGCACCTTGGCCAACATTGGCCGGACCGGTTGAGGGCTGCCGAGCCTCGAAACCCACGAATTCATAGAAAGAGAAACCATCATGACCCAAGTCAAACTGACCACCAACCATGGCGACATCGTCCTGGAACTGAACGCTGAAAAGGCACCGCTGACCGTTGCCAACTTCATCGAGTACGTCAAAGCCGGTCACTACGAAAACACCGTTTTCCACCGCGTCATCGGTAACTTCATGATCCAGGGCGGCGGTTTCGAGCCAGGCATGAAAGAAAAGAAAGACAAGCGCCCAAGCATCCAGAACGAAGCCGACAACGGCCTGCCGAACGACAAGTACACCGTGGCCATGGCACGCACCATGGAGCCGCATTCGGCTTCCGCCCAGTTCTTCATCAACGTGGCTGACAACAGCTTCCTGAACCACAGCGCCAAGACCACTCAGGGCTGGGGCTACGCGGTATTCGCCAAAGTCGTTGCCGGTACCGACGTGGTCGACAAGATCAAAGGTGTTTCCACCACCATGAAGTCCGGCCACCAGGACGTGCCAGCAGAAGACGTGATCATCGAGAAAGCCGAGATCATTGAGTGATACTGCTGATTTCAGACTTGCATCTGGAAGAGGAGCGCCCGGACATTACCCGGGCGTTTCTGGATTTGCTCGCCGGGCGCGCCCGCTCGGCGAGTGCGTTATACATCCTGGGCGATTTTTTCGAAGCGTGGATTGGCGACGATGCCATGACCGCCTTCCAGCGTTCCATCTGCCAGGCCCTGCGCGATCTCAGCGACAGCGGCACGGCCATTTTTCTGATGCACGGCAATCGCGACTTCATGCTCGGCCAGGCCTTTTGCAAACAGGCCGGCTGCACACTATTGAAGGACCCGAGTGTCGTGCAGTTTTACGGCGAGCCGGTGCTGTTGATGCACGGCGACAGCCTCTGCACCCGCGATGTCGGCTATATGAAGCTGCGACGCTACCTGCGTAACCCCGTGACCTTGTTCATCCTGCGCCATTTGCCCCTGGGCACCCGGCAGAAACTGGCGCGCAAGCTGCGCAGCGAAAGCACGGCCCAGGTGCGGATGAAGGCCAATGACATCGTCGATGTCACGCCAGAAGAAGTACCGCGGATCATGCAGGCCTACGGCGTGAAAACCTTGATCCATGGCCATACCCATCGCCCCGCCATCCACAAGTTGCAGATTGGCGAGCAGGCGGCCAGGCGCATAGTGCTGGGGGATTGGGATCGTCAGGGCTGGGCGTTGCAGGTGGATGAGAATGGGTTTGCGCTGGCACCGTTCGACTTCGCCCCGCCGCCGCAATTGGCAGCGCCCGCAACCTGACAGACAAACACCTAAACCCCGTAGGAGCGAGGCTTGCCCGCGAAGGCGGTGTGTCAGGCGCTATCAAGTTGACTGATACACCGCCTTCGCGGGCAAGCCTCGCTCCTACGGGGGGTATGGGGGTGGGCTTAGTGGCCGGAGGTTGCAGGCCCCGCCTTCGCCGCGAACGGCGGTTTCGCCAGCCACACCAGCAGGATCAAGCCCATGAACCCCCATCCCAGCAACGTGAAGTAATCCACGGTGGAGAGCATGTACGCCTGGCTGGTCAGCACATGGTCCAGCTGCGCATAGGCCGGATTGCTCGCCCCACCCAAGGCATTCAGCGCATCCCGGGTTGCCGGCTCGTAGGTGCTGATGCTTTCGCTCATGTAGGCATGATGCTGGTCCGCCCGGCGAATCCAGATCCAGGTGGTCAGCGACGCGGCAAAACTGCCGCCCAGGGTCCGCAGGAAGGTCGCCAGGCCCGCGCCGTCGGCGATCTGGTTCGGTGGCAGGTCTGACATCAAAATGCTCAAAGTCGGCATGAAGAATAGCGCCACGCCAATCCCCATGAACAGCTGCACCAGAGCGATGTGCTGGAAGTCCACTTCGTTGGTAAACCCGGCACGCATGAAACAGCTCAGGCCAATCGCCAGGAACGCCAGGCCGGCCAGCAGCCGCAGGTCGAACTTGTGTGCGTATTTGCCGACAAACGGCGACATCAACACCGGCAAAATACCGATCGGCGCCACCGCCAGCCCCGCCCAGGTCGCCGTGTAACCCATCTGGGTTTGCAGCCATTGCGGCAGGATCAGGTTGATCCCGAAAAACCCGGCGTAACCCAACACCAACACAATGGTGCCGATGCGGAAATTGCGATAGGCGAACAACCGCAAATTGACCACCGGGTGCTTGTCGGTCATTTCCCAGATCACGAACACCGCCAGCGCAATCACCGAAATGGCCGCGCCGACGATGATGAAATTCGACTCGAACCAGTCCAGGTCGTTGCCCTTGTCGAGGATCATCTGCAAGGCACCGACGCCGATGATCAGCGTGATCAACCCCACGTAATCCATCGGCTGATAACTGGTCACCACCGGCCGCGCCTTGAGCTGCGCCCGCACCACCATCACCGCGAAAATCCCGATCGGCACGTTGATGAAGAAGATCCACGGCCAGCTATAACTGTCGGTAATCCAGCCGCCGAGGATCGGGCCGGCAATCGGCGCCACCACCGTGACCATCGCCAGTAGCGCCAGGGCCATGCCGCGCCTGGCCGGTGGATAGACCGCGATCAGCAGCGTCTGGGTCATCGGGTACAACGGACCGGCCACCAGGCCTTGCAGCACGCGAAAACCGATCAACTCCGGCATCGAGGTGGAAATACCGCAGAGAAACGAGGCCAGCACAAACAGCACGGTCGCCCAGAGAAACAGCTTCACTTCACCGAAGCGCCGGCTCAACCAACCGGTCAACGGCAGCGCAATCGCGTTGCTCACCGCGAACGAGGTGATGACCCAGGTGCCCTGCTCCGAACTCACGCCGAGGTTGCCGGAAATCGTCGGCAGCGCCACGTTGGCGATGGTGGTGTCGAGCACCTGCATGAAGGTCGCCAGTGACAGGCCGATGGTGCTGAGCACGAGGCTGGGGGGCGTGAAAGATGCGTTGTTGCTCATCGCGAATCCTTTGAAGCTGGGCAGGCGCGGCGCCTTTCAATGGGCGCCGCTGACCCTGTGGGAGCGAGCTTGCTCGCGATGGCGGATTAACATTCAACATTTCTGTTGATTGACCCACCGCTATCGCGAGCAAGCTCGCTCCTACAGGGTTGGTGTCAGCGTTGAGCGGTTTTGCTGACCGCCGCGCTGTTGTCGTGGATCAACTGCGCGATCATTGCATCGGCCTCGACCAACTGTCGGTCGTAGACGCTGGTGCTGAACGAGGCCTTTTGCGGCGGCTGTTGTGCCAGCACCGGGCCGCTCTGGTCATGCAGGTTCACATTGACCTGGGTCGACAGGCCGACCCGCAACGGGTGGCTGGCCAGTTCTTCGGCGTTGATGTGGATTCGCACCGGCACCCGCTGGACGATCTTGATCCAGTTACCCGTGGCGTTTTGCGCCGGCAGCAGGGCAAAGGCGCTGCCGGTGCCAGCGCCGAGGCTGTCGATGGTGCCGCTGTATTTCACGTCGCCGCCATACAGGTCGGCCTCGATGTCCACCGGCTGGCCGATGCGCATGTCACGCAACTGGGTTTCCTTGAAGTTGGCGTCGATCCACAGCTGATCCAATGGGATCACCGCCATCAGCGCCGTGCCCGGCTGCACCCGCTGACCGAGTTGCACGGTGCGCTTGGCGACGTAGCCGGTGACCGGCGCGATCAAGGTACTGCGGGCATTGTTCAGGTAGGCCTGACGCAGTTGCGCGGCAGCAGACATCACATCCGGATGCGACGAGACCACGGTGTCGTCCACCAGGGCGCTGGTGGTTTTCAGCTGCTGCCTGGCGTTGGCCAGGGCGTTTTGTGCCGAGGTCAGGTCGTCGCGAGCATGGGACAGTTCTTCCTGGGAAATCGCCCCGCCGGCCGCCAGATTCTTGCGGCGGTTGAAGTTGTCCTGGGCCTTTTGCACTTCCGCCTGTTGCGCATTGACCTGGGCTTTCATGCCGTCGACGTTGCTGTACAGGCCGCGCACCTGGCGCACAGTGCGGGCCAGGTTGGCCTGGGCGCTTTGCAAACCGACCTGGGCGTCGTTCGGGTCGAAGTTGATCAGCACCTGGCCTTCATGGACCAGGTCGCCGTCATCGGCGCCGATGCTGACCACAGTGCCGGTGACCAGCGGGGTGATTTCCACCACGTTGCCGTTCACATAGGCATCATCGGTGCTTTCGTTCCAGCGCCCATAGAGTTCGTGATAACCCCAGGCGCCCAGGCCAGTGAGTATCACCACCAGCGCCAGGACCACCAGCATGACTTTGCGCTTGCGCTGATTGCTCGCGTCTTGTGGGGTGTCAGGGGCTTGAGTTGTATCGGCAGTAGCCATGACGAATACCTTGAATTAGTTGTGCTGCGTGGCTGGGGTCGGGTTGGCCGCAGTCAAGGTGTCACCCTGAAAACCGCCCCCCAATGCCTGCATCAGTTGAATCGACAGATCGATCTGCTCGGCATTCAGGCTCGCCAGCTGACGCTGGGCCTGGAGCAGTTGCTGCTCGATGCTGAGCACGTCCAGGTAGTTGCCGATGCCGGAACCGTAACGCTGGACCACGGTGTCGTATGACTGCTGGGCAATGTCGGTGGCGTGTTGCTGGGCACCGATCTGCCGGCCGATATCGCGCAATTGGTTGATGGTGTCGCTGACATCGCCCAGGGCCTTGACCAGGCTTTTGTTGTACTGCGCCACCGCGAGGTCGTAATCGGCGTCGCGGGCATCGAGATCGGCACGCAGGCGGCCACCGTCGAAAATCGGCACGGAAATCGTCGGCGCGATGTTGAAGAAACGACTGGCGGAACCGAACATCGCGTCGCCCAGCAACGACTCGGCACCGGCCGCGGCGCTCAGGTTGAGGTTGGGGTAGAAGCGGGTTTTGCCGGCGTCGATGTTCTTGCTCGCCGCCTCGACCCGCCAGCGCGCCGCCACCAGGTCCGGACGACGACCGAGCAACTCGGCCGGCAGTACCGATGGCAGTGCCACGGCGCTGGCCTGGAGGATCTTCGGCCGGGCGATTTCATTGCCCCGGTCAGGACCTTTACCGAGCAGGACGGCCAGGGCGATTTTCGCGCTTTGCAGGCGTTTTTCGGCGTCGATCAGGCTGGCTTCGGACGAAGCTTGCAGGCTTTCGGTCTGCTGGAACTGGTACTGACTGTCGATCCCGGAACTCAAGCGTCGCTGGCTAAGGTCGAGCATCTGCCTGGTTCGCTTGAGGTCTTCGCTGGCCAGGTCATGAACGATGTGCGCCTGCCCCAGATCGCTGTAGGCGCGGGCGACGTCCGCCGCCAGCGTCAACTGCGCCGCCTGTTGATCGACTTCGGCGGCACGGGCCTGGCCCAGCGCGGCTTCCCAGGCGTCGCGCTGGCCACCCCAGAGGTCGAAGTTGTAATTGAAATTGGCGCTGATGTTGCGCACGGTGGAGTAGGCATCGCCCTGCCCGTTCGGGTCCTGATCCCGCGCCAGGCGCGAGCGGCTGACGCCGGCGCTGGCATCAAGGGTCGGCATCCGCTCGGCGTCGGCGGCGTAAGCGGCGGCGCTGGCCTGATGGGCGCGGGCGTCGGCGATTTGCATGTCCGGGCTGTCGTGCAGGGCTTCGCGGATCAGGCCGTCGAGCTGCGGATCGCCGAGGCTTTTCCACCAATCGCTTTTCGGCCAGGCCGCCGGCGACAAGGTCACGCCGCTGAGGGATTGCCCGGCCTTGAGGGTTTTCGCTTCGAGGCTGACGCCTTCGGTGTTCAGGCCGCTATAGCTGGCGCAACCGGCCAGGGTCATGGCCAACAGCACCAGGCTGAGGCCGGTGCGCAGGGTTTTACTGTTCATTTGTCACCTACCCGCAGCAGGGTGATCGAGTCACCGGCGGCCACCAGGATTTTCTTGAGGATCTGTTCCAGGGTGTTCAGTTCTTCCGGGGTGATGGCCCCGGCCAATTCATTCATGGCGTCGGCGCCGATGTGTGGCAGGCGGTCGGCGAGCTTCTGCCCCTCTTCAGTCAACACCAGCTGAACCTGGCGGCGGTCCGCCTCGGAACGCTGGCGGGCGAGGAAACCTTTCTGTTGCAGACGGTCGAGCATGCGGGTCATCGAACCGCTGTCCAGGGACAGGTGGCGGCAGAGCTCGGCCGGGGTATCGACGCCGAACTGGGCCATGATGATCAGCACCTTGAACTGCGCGGCAGTGATGCCGTGGGGTTCCATGTGGGTGTCGATGATCCGGTCCTTGAGCAGCGCCGCGCGCCCAAGCAGGAGGCCGAGATGGCACGTGTGGAATTCGTCCGGGGTGAAATGTTTCATCTGACCACCAATTAGCTGCCTAGGCAGAGAATGTATGTCCAGATGTTACTGCCTAGGCAGCGAATGTCAACGTAATAGTTAGGTTGCTTGCTATTTAGTTGATAAATGGCGCTGGATTATGTGGCGTCCACACTGACGCCTTCGCGAGCAAGTCGAATCGTCGCACCGCCGCTCCCACATTCGACCGAGTCGCTGCATAAGCATGCGATCAATGTGGGAGCGGGCTTGCTCGCGAAGGGAACGACTCGGGTCCAGAGGAGACTCGGGGCTTAGAAATCCCGCTTGTAGAAGATATCCAGCGAACTGGCCACGCCACCCGCAGCCTCGAGGTAAACCTGCTTGCTCAGCTTGTAACGCAAGGCGATGGTATTGGCCGGCTCGAACACGCCCACCCCGTAACGCAGGCTGAGTTTTTCCGAGATATTGCCGCTGGCCACCACGCTGGTGGCGTTGCCGCTACCCTCGGTATCGAGCTGAAAATCCTGAATACCCAGGTTCTTCGCCAACCCGCCGGTCACCCCAGAACTGCCCATCAGGCCCAACCCGAGGGCGGCCTGGGCGAGCATGTTGTTGTCTTCACCCGTGGTACTGATGGGGCGGCCCAGCACCAGATAGGACAACGCCTGTTCCTGGCTCATGGCCGGCTCGGAGAAGATTTGCGTGGTCGGCTGCTCGGCGCTGCCACTGAGGCGAATCCCGGCGATCACGTCATCGGTCTGGCGAATCGCTTCGATGTCCAGGTAGGGTTGGTCGATCGGCCCGGCAAACAGCAAACGCGCCCGGCGCACCGTCAGCCGCTGGCCGTAGGCACGATAGCGCCCGTCGTTGAGCCAGAGCTCGCCGCGGGTGTCCATGTTGTCGCCGATGTGCACATGCCCTTGCAGGTTGGCGGTCAGGCCAAACCCGGCAAAGCTGAGCTTTTCTTCGCCCACCACCACATCGATGTCCATCGCCATGGCCATCGGCGGTTTGCCCGCTTCGGTCTGCTGGCCGATGATCACCGTGTCATCGGAGACCTTGACCGTCGACGGCGGCAACTCGCGCACGATGATTTCCCCCTTGGGCACCCGCACTTTGCCGGCCACCGACAGTTTGTCGTCCTTCATCGAGATCTTCAGGTCCGGCGCCATTTCCAGCTTGGCATACGGCTCGACGCTCACCGGCAACTGCGAGCCCTTGAGCACCAGGTCCACCACCAGCGCCTGGCCCCAGGCGATGTCGCCATTCAAGCTGCCCTGCCCGGTCTTGCCGCTTTTCCAGCTGCCCTCCAATTGCACGGCTTCTCCGGCAATCAGCGCCCGCACCTGCAAGGCTTCAAGCTCCATGGGCAGTTCCGGCCCGGAAATCTCGCCGTCGCTGAGTAGCAGGCTGCCGTTGACCTGAGGGGCCAGCAATGCACCGGAAATCGTGCCGCTGCCATTCAAGCGTCCGGTCATTTTCTCGACCATGGGCACAAACGGCCGCGCCACGGACAGGTCCAGCCCGGTCAAACGGAAAGAGCCGGTCAGCGGTTTGTCCTTGGGCAACGGATTAATCTGTGCCTGTACCATCAACTCGCCAAGCTTGCCGCCCTCGAAGTTGAGGTCGGTGTCGATGCGCTTGGGCGTGAGTTTGCTGGTCAGTTTCAGGGTCTGGTACGGGAAGTCCAGCCACTGGTCTTTCTCCCGCACGCGCAGGGTGCCGCCGCTGGCATCGATGCTGATCTGACCGTTCGGGCCGCTGGCGGGCATGTCCAGTTGCAGGTCAGCGTTGAGCCGGCCCTTCCAGGCGAAATCCTTGGGCAACCACTGCGCCAGGCTGTCGATCGGGAACTGCTTGAGGTGATAACGCAGCTTCGGCTCCGGCATCAGGCGCTGGTCTTCACCGCACAGGCTGGCCGGGCCGGACATCCAGCAATGGGCGCCGAAATTGATCTTGCCGTCCGCCAGCCGTTCGAGCTTCGCCGGGCCTTGCAGCTTCCAGTCCTGGCCACCGGCCTGGATATCGCCACTGGCCAGGCGTCCGCGCCAGTTGCCCTTGTCCAGCGTACCGTCAAGCCCCAGTGCCAGTTTCAGCTTCGGCCCCTGCAGATCGAGGGTCAGCTTCTGGTTCTTGATATCGCCCTGGCCACTGGCGGTCAGCGTGCCCAGCGAAGTGTCACCGGCCCGGATGCCGCTGCCCTTGAGATCGATTTTCGCCCGTTGCGCGCTGTCGAGCGTCGCATCCAGGTTCAGGCTCTGCAGGCGATTGTCTTCGAACGCCAGCTGCGTACCTTGCAGCCCGAGTTTGCCTTGCGGGGCCTTGAGCGTGCCGGCGACATCGACCCGGCCGTTGAGTTGACCGCGCAGTTGCGGCCACAGCTGCGCCAGGCGCGGCAGCTTGATATCGATCTGGCCGGCGAGTTTCTGTTGCAGGCTGCCCTTGCCGTTAATGCTGTTGTCGCCCAGGCGGATCTGCAGCGCGCTGAGGTTCCATTGCTCGCCGCCGCCATCGGCCTTGGCCTGGATCACCGCCGGTTGACCGCGCAGCTTGCCCTTCAAATCCAGATCTGCATTCAGGCTGAGCTTTTCATTCTTCAGCTCGCCTTTACTGCGCAACGGGCCGGCCAGGGTGCCCGGCAACTCCGCGACCCAGTACGCCGGATCGATCGCCGACAGGTCCAGCGCGGTGTCCCAGGCTATGCCATCGGCAAATTGCAGGTTCAGGTGGCCCTGGGCTTTGCCCTGCCCGGCTTCGAGCTGGATTTGTTGCAGGTAGATTTTCGTCAGGTCGCCGGCGAACGGGCTGCTCAGGCTGAACGCTCCGGCCGGGCCATCCAGCGCGGCCTTGAAGTTGCCGAGGTATTTTCCGTCGGTGTAGGAGACTTCACCGTTGAAGCTGCGCAACGCCACTTCCGGTTCGTCGATCAGCGGGTAGAGGCTGTGCCAGGGGAAATCCAGCCAATCAATTTTCGCCTCGGCACTCAGGCCTTTGCTCCAGTCCAGTTGCCCTGTGAGTTTGAGGCTTTGCTTGTCATTGGCCGTCAGGTCCAGACCGGCGATCTGTGCGCCATTGGCGTCGACCTTGCCTTGCAGCAACAATGCCACCGGGCCCTTCTCGGCGGGCAGCGTGGCTTTGCCGAGCAGTTGGTAACCCTGTTTCAGGTCGCCGTCGCCGGTGAGTTCCAGCTGGTTGAATTGCAGGGTGTCCGGCAGGTCGGCGCTGGGCTTGAAGCCGTCGGCGGTGATGCGCACCTTGGCCGGCAGGTTTTCCACCAGGGGTTGCAATTGGCCCGTCAGTTGTCCGTTCAGATAGCCGCTGCTGTCGGCTTTCAGGTTCAGGGTTTTCAGCAGGTCGCCATCGACTTTCAAGGCCAGCGCCCAAGGCTCGGTGCCCGGCGACGGCAGTGTCAGTTTGCCTTCAGCTTTGAGCGGCCAATTGCCGGTCGGCTGGAGCAGACCGGAAAGATTCAGGCTCAGTTCATCCCGTTGCAGTTGCACGGAATCAATCTGCAAACCTTTTTCCGTCCAGTGCGCCGCCAGTTGCAGGCCCTTGAGCGCTTCGCTGCCATTGAACAGCAGACTGCCGACCCGGACATCGCCCAACTCGATCGCCAGTGGCAAGGTCAGGTCCGGCAGCGTGATGGGGCCGCTGCTCTCATCGTCCTCGCCCGGTGGCAATTGCAGGCTGACCTGGTCGGCCTGCAATTGCTCGATGCACAAGGTCATGCGCGTCAGGCACCACGGCGACCAGGCGAAAATCGCCTTGCTCAGTTCGACCCGGCTAGTGTCCTGCTGCCACAACAGATGGTCGGCGTTCCATTGCCCGCCCAGCCGCCCCTGGAAATTCTCCACGGTCAGGCCCGGCACAAACCCGAGTGCCCAGCGACTGCCCGTCGCCGTGCCCAACACCGTGGCCAGGGTCAGGACGACCAGCATCAACAGCGCCAGGATCGCCAGCAGTGTTATTTTCAAACCACGCTTCACAGCTCGGGCCCCATGGAAAAGTGCAGTCGAAAGCCGCCGTCCTCTACCGCGTGAGCCAGGTCGAGGCGAATCGGCCCCACCGGCGACACCCAGCGCACGCCGATACCGACGCCGGTCTTGAGGTTCGGCAGTTCCAGTGTATTGAAGGAGTTGCCTTGGTCAACGAAGGTCGCGACCCGCCATTTTTCGGCGACGGAGTACTGGTACTCGACGCTCCCGGCCACCATGTAACGACCCCCGATGCGGTCACCGTTGGAGTTTTCCGGGGACAGGCTCTGATAGTCGTAACCGCGCACGCTCTGATCGCCACCGGCGAAGAAACGCAGTGACGGCGGCACCGATTTATAGCCGTTGGTGGCGCTGCCGCCGACCTGCACCCGACCAAGCAAGCGGTGTTTGTCGAAGACCGTGGTCAGGCCTTTCACCAGTGCCGTGCCATAGAGCAGGTTGTTGTCCGATCCCAACCCTTCCTTGGCGACCTTGGTTTCGAAGGTCAGGCGATAACCATTGTGCGGGTCGATGCGGTTGTCGCTTTTCAGATAGGAATAACTGACGCCGGGCATGAGCAAGGTGCTGAGCCCCGAGTCGTCGCCGAGTCGGTACTCTTCCCGTTGCCATTTGAGCGACACCACCCGTTGCCAGCCGCTGGGCAACTGGCTGTGCCACTCGGGACCCAGGGTCAACAGCTTGCTCAGGCTGTCCTTGTCGGCGATTTCTTCATACTGATAGCCGCCGGCGAAGCGCAGTTTGTCGGTCAGCGGCGGGTCCAGCGGAACGTCATAGAACAGCCCGACGTTTTGCCGTGGCGCCGAGACTTCGGTTTCCCAGCCGTAGCTGTGCCCCTGGGGGTTGACCCAATGCCGGGTCCAGTTGGCCTTGACCCGTGGACCGACGTCGGTGGAGTAGCCCACGCCCAGGCCCATGGTCCGAGGCTTGCGGGTGTCGAGCTTGACGTCCACCGGGATCACATTGTCCTTGGACGCTGTCGGCGCCGCATCGACCCGCACGCCTTCGAAATAGCCGCTCGATTGCAGGGCCTGATTGAGTTCGGCGATCAGTTCGGAGTCATAGGGTGCGCCCGCCTTGAACGGCACCATGCGTTGCAGCAGGTCTTCGTCGAAGGGGGTGTCGCCTTCGAAGCTGACTTTGCCCAGGGAGTAGCGTGGACCACTGTTGTAGATCAACTCGATGTCGGCAACGCCGGCTCGCGGGTCTACCGCCAGTTTCTGGCTGGTAAAGCGGCCGCTGAAAAAACCGTAGCGCGAGGCCTGATTCTGGATCAGGCGCTTGGCGTCTTCGTAATGCCCGTGGTTAAGCACTGCGCCGGTTTTCAGCGCAGCGCTCTTGGGCACACGAAAGGCTTTGAGGGACGCGGCCGGACCTTCGACGCGCACGGTAACGTTGCGCAAATGCACCGGCTCGCCGGGATCGATGTTCAGCACCAGGCGGGGCGTCTTGCCGCCCTTCACGTCGCTGTCGATCTGTGGCTGGTAATAACCCAAGGCCTGGGCGGCCTTGCGCGCCTGCTCCTCGGCGCCACGACTGAAGCGCAGCAAGGCTTCCTCGTCACGATCGCCGAGACTGCCGATATAGCCCTCTATATTGGCTTTGAGTTCATCGTTGGACGGTTTGATCCGCACATCCAATTCACTTTGCGCCAGCGCCGCGCAGCTGGTGATCAGCATCAGCACGCCGCTGGTAAATCTTCCTGGAAACTTCATAGGCGCGGATGCTATCACGAGCTCGGGAGCGTGATAGAGCGTCACTTTGCGAGAAAGTTCTACCGTTATGCCGTTGCTGTTTGTAACACCTGGGGATTGGCGTGGAAAAACACGTGCTCGCGGATCGGTCCTACAGCCACCTCGCCGATTTCCTCATAGCCCTGCCGCTTATAGAACTCCAGATAGCGAGGATTCCCGGTATCGAGGACCACGCCTTGGGAATGTTCATCCACCGCGCACCAGTTATGCACCGCTTGCAGCAACTGTTCGCCGAAGTGCTTGCCCTGAAATTGCGGATGAATCCCCAGCAACGGCAGCAGGTGCACCGAGTCGGACGGCACGCACGCCATCACCGCATCGTGATACTCGAGGTAGCGGCGGGTGCAGCGAAAACCGGTGCTGAGCACCATGCGCAGGCGCCAGGCCCAGCTTTCGGTGATGCCCAGGCGCCGTTGCGGCGGCGCGATCAGGGCGACGCCGATCAACCGGTCGTTGACCAACAGGCCGATGGCCGGCAAGTCCTGCAGAAAGTGTTGCTTGACCAGTTCACGCACGGTGGCGCGGACCCGTTGTTCGTAACCGGGACGTTCCGCTTCGAACAGATAACCGTAGGTCGGCTCGTGCCGGTAAGCCTGGTACAACAAGGATCGGGCTTCGCGGGAATAGCCGCTGTCGAGCATGTGGATATCGGCGATGGCGGTCGAGGTTTCGGGCATAACGGTTGATCTCTCCGGGGCGCAACTCAAAAGGTTGCGTTCTTTTGGTACGAGCCTTGGGTTGCCGATACAGTTCCCCAGACAGGTATAGACCAAATCCAGATCTTCATCGACTGGACTGGCCTCTTCGTCGGAACGCCGCCCGGGGCAAGCCCGCTCCCACAGTCTCCGTGGCGTTCACAGATTTTGTGTACGACTGGGGTACCTGTGGGAGCGGGCTTGCTCGCGAAGAGGCCGGCAAAGGCAACACATGTCTGACAGAGGTAAATTCCTCCAGCCCCAACACTGGCCCCATCCCTCCATGTCAGCTAGCATCGCCCTTTTGCCAGGACTGCCGACCATGAAGATCGTCTCCTTCAACATCAACGGGCTGCGCGCTCGCCCGCATCAGCTGGCGGCGCTGATCGAGAAGCATCAACCTGACGTGATCGGGCTGCAGGAAACCAAGGTCCATGACGAACAATTCCCCCTGGCCGACGTTCAGGCCCTGGGCTATCACGTGTATTTCCATGGGCAAAAGGGCCACTACGGTGTCGCCTTGCTCTCGCGCAAAGAACCCCTGGCGCTGCACAAGGGGTTCGCCACCGATGAAGAAGACGCTCAGCGCCGTTTCATCTGGGGCACCTTCGCCGACGCCAATGGTGTGCCGGTGACCATCATGAACGGCTATTTCCCCCAGGGCGAAAGCCGCGACCACCCCACCAAGTTTCCGGCCAAGGAGCGCTTCTACGGCGACTTGCAGCAATTGCTGGAAAGTCAGTTCAGCAATGATCAGCCGCTGGTGGTGATGGGCGACGTGAACATTTCCCCGGAAGACTGCGACATCGGCATCGGCCCGGACAACATGAAACGCTGGCTGAAAACCGGCAAATGCAGCTTCCTGCCCGAAGAGCGCGAGTGGATGGCGCGCCTGAAGAACTGGGGCCTGGTGGACAGCTTCCGTCACCTGAACCCGGACGTGTCCGACCGTTTCAGCTGGTTCGACTACCGTAGCCGCGGCTTCGAGGATGAGCCCAAGCGCGGGCTGCGCATCGACTTGATCATGGCGTCCCAGGGCTTGTTGCCGCGGGTGAAGGATGCGGGTGTGGATTACGAACTGCGCGGGATGGAAAAACCCTCGGACCATGCGCCGATCTGGCTGGAGTTGAGCTAAAAGCAAAGGATCGCCGAAGAAAAACCGCCGAATGGCGTTTTTTGAGTGTTATCCGCCGCTTTCTGCCTTGCTCTGCGCGCCCGGGTCTACGATTCTTCAAGGACAACGACAACACCTGAGAAACCGCCATGAAAACCGTCGCCCAACTGCTCAAGTTAAAGGCCCAGCAAAATCAGGAAGTCCACACCATTGCGCCTCATCAAATGGTGCTTGAAGCGCTGATGGTCATGGCCGCGAAAAACGTCGGCGCATTGCCGGTGGTGAAGAATGGCGAGGTCATCGGCATCATCAGCGAGCGTGACTATGCGCGCAAACTGGTGCTCAAGGGCCGTTCGTCCGTCGGTACGCCGGTCGAGGACATCATGGTCTCGCCGGTCATCACCGTGGACACCCATCAAACCGTGGAAACCTGCATGGGCATCATGTCCGACAAACGTCTGCGGCACTTGCCCGTGGTGGAAGGCGGCAAGCTGATCGGCTTGTTGTCGATCGGCGACCTGGTCAAGGAAGCCATCGCCGAACAGGCCGAGCTGATTCGGCAGTTGGAGCAGTACATTCGCGGGGAATAACCCACTGACACCGCATAACCCTTGTAGGAGCGAGGCTTGCCCGCGAAGGCGGACTGACATTCAACATTGATGTCGACTGACCTGGCCTGTTCGCGGGCAATCCTCGCTCCTACAGGGGGAATGGTGGTGTTCTCAGGATGGCCAATGCCGGGCGAACACCGGCGCCAGCGTTGGGTGCCGGTCGATGCGTTCCAGCCACGTGAAGAACCCTGGCCGGGTACTGCGCAAATGCTCGCGGCTGCCCGCCCACCGACTGACCACCGCCGCCAGCACATCCAGGGCCCTGGGGCTTTCATCGCCCAGGTACAACTCGCCCGAGAACTGATCGGCAAACACCTCCCAGCACCAGTGCAGGCGCTTGCGCGCGCCGTCCATGAGGTTGTGCCTGGACGCTTCGTCCGCCTGGGCCAACCAGCGTTCGGGGTAATCGATGATGCCGATGGCCGCGTAGCAATTGCTGACGATAAACGCCAGGCCACGGATGGCCTGATCGCGCTCGCCGGCGTTTTCCGGAAGCAGCTTCGAATCGGGAAAGGTGAGCCCCAGGTGAATCAGGATCGCGGCACTCTCGGTGAGAATGCTGCCATCGGGCAGTTGCAAAGTCGGAATCTGCTTGAGCGGGTTGAGTTTCTCCAGCGCCATGGCGTCCTGCGGGGACGACTCGACATCGATGAAGCGGTAAGGGATCTCGCAGAGCTCAAGTGCTGCTTCGATCGCAGCTGCGCCGGAGTTCTGGTGTCCGTAGAGCTGGTACATGGTGCGGCCCCCACTGGCGAGACAGGAATATAGTCAGTAGAGGCGCGCTCACCCGCCCTCGTTCCACTTCATTGCGCGAACATTGCCCGCTCTCAGTGTAGAAGTGCACTGGGATACCGGCAATAATCCGGCGCCCATGATGACGCCTTCGCCAGGCCGGCTCCTACCTGGCCCGCGCCATACACCGCTGATAACGCTCGTCGACCCTTTTGGCGAACCAGGCCGTGGTGAGCTTGCGGGTGATTTTCGGACTCTGCAGCACGATCCCCGGTAATACCGCGCGCGGCAATGAACGCCCCTCGGCCTGTTCGGCCAGTTCGAAAACCCGCTGATAGAGGTCGGTGTCTTCGAATTCGAGGCTTTTGCCCTTCTCCAGTTGATTGCGGATGGTCGGATTGCGCATGCCCAGTTGCTTGCCGAGGGTGCGCACCGCCAGTTCCGTAGTGCCAGGCATGATCGAATCGTAGCGCACCAGATCGCCATCCAGCGCCAGGGGAATGCCCGTCGCACGACTCACCGCGTTCTGGAACGCGGCATTGCGGCTGGCGTACCACCCGGCATTGAAATCGGCGAAGCGGTACAGCGGCTGCTTGTAGCTCACCGGATAACCGAGCAAGTGGGCGATGCCGAAATACATGCCACCGCGACGGCTGAACACTTCACGACGAATCGAGCCGTCCACCGGGTACGGATAATCCCGCGCCTGTTCCTCGGCGAAATCGATGCTGACCTGCATCGGCCCGCCGGTGTGCACCGGATTGAAACCGCCGAACAGGGTGCGGCCCATGGGTACCATCCCGATGAAATCATCGAAGATCGCGCTGAGCTCTTTTTCACTGCGCGCGGCATTCAGGCGGTCGCTGTAGCTCTTGCCGTTGCTGGAACTCACCTGCAGCGCACCGCTCACCAGCAAACCGGGGATGTGGGCCTTGGCGGCCCGGCGGTCGATTTCCTCGCGGGCGATCCTGCCCAGGCCCGGTACCCGGGGGTCCACCTGAAAGGTCGATTCCTGCTCGGTGACCGCCAGTACCGAACACAGGTTCTGCGTGGAGGGGTAGATATTCTGGGCGGCAAACGCTGCATAAATGTCCGTGGCCCATCCTTGACGGTCGACGGTCTTGGCCGGCAGCAGACGCACGATCTCGGCCCTGACCTCGGCGGGTGTGCGTGCCGGTGGCTCCTGGATGCGTTGAGTGCCGCAACCGGCCAGGACCAGCAACGCGGCGATACTCATGATCAATCGATTGGCTTGCATGATGCTCCATCAAATCCGTTGAGCCGGGTTAACCATACGATCAATGGCATGGCGCAGGCTATGACTGTGCCGGTGAAGCACTGTTCCTTCTGTTGACACAGCGAGGGGCTTGTCCATTGGGCAGCGAGCCTGACCCCATGCCCGGACTGGACCATACTTGATCCACGACATCCAGGAGGACCGGCGCATGAACCGTAGCGACGTACTGATCATCGGTGCCGGCCCGACCGGACTGGTACTGGCGCTGTGGCTGAGCAAACTGGGGATCCGCCCACGGATTATCGACAAGTCGTCGAGCCCCGGCACCACCTCGCGGGCGCTGGCGGTGCAGGCGCGGACGCTGGAGCTGTATCGCCAGCTCGACCTGAGCCAGGCCGTGGTGCAGAACGGCCATCGCGTCGGCGCGGCGAACTTCTGGGTCAAGGGCGAACCGGTGACGCGCCTGCCCCTGAGCAGCATCGGCGAGGGTCTGACTCCCTACGCATTTCTCGAAATATACCCGCAGGACGAACACGAGCGGCTGCTGATAGAACGCCTGGAAGCCTTCGGCATCAGGGTCGAGCGCACTACCGAGCTGGAGGGTTTCGAGGAAACCGGTGACGGCATCACCGCCCGCCTGCGCTTGCCCGATGGCCAGCTGGAAATCTGCCAGAGCTGTTATCTGGCCGGATGCGACGGTGCCCGGTCGATCGTGCGCAAGACCCTGGACACCGGGTTTCCCGGCGGCACCTATCAGCAGATTTTCTACGTCGCCGACGTGCAAGGCAGTGGGCCGGCGTTCAACGGCGAATTGCACGTGGACCTCGATGAGGCGGATTTTCTCGCGGTGTTTCCGTTGGCCGGTGAAGGTCGCGCCCGCCTGATCGGTACGGTGCGCGATGAACGCGCCGAGCGGGCCGAAACCCTGCGCTTCGAAGACGTGAGCAGCCGGGCCATCGAACACATGAAGGTTAAGGTCGAGCAACTGAACTGGTTCTCGACCTATCGTGTGCACCACCGGGTGGCGGATCACTTCCGCACCGGGCGCGCGTTTCTGCTGGGTGATGCGGCCCACGTCCACAGCCCCGCGGGCGGCCAGGGCATGAATACCGGAATCGGCGATGCCATCAACCTGGCCTGGAAACTCGCCGCGGTGCTGAGTGGTGGCGCCCAGGCCAGACTGCTCGACACCTATGAACCGGAGCGCATCGCATTTGCCCGCAAACTGGTGGCCACCACCGACCGGGTGTTCAGTTTCGTCACCGCCGAAGGACGCCTGGCCGACTTGCTGCGCACACGGGTGGCGCCGTTTCTGCTGCCCAAGATGGCGTCACTGGAAACGAGCCGCGAGTTCCTGTTTCGCACGGTGTCGCAAATCACCCTCGATTATCGCGGGATGCCGTTGAGCAACGGCGTTGCCGGGCATGTTCATGGCGGCGACCGTTTACCCTGGGCCCACGACGGCGAGGGGGACAATTTCGAATCGCTCAAGTGCATGGGTTGGCAGGTGCACGTGTATGGCGACACCAGCGATGAAATGATCGCCTGGTGCAACGAACATCATTTGCCGTTGCACGTGTTTGGCTGGCGTCCGGCATTTGAAGCGGCGGGTTTGGGGCGGAGCGGGTTTTATCTGTTGCGGCCGGATACCTATGTGGCGATAGCCGAGACGTGCTCCGATCCGAAGGTGATCGAGCGGTATTTCCGGGATCATGGGATCAGGCCGTTTTTTGGATCGCCCTGATCCACCATTGAACCCTGTAGGAGCCGGCTTGCCGGCGAAGGCGGAGTGTCAGTCAAAGCATGTATTGACTGATCCACCGCTTTCGCCGGCAAGCCGGCTCCTACAGGTTCGGGGGTCAGCCTGAGATCGGTTTGGGGATTTCCAGCCCGCGCATCACCGCCGGCCGCGCCAGGAAGCGCTCCAGCACCCGTGTAACGTTGGCGAAATCCTTGATGCCCACCAGATCCCCGGCCTCATAGAAGCCGATCAGGTTGCGCACCCAGGGGAACGTCGCAATGTCGGCAATGGTGTAGCGCTCGCCCATGATCCAGTCCCGCCCTTCCAGACGTTCGTCGAGCACCTTGAGCAAGCGTTTGCTTTCTTCGATGTAGCGGTCCCGCGGCCGCTTGTCCTCATAGTCCTTGCCGGCGAATTTGTGGAAAAAGCCGACCTGGCCGAACATCGGTCCGACACCCCCCATCTGAAACATCAGCCACTGGATGGTCTCATACCGGGCGGCCGACTCCTGGGCCAGCAATTGCCCGCTCTTGTCGGCGAGGTAGATCAAAATCGCTCCGGATTCGAACAGCGGCAGCGGTCGGTCGTCCGGTCCATGGGGATCGAGGATGGCGGGAATCTTGTTGTTGGGGTTCAGGGACAGAAATTCGGCGGACACCTGATCGTTGGTATCGAAGCCCACCCGGTGCGGCTCGTAGGGCAGCCCGATCTCTTCGAGCATGATCGAGACCTTGACGCCGTTGGGGGTCGGCAAGGAGTAAAGCTGGATCCAGTCGGGGTATCGGGCCGGCCATTTTCGGGTGATCGGGTACGCGGAAAGATCGGTCATGGGGGAGAATCCACGGCAAAATTGAGACCGTTGATCATAATGCAGGCGTTGGCGAAGGTTGCGAACTTTTGGCGTTATCGATATTGCTGATGAGCAAGATCAAAAGATCGGCCGTATTCGTCACCGCCATCGGCTGTACCCTGTCCATAAATCCGCAACATCCTGTTGATATCCTTTGCTCCAATCCGTTCGAAGTTGCCGCTAAAGTGCTGCACTCGCCCGGATGAACCAAATGGGCTCAGGGGACTCCAACGCACCGCCCCCATGACATGGAAAACACTCGCAGCCGGAAGCTCGCGGTGTAGAGGTTTGTCAGCCTTAACCGAATGCGCCGAAGATCACCTATACACATGACGAACCTTTTGAAATTCGCCAAACGCTTCAAACATCGCGCGTACGTATTCCTGCCCTCCTTGCTGGCAGTGAGCGCGCTGTTCCTGTCGCTGGAGTCCAGTGAAAGCCGCGCCCAACCGGCGGATGGCACCCAGACGCTGGTATTCTTGCGCCACGCGGAAAAACCCGCCGGCGGCCTCGGCCAGCTCAATTGCCAGGGCTTGAACCGCGCCATCGATCTGGCCACCTTGCTGCCGGAAAAATTCGGCAAGGCCAATTACGTGTTTGCCGCCAACCCGACGCGTAATGTCGAGGAAGGCGAGCTGGACAACTCCTACAGCTATATCCGCCCGTTGATGACCATCAGCCCAAGCGCCATCAAGCTCGGCTTGCCGGTGA
This sequence comes from Pseudomonas silesiensis, assembly GCF_001661075.1. NCBI lineage: Bacteria > Pseudomonadati > Pseudomonadota > Gammaproteobacteria > Pseudomonadales > Pseudomonadaceae > Pseudomonas > Pseudomonas silesiensis. The sequence continues at coordinate 4,492,975 of NZ_CP014870.1, forward strand.
ATATAAATTTCTCGGCCAACGACACCAGCGACCTGGCCGATGAACTGCTGCACGACAAGTACCACAACTCGGTCATCTACACCGCCTGGTCCCACGGCTACCTGCCGGAGCTGATCAACAAGGTCGCTGGCGAAGCGGTCGGCAAGAAACAGAGCATCACCGATGACTGGGAGTCCAGCGATTACGACTCGCTGTACGTGCTCACGCTGACCTGGCACAACGGCAAGGCCAGCCTGGAGAGCCACAGCTACAAGCAGGGGCTGGATAATGGTCGGGAGACCTGTCCGACCTGAGTGGTGATCGGGGCGGCGCCTTCAGTTTTGTAGCGTTTGCGCGGGCCCCTTCGTCGGAACGCCGCCCGGAGCAAGCCCGCTCCCACAGTGGTTTGTGGTGAGACACAGATGTGTGATCGACGCTGGACCTGTGGGAGCGGGCTTGCCCGCGAAGGGGCCGGCATAGACACTACATCATCCCTGCCGATTGCCCCGCTCGCGCAAATACTCAAGCACAGCCCCCCGCTCCCCCGCAAACTCGATCCGCGAACCCTTCTTCTCCCGCTGAAACGCATACATCGGATCGTAATACTCGCTCAACAACCCTTCGATCCAGCCCCGGTGCAGATCCACCGCCCCACTCTTCGCCTGCTCTGCCAACGCATCCTCCATCAATATCAGCATCCGCCGGTGACGCTCGCCGCCCAGGCGCTTCTGCACATTGTTCAGGCTCGCCAGCAATCGCTCGGAAAACAGCCCGAAGCCTTCATCGCCATGCACGGCGATGAATTCGGCGCACAAATCCACCACGTAGTCGCGCAGGATCCGCTCCACCCGCCCTTCCAGACTGTCTTCCAGCCACACCATCGCAAACTGCTGCATGCCCTGGAACAGCGGCAATGGCAGCGCGCAACTGCCGATCGCCCGGCTCTCGTCTTCCAGCACGAACTGCTCGATGCCACGGGCGCGCTTCTTCAGTATGTCCACGGCCAGGCGGTTTTCGAAGTCGATGTTGGAGGGTTGACCGGTGGCGCGTTTGCCGAAGCTGGAGCCGCGATGATTGGCGTGACCTTCAAGGTCCAACCCGTTGCTCAATTGCGTGAGCACCTCGGTCTTGCCGGTGCCGGTCATGCCGCCCAGCAACACGAAATCGCACTGGGCAATGGCTTGATCGACCGTCTCCAGCAGGAACGTGCGCATTGCCTTATAGCCGCCACCGACCCGCGGATAGTCGATCCCGGCCTCGTCCTTAAGCCATTGCTGTACAATCTGCGAGCGCAAACCGCCGCGAAAACAGTACAGATAGCCATCGGGATGCGCCCGGGCAAAGTCGGCCCAGGCCCGGACGCGTTCAGCCTTGATGTCGCCGGAGACCAATTGATGCCCCAGCGTAATCGCGGCTTGCTGACCCTGCTGCTTGTAGCAGGTGCCGATCCGCTGCCGTTCGTGGTCGTTCATCAGCGGCAGGTTGACCACGCCGGGGAATGAACCCTTGAGGAATTCGATCGGCGCCCGGGCATCCATCATCGGCCTGTCGTTGAGAAAGATGTCGCGGTAATCGGTGCAGTCGCGTGACATCAAAACACCTCGACCGCGTTAGTCTGTCGTTCGATCAATTCGCCGATCGGCTCAAGGTTCAGGCCCAACCCGGCGGCCACTTCGAGAAATTGTGCGTTACCTTCAGGGGTGACTGCGATCAGCAGGCCGCCACTGGTCTGCGGGTCGCAGAGCACGCGTTTGTGCAGTTCCTGCAGGCGTCCGAGCTTGCTGGCGTAGCTGTCGAAGTTGCGCAAGGTGCCACCGGGTACGCAACCCTGTTCCAGGTAGTACTCGACTCCCGGCAGGCGCGGCACACGCTCGTATTCGATGCGCGCGGTCAACTGGCTGCCATCGGCCATTTCCACCAGATGCCCCAACAGGCCAAAACCGGTGACGTCGGTCATCGCGGTCACGCCCTCGAGCTTGCCGAAGCGGCTGCCGGGTTTGTTCAGGGTGCACATCCAGTCACGCGCCAGGCCGATGTCGGCGTGGCGCAACTTGCCCTTTTTCTCCGCGGTGGTGAGGATGCCGATGCCCAGGGGCTTGGTCAGGTAGAGCAGGCAACCGGCGGTGGCGGTGTCGTTGCGCTTCATGTGGCGCTTTTCCACCAGCCCGGTCACGGCCAGGCCGAAGATCGGCTCCGGCGCGTCGATGGAATGCCCACCGGCCAACGGGATTCCCGCTTCATCGCACACCGAGCGTCCGCCGCGAATCACTTCCCGGGCGATCTCCGGCGCCAGGACATTGACCGGCCAGCCAAGGATGGCAATGGCCATCAGCGGGTCGCCGCCCATGGCGTAGATATCGCTGATGGCATTGGTCGCGGCGATGCGGCCGAAATCGAACGGATCGTCGACGATCGGCATGAAGAAGTCGGTGGTCGACACCACGCCCCGCTCTTCGTCGATGGCATACACCGCCGCGTCATCGCGTGAGGCGTTGCCGACCCAGAGTTTCGGATCAAGATTCTGCGCTCCGCTGCCGGCCAGGATCACCTCCAGCACCTGGGGAGAAATCTTGCAGCCACAACCTGCGCCGTGGCTGTATTGGGTCAGTCGGATCGGCTCGCTCATTGGGGAATCATCTCGTGAAGTCATAGCCCAAGAGTCTACAACAACGCCGGTTTTCAGGCGCTGCCGCAGCCGTCCGACAATCCGAATGAATTTTCCGCAGCCCGGACGATCCTTCTATTACCACAGGGAGGATTACGGGCTTTATGAACAATGCAAAACTTTTCGTCATTGAATACACCCTTCATGGCGCTCCCAAGTCTTTCATTATCCGTCTGGAAAAAATGGATAACGCAGAGGCCTGGCATTGGGCGAGCTGTGACGCCGGCGTGGGTCGGATCCCGCGCTTCGGCCGGGAGAAGGTGCAAAAGACCAGCAAACCGATGGCGGAGAAATTCGGCGTGGAGAACGTCAAGTGGCGCCCGGCGAATTGACCGGTCGCGTCCCGCTTTGAAAATTGAGAGGGGACATTGAGAGGAATTAGCGCATGACCACGACACCACTCACCAGCATGGCTCACATCGACTACGGCCTGGATACGCTGTTCGGGCGGGTCACCAAAAGCGCCGAATGCCTGGTCGCGCTTGAACAAGTCGAAAATGATCCCACCCGCTTCGCCCTGCGCGTGCAGGCGCCCGTGCCCGAGGATCTGGAACAGGCGAAGACGCTACTGGTGAAAGTTGAAGGACGAAAGCTCAGCGGCGTCGTCCGCGATACTGAACGACTGGACGATGAAAGCCTGAAGCTGGAAGTGGAGCCCGACTAGGCTCCACCTTTGCCTGGATGAGCTATTTGCCGTGGGCACACTTGCACCCTTTACTGGCGCATTCTTCGCCGTGTTCATGGTGCTTGGCGCAGGCTTCGCAGCAATAGTGCTTGCCGTGACGTGCGATCGGATGTTCGCCTAGCTTGCAGGAGCATTTGGGGCAGTCGCAGATACTTTCACTGTCGATCATGAGTCTGACTCCATAGGTATGGTTGTCCGGCGCTGGACTGCGCACCGTAATACCAGTGTAGGAGCGTCATGCCTGCCGTGTAGTGCTGCGGTACATGAACAGCAACGCCAAGGCGAGAAGCCCCATCGCCAATACCCGACTGCCGGACAGCTCTATCGGCGGATTGCCCAGCCAGCCGAAGTTATCGATCAACATCCCCATGCCCAGTTGCCCGACGATCACGGCGACCGTTGCCACGGCTGTGCCCACCCGTGGCACCGCGCCGACCATCACCATCATGTACACCACGCCGAACAATGCGCCGCCGAGCTGCCACTTCGGCACATCCAACAGGCTCATGGCATGGGCCGGTTCGAAAAACAGGATCAACAACCCGGTGACCACGGCACCCACCACGAAGGTCAGCAAACTGCTGCGCAACACGCCGACCGTTTCCCCCAGTCGCCCGTTGATCGCCGCCTGGACACTCAATACCGCACCGGCGGCCACGACCACCGCCAACAACATGATCAGATTCATCATCAACCCCGGGCAATCAGTACAAGTGCCGCGACAATCAGCAGCAAGGCCAGCCAACGTTCACCGTTGACCTTTTTGCGGGTGGCGCCAAACCAGCCGAAGTGATCGATCAGCACACTCTTGCCGACCTGCCCGGAGAGAATCGCGATCATGGTCATGGCGATGCCGATGTGCGGCGTGGCCAGGGTCAGCACCACCACGTAGATCGGCCCGAGAAAACCGCCGATCAATTGCCAGCGCGGCAGCTCGTTCAAAGCCGGCCCCTGTTGCGGGCCGCTGAACAACAGCAGCAGAAACAGAATCGCCGAGCCCACGCCGAAGATGCTCAAGGTCGCCCACAAGTGCCCGACCTGAACCCCCAGCGGCCCAAGCAGGCCTGCCTCCACGGAAAGGCCCATGCCGGCGAGAATGACCAATGGCAGCAGCAATAGACGCAAGCCGGGGTTGGTGGTTGGCGTTGCGACATCGCAAATATTATCGATTGAAGAAGATTGCATCGGGAGCTCCGGTGTAGTCGATCAAAACGCGAACCCTGTAGGAGCGAGCTTGCTCGCGAAGAATCAGAGGGCGGCGCGTTCATCCAGACTGCACGCGTCATCGTTTACGTCCTTCGTCGGAACGCCGCCCGGAGCAAGCATCGCTCCTACAGGGTTTGCATTGTCAGTGGAATTGGCGCGCATTATCGGCTGGCGGCGCTTTGCGATAAATGGGAGCATCCGGATAACACTTTTGCGCAAACCGCACAGCAGGATTGATCATGCACGGTCTCAACGAACTGGGATTCAAGGCTCTTCGACTGTTTGTCGCTGTACTGGATCACGGCAGCTTTTCCGAAGTGGCCCGCCGTGAGGGCCTGGCGCCCTCGTCGATTTCGCGGCAGATCCAGCTGATGGAACAGGCCTTGAACCAACAATTGCTCTACCGCCATACCCGCGCCGTTACCCCCACCGAGGCCGGGCGGATGCTCGGCCATCACGCACGGCTGGTGCTGGTGCAACTGGAAGAAGCCGAACAGGCTTTGCAGGAACAGCAAAGCGACCCCAGCGGGCTGGTGCGGATCAATGCGCCGGTGGTGTTTGGTCAACGGCATCTGACCCCGTGGCTGGGGCAGCTGTGCGAGCGCTATCCGAAACTACAACTGGATATCCAGCAGACCGACAGCTACATCGACCCATTGCAGGAAGGCGCCGACTTGCTGTTTCGCATCGGCCCGCTGCACGATTCGAGCATGCAGGCACGTATCCTGGCGCCGCACCGCTTTCAAGTCGCAGCGAGCCCGGCTTACCTCAAGCGCCACGGCACGCCGCGACATCCGAACGAACTGCAGGCCCATCAATGCCTGGCCTACAAGGGCGTGACCGGCCAGCAGCGCTGGTTTTTTCGCCAAGGCCAGCAGGATTGGACGCCCTGTTCGGTGAAGGGACCGATCACCGGCAACCACGCCGACACGCTGACCCAGGCCGCCGAGCAAGGCCTGGGGCTGGTGATGTTTCCGTCGTGGCTGATTGGCGAAGCGGTGCGCAACGGCACGCTGGTGCCGGTGCTGGGGGACTATCAGGTATCCAACAGCCTCGAACCGCAGCAGATTGCCGTGCTCTGGCCGGGCAGTCGACGGTTGTCGGTGAAAGTCAGGACGGTGATCGATTTTTTTGTCGAGTGCTTTGGTGCGGTGCCGTATTGGGACAGGCCGTCCAATTAAGGATTGAACACCACAATCACTGTGGGAGCGAGCTTGCTCGCGATGGCGGTATGTCAGTCGATATCTCTGTTGCCTGACACACTGCCATCGCGAGCAAGCTCGCTCCCACAGGGGGTGATGTGACTACAACACCATCGCCGCCACCCAGCCAAACCCCAGCAAGGGCAGGTTGTAATGCAGGAACGTCGGGACCACGGTGTCCCAGATGTGGTGATGCTGGCCATCGATGTTCAGGCCGGAGGTCGGGCCCAGCGTCGAGTCCGAGGCGGGCGAACCGGCGTCACCCAGGGCGCCGGCCGTACCGACGATGCTGACGATCGCCAACGGGCTGAAGCCCAGTTGCACGCACAGCGGCACGAAAATCACCGCCAGGATCGGCACGGTGGAAAACGACGAACCGATGCCCATGGTCACCAGCAGACCCACCAGCAACATCAGCAACGCGCCGACGGCCTTGCTGTGGCCGATCCACGAGGCCGAGGTCTCGACCAGCGTCTGCACCTCCCCGGTGGCTTTGATCACTTCGCCGAAGCCGGAGGCAGCGATCATGATGAAGCCGATCATCGCCATCATCTTCATGCCTTCGGTGAACAGGTCGTCGGTGTCGCGCCATTTGACGATGCCCGATGCCGAAAAAATCAGAAACCCGGCCAACGCACCGATGATCATCGAGTCCAGCAGCAGCTGAACGATGAACGCCGCGGCGATTGCCAGGCCGGCCACCATCAGGCTCAGGGGGTTGTACTGCACCGCGACCTGTTCGACCTGTTCGATTTTTTCCAGGTTGTAGACCCGCTTCTTGCGGTAGCTGATAAAGGCCGCGCCAAGGCCGAACACCATGCCCAGCGCCGGAATGCCCATGGCATGGGTGACGTTGATGCCACTGATATCGACGCCGCTACGGGCCACGTTGGCCAGCAGGATTTCATTGAGGAAAATGTTGCCGAAGCCCACGGGCAGGAACATGTACGGCGTGATCAGCCCAAAGGTAATGACACAGGCGATCAACCGTCGGTCCAGTTGCAGCTTGGTCAGCACGTATAACAGTGGCGGCACCAGCAGCGGAATAAAGGCGATATGTATCGGCAAGATATTCTGCGAGGCGATGGCCACCACCCAGAGCAAGCCGATCAGCAGCCACTTGACCTGACCGCCACCGCTGGCGTGCTGGCGATCGACCATCGCCAGGGCCTTGTCGGCCAGGGCATGGGCCAGGCCAGACTTGGCAATGGCCACCGCGAACGCACCGAGCAAGGCGTAGGACAAAGCGACCGTCGCCCCGCCGCCCAGCCCGCTGTTGAACGCCTTGAGCGTCGCGTCGATGCCCAGGCCACCGGTCAAGCCACCGACCAGCGCGCCCACGATCAGCGCGATCACCACATGCACGCGGGACAGGCTGAGTATCAGCATGACGCCGACCGCGGCAATTACTGCATTCATTATCAAGACCTCAAGACAAACGGAATGAGTCCGGCCGGCAGTCTGCGTGAGCCGCCAGCGGATTGAAGAATGGGTTTTATTAGAGGGCGGGCACTTTGCCGCAGAGTCCCCCCCATGTCAAAGCCCCTACGCGATCCCCTGTAGGAGCGAGGCTTGCCCGCGAAGAACGATAACGCGGTTCTCAATGGAACCGCGTAACGGCCTTCGCGGGCAAGCCTCGCTCCTACAGGAGGCCTGTGCAAGGCATCCATTCAGGTAAGTCTCTTATTGACCGGACGGCATAAAGAAAGCCGACCCCCTGCCGCTACAGTGCCGAGTCTCAGATAATTATCGAATAAAGGACGTCTCCATGTCGCTCAGACAACTTTCCATTCAATGGAAGATCACCCTGCTCGCCGGGCTGTGCCTGGCCGGTATCGTGACCCTGCTGGTGGGTCTTTCGCTGTATCGCATGGAGCACAGCGCCGCGCTGGTGAAAACCTCGAGCATGGAGATGCTGACCGAAGCCGCCCAGGCCCGGATCGAATCCCAGGGTGAAAACCAGGCACTGGAGATTCGCCAGCAGTTCATGGACGCCTATCAATACGGCCACGGCTTTTCCCGCCAGGTGCTGTTCCTGCGAGACCAGGCCGAGAAGCGCTTCCTGGACGCCTTCGACCTGCGCGAAGACCTGACCCGCCAGGTCAAGTCGGCGCTGCAAGCCAACCCGGAGCTGCTTGGCCTGTCGCTGGTGTTCGAAGCCAATGCGCTGGACGGCAAGGACGATCTGTTTACCGGCCAGGCGGAACTGGGCAGCAACGACAAGGGCCGCTTCGCCCTGTATTGGTCGCAACCGACACCGGGCAAGGTGACCTCCATGGCGCTACCCGAAAGCGACATGGCCGACACCGGCACCGGGCCCAGCGGCGAGCCGGCGAACGCCTGGTTCACCTGCCCGCGCACCACGCTCAAGCCCTGCGTGATCGAGCCCTACTTCTATGTGATCGACGGGCAGAAGGTGCTGATGACCAGCATCGTTTTCCCGCTGATGGTCAATGGCAAGGTCATCGCGTCGCTGTCGGCGGACATCAACCTCAACAGCCTGCAAGCGGTCAGCCAGGGCGCCAGCAAGAAGCTGTATGACGGCCAGACCAACGTCAGCATCATCAGCCCGGTCGGTTTGCTCGCCGGTTACAGCCCGGACGCCAGCAAACTCAGCCAGCGCCTGGACGCCGTCGACCCAACCAACGGTGCCGAACTGATTCGCATGCTCGCCGCCGGCAGCCAGACCAAAAGCCTGCACAGCAACCAACAGCTAAAGGTGCTGGCGCCGTTCCAGCCGATTCCCGGTGGCAAGTCCTGGGGCGTGTTGCTCGAGGTGCCGGAAAAAGTGCTGGTCGGCCCTGCCGAAGCCCTGAAGAAACAACTCGATGACAGCAACACCGCCGGCACGCTGATGGAACTCGGCCTCGGTGCGCTGGCGGCGTTGATCGGCCTGTTGCTGGTGTGGCTGATGGCGCGCAGCGTGACCAAGCCGATTCTCGGCGTGGCGCACATGCTCGAAGACATCGCCAGCGGCGAAGGCGACCTGACCCGACGCCTGGCCTACGACAAACAGGATGAACTGGGCCAGTTGGCCGGCTGGTTCAATCGCTTCCTCGACAAGCTGCAACCGATCATTGCCGAGGTCAAACGCTCGGTGCAGGACGCGCGCAGCACGGCGGATCAGTCGTCCGCCATCGCCACCCAGACCAGTGCCGGCATGGAACAGCAATACCGCCAGGTGGATCAGGTCGCGACCGCCTCCCACGAGATGAGCGCCACCGCCCAGGACGTCGCCCGCAGCGCCGCACAGGCGGCACAAGCAGCGCGGGACGCTGATCACGCCACCCGGCGCGGTCTGAGCGTGATCGACCAGACCACCACCAGCATCGACAACCTCGCCGCCGACATGAGCGCGGCCATGGTGCAAGTCGAAGGCCTGGCCGCCAATAGCGAGAAAATCGGTTCGGTGCTGGAAGTGATTCGCGCCATCGCCGAACAGACCAACCTGCTGGCCCTCAACGCCGCGATCGAAGCGGCCCGCGCCGGTGAGGCCGGACGTGGTTTTGCCGTGGTCGCCGATGAAGTGCGCAACCTGGCACGCCGGACCCAGGAGTCCGTGGAAGAGACCCGCCTGGTGATCGAGCAGTTGCAGAGCGGCACCCAGGAGGTGGTCGGGTCAATGAGCAACAGCCATCGCCAGGCCCAGGGCAGTGTCGAGCAAGTAGGCCATGCCGTGACGGCACTGCGCCAGATTGGCGAAGCGGTGACGGTGATCAGCGACATGAACCTGCAGATCGCCAGTGCTGCGGAAGAGCAAAGCGCCGTGGCCGAGGAGATTAACAACAACGTGGCGACGATTCGGGATGTGACCGAGTCGCTGTCGGGCCAGGCCAATGAATCGGCGCGGGTGAGTCAGTCGCTGAACAGCCTGGCCAATCAGCAGCAGAGTTTGATGGATCAGTTCCGCGTCTGACGCAGATTTTGTATCCACTGAAGATCAACTGTGGGAGCGAGCTTGCTCGCGATAGCGGCCTGACAGTCGACATTGATGTTGAATGTACTTGCGCAATCGCGAGCAAGCTCGCTCCCACAGGTTTCTCGGTTTTGCTTTGGATCGGGATCAGCGTTTGGGCAACTCGATGACCACCTTCAACCCGCCCCACTCACTCTCCTCCAGCCGCAACACCCCGCCCCACGTATCGACGATGTCGCGCACGATCCCCAAGCCCAACCCATGCCCATCCATCTGTTCATCCAGCCGCGTACCGCGACTGAGCACCTGATTGCGCTGGTCCTCGGGAATCCCCGGTCCATCATCTTCCACACCCAGCTCAAATCCTTGCGCCGTCTCGACCACGCTCAAGCGCACCTCGGCATCCGCCCACTTGCAGGCGTTGTCCAGCAGGTTGCCGAGCAACTCCAGCAAATCCTCCCGATCCCACGGCAGCAGCAAGCCCTTGGGCGCTACATGGCTGAGGTCCAGGTGTTCACCGTGAATCATGTTCAAGGTTGCCAGCAACCCCGGCAGCTCCGCATCGCAATCAAACAGCGCCCCCGGCAAGGCGTCGCCGGACAGCCGCGCGCGGTTGAGTTCGCGGTTCAGCCGCTGCTGCACCTGCTCAAGCTGCTGCTGAATCACCTTGCGCAGTTGCGGATGTGCGTCGAGTTTCTCGCTGCCCGCCAGGCTCAACAACACTGCCAGCGGGGTTTTCAAAGCGTGCCCGAGGTTGCCCAGCGCATTGCGCGAACGCTTGAGGCTGTCTTCGGTGTGGGCCAGCAAATGGTTGATCTGCGCCACCAGCGGCTCCAGCTCCACCGGCACCTGATCATCGAGTTGCGAGCGCTGGCCCTGCTGCAACTGGGCGATTTGTTCACGGGCCTTTTCCAGCGGACGCAAGGCGCGGCGCACGGTGATCCGCTGCAGCAACAGAATCAGCAGCAAGCCCGCCAGGCCCAGGCCGAGACCGACCTGTTGCATGCGCAAAAAACTGTCGCGCACCGGGGTGTAGTCCTGGGCGACGCTGATGGAAATCGACTGGCCCAGACGTCGATAGTCCGAGCGCAATATCAGCAACTGCTGACCTTCCGGTCCCAGTTGCAGGTTGCTGTGCAGGCCGGGATGGTCCAGGCGCGGCAGTTCCTGATCCCATAGCGAACGGGAGCGCCAATGGCTGTCGGCAAAGTCGATGCGGAAATAGTGCCCGGAAAACGGGCGCTGATACGCCGGCGACAGGTGTCGCTCATCCAGCTGCAACCCCTGCGGTCCGCGCACCAGCGCCACCAGCAGGCTTTCACTGTCGTTGCGCAGCCCGGCTTCAAGGTAACGCTGCAAACCCATTTCGAACAGCCACAGGCTGGTCTGCGCCAGCACCAGGCCGACGATCACCATCACGCTGATCAGCCCCAGGCTCAAGCGGCGCTGGATCGATCTCACCGGGCTTGCCCGCCGAACAGGTAACCCTGGCCGCGACGGGTTTCGATCACGCTGCGCCCGAGTTTGCGCCGCAGGTGGTTGACGTGGACTTCCAGCACATTGGAATCGCGCTCGGTTTCACCGTCGTAGAGGTGTTCGGCGAGGTGGCTTTTGGACAGGATCTGTTCGGGGTGCAGCATGAAATAGCGCAGCAGGCGGAATTCAGCTGCGGTGAGCTGGATGTCGGCGCCGTCCCGGGTCACGCATTGACGACCTTCATCCAGGTGCAAGCCCGCGGCCTTGAGCGTCGGCTGGTTGGCCTGGCCGTGGGAGCGACGCAACAGCGCCTGAACCCGCAGGTGCAATTCTTCAGGGTGGAAGGGTTTGGTCAGGTAATCGTCGGCGCCGGCCTTGAGGCCCTCGATGCGTTCGGCCCAGGAGCCGCGGGCCGTGAGGATCAGTACCGGTGTAGCCAGGCCGCCGGCGCGCCATTGAGTCAGCACTTCCAGTCCCGGCAACCCCGGCAGGCCGAGGTCGAGAATGATCAGGTCATAGGGTTCGCTGCTGCCCTGGTACACCGCATCCCGACCGTCCGCCAGCCAGTCCACGGCATAGCCCTGGCGGTTGAGGCCGGCCATCAGTTCATCGGCCAGGGGCACGTGGTCTTCCACCAGGAGCAAACGCATGGGTCAATCTTCCTTGTCTTTCAATAACTGGCCAGTGGTGGCGTCGAGGTCCAGTTCACGGACCACGCCTTCGGCGGTCAACAACTCGACTTCATAAATGTAGACGTCGTGCTTTTCCTCGAGCTCGGCTTCCAGCAGCTTGGCGCCGGGGTAAAGGTCCAGCGCCTGCTGCAACAGTTGCTCCAGCGGCAGGATCACCCCTTGCTGGCGCAGGCGCAGGGCTTCGTCCTGATCCAGGTCCCGGGCCAGCGCCATCGAGCAAAAAACCAGCAGCGCCAGGGCCAGCCGGCTGCTGGCGTGCCGATTTGCAAAACAAAGCACCTTCATTACGTATCCTGATGATCCTTGAGCACCTGACCGCTGACAGCGTCCAGTTCCAGGTCCCACTCGATGCCTTGCGGGTCGCGCATTTCCACCTGATAGATGTACTTGCCGTACTCTTCTTCCAGTTCGGTTTCGGTGATTTTGGAACCCGGGTGTTTGGCCAATGCGGTAGCGTTGAGCTTTTCAAACGACACTATGGTACCAGCGTCGCGCAGTCTCAGGGCTTCATCGGGGCCGAGGTCGCGAGCCTGGGCGATGCCGGCGGTCAGGGTGATGAGGGTGGCGGTAAACAGGGCAGTCAAAGTGTTCATGGGGTGTCTCCGTATTTTTATGTGTTGCTTACGGCGGCCACTTTAGCGATTTCAACTTAACTGAAACTGAATTGCCATCATCATGACTGGCACCGCGACATCACCGCCCTACCCCGCCCCCTGTAGGAGCGAGCTTGCTCGCTCCTACAGGGGGCGGGGTGCACTCTGTGAAACCGGTTTGCGCGCTGAACACTTGCTGACCCTTTAGTCAGTGTTTTCCCGCAAGCCCAAACGCAAACTGTTAAACTCGCCACCTGCCCACATCGCCGCGGCGATCGCCACCTGACAGAGCTCAAACCACTGTGGAAATCTTCAAAGAATTTACCTTCGAGTCCGCCCACCGCCTGCCCCACGTCCCGGACGGCCACAAGTGCGGTCGCCTGCACGGTCACTCGTTCAAAGTGGCAATCCATTTGAGTGGCGATCTTGATCCGCATACGGGCTGGATACGGGACTTTTCGGAGATCAAGGCGATTTTCAAACCGCTGTATGAGCGGTTGGATCATAACTATTTGAACGATATTCCCGGGTTGGAAAATCCGACCAGCGAAGTGCTGGCCAAATTCATCTGGAAAGAATTGAAGCCTCTGCTGCCGGAACTCAGCGCGATCCGCATCCACGAAACCTGCACCAGCGGCTGCATCTATCACGGCGAGTAAACCGGACAATCGCTCCCACAGAGGGAATGCGTTTCGTCAGTGAATGATCAAACCACCTTTAGCGGTGGTTTTTTTATGCCTATGCTTTTTCGCTCGCAAACGCCAAGAGGACGCACCCATGACTGACTGGCCGCTGGCTCAGACCTATCGCTTCAACGGGCACTCCGTGCGCTTCGCCGTCCGGGGCGACGGTCCGCCGCTGGTCTTTGTGCATGGCACGCCCTTCTCCTCTTATGTGTGGCACCGGATTGCGCCGCATTTCATCACCACGCACCGGGTGCATTACTTTGACCTGCTGGGTTATGGGCTCTCTGACAAAGTCGACGGCGACGTGTCCCTGGGTATGCAGAACGAACTGCTGGCCAGGCTGCTGGAGCATTGGGGCCTGGATTGCCCGGATGTGGTGGCCCACGATTTCGGCGGCGCTACCGTGTTGCGTGCGCATCTGCTCAATGGCAAGGATTACCGCAGCCTGACGCTGATCGACCCGGTGGCGCTGTCGCCCTGGGGCTCGCCGTTCGTGCAGCATGTGCGCCAGCATGAGGCAGCGTTCAGCGGACTGCCCGATTACATTCAGCAGGTCGTCGTGCCGGCCTATATCCGTGGGGCGATCAAACGTGAAATCCCGGACGACGAACTCGCCCCTTATGTGCAGCCGTGGCTGGGGGATCCGGGGCAAGCGGCGTTTTATCGACAGATCGCGCAGATGGACGAGCGTTATACCCGGGAGGTCGAGGGGCAATACTCGAGCATTCGCTGCCCGGTGCAGATTCTTTGGGGCGAGGAGGATAAGTGGATTCCCATTGAGCGTGGGCGGGCGTTGCACCGGATGATCCCTGGGGCGCAGTTTTATCCGGTTCCGAATGCCGGGCATCTGGTTCAGGAAGATGCACCTGAAGCGATCGTCGCGGCGCTGCTGCGGTTTTTGCCCCTGCATAAATCCCCCTGAAGCACCCGACTTCCCCTGTGGGAGCGGACTTGCTCTGGGCGGCATTCCGACGAAGGCGGTGTGTCAGTCAATACATTTGTAACTGAACCAGCGCCTTCGCGAGCAAGCCCGCTCCCACAGGGATTGTGTGTTACTTCAGAGGGCAGTGTTTTGCGCCGTCGCCCGAACCAAACCGCCCTCGCTCGTCTATAAATAACAACACCTGCCCCGCTTGGCACGACCGCTGCAACACCCTTCGCGTCCTAACATCCAGCAAGGAACGCCCCATGACGCAGAACGCTCCCGGCAATGATTACCCCCTCAGCGAAGTCCCGATGCATGCCCGCAAAGGCCTGGCCTCCACGGCCATGGTGCTGCTGGGTTTCACCTTTTTTACCGCGACCATGTTCGCCGGCGGCAAGCTCGGTGTGGCGTTCAATTTCGGCGAGATGATGGCGGTGATTATTGTCGGCAACCTGCTGCTGGGCATCTATGCCGCCGGCCTGGGCTACATTGCGTTCAAGAGTGGCCTCAATTCGGTACTGATGGGGCGTTTCTGCTTTGGTGAAATCGGCAGCAAGCTCAGCGACCTGATCCTCGGCTTCACTCAGATCGGCTGGTACGCCTGGGGCACGGCGACCGCGGCCGTGGTGTTGGGCAAGTATCTGGAATTGAGCGAAGGCACTGTCATGGGCTTGATGGTGCTGTTCGGCCTGATGTTTTGCGCCACGGCCTATATCGGTTATCGCGGACTGGAGGTTTTGTCGTACATCGCCGTGCCCGCAATGATGTTGCTGCTGACGCTGTCGATGTGGGTCGCCACGACCAAGGTCGGCGGGCTCGATGGCTTGCTGGCGATCGTGCCGACGACCACCCTCGACTGGTCGACCGCCATCACGCTGGTGTTCGGCACCTTTGTCAGCGGCGCGACCCAGGCGACCAACTGGACGCGCTTCTCGCGCTCGGCCCGGGTCGCCGTGCTGGCGAGCCTGATCGGCTTCTTTATCGGCAACGGCCTGATGGTGTTGATCGGCGCGTACGGCGCCATCGTCTACCAGCAACCGGACGTGGTCGAAGTGTTGCTGTTGCAAGGGTTCGCCATGGCTGCGATGGCGATGTTGCTGCTCAACATCTGGAGCACCCAGGACAACACCATCTACAACTTCGCCGTCGCCGGCTGCAACCTGCTGCGCACCGGCCGGCGCAAAACCGTGACCCTGGCCGGTGCGATGATCGGCACGCTGTTGGCGCTGCTGGGCATGTACGACTATCTGGTGCCCTACCTGATTCTGCTGGGCACGGTAATCCCGCCGATCGGTGGCGTGATCATGGCGGACTTTTTTTATCGCTACCGCGGTCAATATCCACGTCTGGCCAATGCCCGGTTGCCGGCGTTCAATGGCTCAGGCCTGGGCGCTTATGCGGTCGGCACCGTCGCTGCGTTCAGTTCGCCATGGGTTGCGCCGCTGGCAGGGATTGCCGCTGCCGCGCTAACGTATGTGATATTGACCGGGGTACTCGGTACCCGTACCGCCAACGCTCCACTGGAAGATCTATAAAAGGATTCGCCCGATGCACATCATCAACGCCCGCCTGCGCAACCAAGAAGGGTTGCATGAGCTGCACCTGGAAAACGGTCTGATCAGCAATATCGGCCGACAGACCGAGGCGCCGACCCTGGGGCCCGATGACCTGGACGCCGGCGGCAATCTGGTGGTGCCACCCTTCGTCGAGCCGCACATCCACCTCGATGCGACGCTGACCGCCGGCGAGCCGCGCTGGAACATGAGCGGCACGTTGTTCGAGGGCATCGAGTGCTGGAGCGAGCGCAAGGTGACGATCACCGGGGAAGACACCAGGACCCGCGTCAGGAAAACCCTCCAGAGTCTCGCCGCCCATGGCATCCAGCATGTGCGCACCCACGTCGACGTCACCGACCCGCAACTGACGGCGTTGAAAGCGATGCTCGAAATGCGCGAGGAAAGCCGGCACCTGGTCGACATGCAGATCGTCGCCTTCCCCCAGGAGGGCATCGAGTCGTACCGCAATGGCCGGGAGCTGATGGAAGAAGCGATTCGCATGGGCGCCGATGTGGTCGGCGGCATTCCGCATTTCGAGTACACCCGGGACCAGGGGGTGAGTTCGGTGAAGTTCCTGATGGACCTGGCCGAGCGCACCGGTTGCCTGGTGGACGTGCACTGCGATGAAACCGACGACCCGCATTCGCGCTTTCTCGAGGTGCTGGCCGAAGAAGCCCGCAGCCGCGACATGGGTTCACGGGTGACCGCCAGCCATACAACGGCCATGGGCTCCTACGACAACGCCTACTGCGCCAAACTGTTTCGCCTGCTCGGGCATTCCGGGATCAGTTTTGTCTCCTGCCCCACCGAAAGCATTCACCTGCAAGGGCGCTTCGACAACTTCCCGAAACGCCGCGGCGTGACCCGGGTCAACGAGTTGCTCGAAGCGGGGATGAATGTGTGTTTCGGCCAGGACTCGATCGTCGACCCGTGGTACCCCCTGGGCAACGGCAACATCTTGCGGGTGCTCGAAGCCGGCTTGCATATCTGCCACATGCTCGGTTACCGCAATCTGCAAAGCGCGCTGGACCTGGTGACCGACAACAGCGCCAAGGCCATGGCCCTGGGTGATCGTTATGGACTGGAACGGGGGCGGCCGGCGAATTTGCTGATTTTGTCGGCGGACAGTGATTATGAGGTGATTCGCAGCCAGGGCTTGCCGTTGTATTCGGTGCGTGGGGGTAAGGTGTTGATGAAGCGGCAGATGCCGGTGGTGGAGTTTTTTGGGGATCAGGGCTGAGTTTTGTTGTGACTGGCCTGACCCCATCGCGAGCAAGCTCGCTCCCACAGGTTTTGCGTCGTGTACAAGTGTTGTGAACGACATGAATCCTGTGGGAGCGGGCTCGCGAAGGCGATCTGGAGTTCAACCCATCAACCGAGCCGTACCAAACAGGCTGACCCGACTCAATTCCCCTTGCTCTTCCTCCAGCAAAATCGGCGCCGTACCACCAGGCATGACGACCTTCACTTCCCCCGCCGCAACCCAGCCCACCCGCCAAGCCGCACACGCCACCGCACTGGCGCTGGTCCCCGATGACGCCGTCGGCCCTTCGCCCCGCTCGAACACCCGGGCCACGATCCGCCCCTCGGACTCAAGCATCGCCCATTGCAAGTTGACACCCGCAGGACAAGGTTCCCCTGCCCCGGTCGGCACGGCGTAGGCAATACGCGTCAGTGCTTCGGACAATCCCGGTTCACGCATCTGCTCGTTGCTCGGCAATTCATCCGCGCGCTCGACAAGGGTCACGCAGTGCGGATTGCCAACCCGCACAAACTGACTGCGCCCCCAAGCGGTATTGAGTGACGCCAACGGCTGCACCTGGCTGAGTTCGCGTCCGTTGAAGGCCACACTCCCAACCCCGTGAGCACTGACCGCCCCCGGCCCGAACGAAGGCTTGCCCAGGTCCAGCCAGAACCCGCGTACACCTTCGACCTGCGCCGGCTTCACCGAGGTCTGCCCTGGTGAATCCACATCGGCCTTGTCGTGATGAACCCTGAGCAAACACGCCTCGTCCCCAGGCCAAAGCCCTCGGTCGCTTAACGCCTGGGAAAAAATCGTCAGCCCATTGCCACTGCGCTCGGCCAGGGTGCCGTCGGTGTTGACGATCAGCAGATCGAATGGGGGCGATGACTGGAACGGGCCAACCAGCAAACCATCGCTGCAATGGTCCTTGCTGCCGGAGGGTTGTGTGCCGGGCGCCCACCCACAGTAAGCCTCGATTGCCGCCAACGCCCAGGCCTCGCGGGTTTGCGCTGCCTGGCAGGCCTGATCGGGCAATTCAATACCGTCGCGGCGTATTTCCTCAGGCGCCACGACCCTGTAGATATTGCCTCGTGCATCGTATCCTCGCGCCATGGCGCCCCCTCCGAAGGAATCAATTCGGGCACAACATATCGCGAAACCGCGCCTGGCTGTGCAAGGATGTCACCCTGCCTGAACGCGAACCCGTCGGGGCGCTGATCAAACCTCACCGGGGAATCACTGTCCCTCGCAGACGCGACGTTTTTTGCCAAGGATCGATATGACCAACCTCAACACCCGGACCTCGTTCGTTCCCGGTCGCCTGGAACAGATGTCCACGCGCATCGCCTTTTTCATCGCCGGCGCAGGCATTGCCGCGTGGGCCCCGCTGGTGCCGTACGCCAAGGCCCGGGCCGGGCTGGATGAAGGCACCCTCGGCTTGCTGTTGCTGTGCCTGGGGGTGGGCTCGATCCTGGCCATGCCGATGGCCGGGATCCTGGCCACGCGCTTCGGCTGTCGCCGGGTGGCGGTCGGCGGGACGTTGATGATCTGCCTGGCCCTGCCGTTGTTGGCGACGGTCTCATCGATTCCCGCGCTGATTGCCGCGTTATTTCTGTTCGGCGCCGGGCTGGGCACGGTGGATTCGACGGTGAACCTGCAAGCGGTGATCGTCGAGCGGGCCAGTGGCAAGACCCTGATGTCGGGTTTTCATGGCCTGTTCAGTCTTGGCGGAATTGTCGGGGCGGCGGGTGTCAGCGCCTTGCTGGGCCTGGGGGTGTCGCCACTGGGGGCGACGCTGGTGGTGAATGTGGTGCTGCTGATCGCGCTGTGCAAGGCCGCGCCGCACCTGTTGCCCTACGGCAGCGAAAGTTCGGGACCGGCGTTTGCCGTGCCCCACGGCATCGTGCTGTTCATCGGCGGGATGTGTTTCATCGTGTTCCTGGCCGAAGGCGCGGCACTGGACTGGAGCGCGGTGTTCCTGGCGCAGGAGCGCGGGATCGACACCGCCTATGCCGGGCTGGGTTATGCGGCATTTGCGCTCACCATGACGGTCGGGCGCCTGACCGGGGATGCAATCGTGCGGCGCCTGGGCGCCACCCGGGTGATTGTATTCGGCGGATTGACGGCCGCCGGGGGCCTGTTTCTGGCGACGTTCGCGCCGGACTGGGAGATGGCGCTGGTGGGTTATGCGCTGCTGGGGGCTGGCTGTTCGAACATTGTCCCGGTGTTGTACACCGCCGTGGGTAAACAGACGGTCATGCCCGAAAGCATCGCGGTGCCCGCCATTACCACCCTGGGTTACGCCGGGATTCTTGCCGGGCCTGCGGTGATCGGGTTTATCGCCCATGGCAGCAGTTTGAGTTTTGCCTTTGGGTTGATGGCGGTGTTGCTGGTGGCGGTGGCGATTGGCGGGAAGGTGTTGAAAGTCTGAAAAGCTT
The DNA here is from genome assembly GCF_001661075.1 of Pseudomonas silesiensis. NCBI lineage: Bacteria > Pseudomonadati > Pseudomonadota > Gammaproteobacteria > Pseudomonadales > Pseudomonadaceae > Pseudomonas > Pseudomonas silesiensis. The sequence goes on from NZ_CP014870.1 coordinate 4,512,237, forward strand.
TGTCGGATGTCGTCGCCTGATACACCGCTTTCGCCGGCAAGCCTGGCTCCTACAGTCGATCCGTATCGTCCACAAATGTTGAGTTCGCCGTAGATCCCCTGTGGGAGCGAGCTTGCTCGCGAAGGCGGCTTGCCTGTCGATAAAGATGGAGCCTGGTACACCGCTTTCGCCGGCAAGCCTGGCTCCTACAGTTGATCCGTATCGTCCACAAATGGTGTGTCCGCTGAAGATCCCCTGTGGGAGTGAGACCGGCTTGCCGGCGAATGAAGACACCCCGGCCTATCAGAACCCCACACTGGCCTGCACAAAGAACGTGCGCGGCGCCCCCACGTACATGCCCGAGTTGTTGTCGCTGGAGCGGGTGAAGTATTGCTTGTCGAAGATGTTCTTCACCCCGGCACCGACTTTCAGGTTCGAAACAGCCGGGCCGAAGTCATAACCGCCGCGCACGTTCCAGGTGACGTAACCCGGGATGTCGCCGTACTGGCCATCTGCAGTGCCTTCGGTGATGTAATTGCCGCTGAAGCTGCCGTCGGCATTCACCGCAACGCCCGGCGAGCGCTGTTTGGACTGGGCAAAGGCATCGAGGTTGTAGGTCCAGCGGTTGATGTCGTAACGCAGGCCGGCGGTCGCCACCTGGCGCGAGTAGAACGGCAGGTCACGGCCCTTGAAACCTGGAATTTCCCCTTCATAGACCGCGCGGGTGTAGGTGAACCCGGCGTTGGCGGTCAGGCCATCAAGGCGTGGGTCCAGTGCCGCCATGTCGTAGTGCACCGACGCCTCGATGCCCTGGTGCGTGGTCGCGCCGAGGTTGGTCCAGCCCGCGTCGTTGCTGATGTATTGCAACTCTTTATCGAAGTCGATGTAGAACAGCGTCACTTCGCCGCCCCACACATCATCGTTGTAGCGGGTGCCGACCTCATAGGTCTTGGCCTTTTCCGGCTCAAGACCATTGGCGGTTTCGTCACCCGTGCCGCCCTGGCCGAGCTGGAAATATTGCAGGCTGCCGAACGAGGTTTCGTAGTTGGCGAACAGCTTCCAGGCGTCGGACAGGTGATACATCACGCTCAGGGCCGGCAACGGTTCGTTGCTTTCGATGCTGCGGCGCTTTTCCGGGACCGGCCGGCCCGCAGTGTCGAGCACCGCGCGGTCGTGCCAGTCGGTGCTGATGTGTTCGAAGCGGATGCCCGGGGTGATGGTCCAGTTACCCACATCGATCTTGTCGTCGATATACACCGAATTGGCTTCAGTGCCACCGGTACGATCCTGGTACACATGCCCGTCCGACCCGGGACGCACCACCGGCTCGTTGTTGACCAGCGCCAGGCGGCTGGCCTCTTCGTGCATGGCTTCCTTGAGGTAGCGATAACCGACGCTGACTTCCTGGGTGGTCGGGCCGACGTCGAACACACGGGACACCCGCGGCTCGATGCCAAAGGTGTAGTAGGTGCGCGGGAACGAGCCCAGGGTCTTCTGGTCGCGGGCGGCGATGTTGCTGCCACGGAAACTGTCGGTGTAGTAGGTCAGCACTTCGGCCTGGGTGCGGTCGTCGAGCTGCCGGGTCCACTTGAACGACACGTCCTTGCGACGCCCGCTGAAGTTGTCGTTGTTGCGGTCGGACTGAAACGGATTGGCGTCGTACTGCGCCTGGGTCAGGCCGCCGGGCATATCGGCGCTGGCGTCGTAGTAGTGGAAATTGAGGCTGAAATCATCCACATCGGTGGGCGCCCAGTGGGTCTTGAGCAGCACGTCGTCGATGTCGTTGCCGTGGTTGCGTTCACGGTAACCGTTACCGTTCACCCCCGAGTACAACAGCGCCACGCCGATGCCGTTGTCCGCGGTGCCGCCGACGAATGCCGTGTCGATATGCTTCCAGCCACCGTGCTGGGAGGTTTCCAGGGTGCTGCCGATTTCAGCGGAAGCTTTCTCCGGGATCGCCCGGGTCACGAAATTGATCACGCCACCGACGTTCTGCGGTCCGTAACGCACGGAACCGGCACCCCGAACCACGTCGATGCTATCGAGGTTGCCGGAAGAAATCGGGGCCATGGACAGTTGCGGCTGACCGTACGGCGCGAACGCTGCCGGCACGCCGTCAATCAGCACGGTGGAACGTGGCGACAGGCGCGAGGTCAGGCCGCGCACGCCGACGTTCAGGGAAATGTCGCTGCCGCCGGTGCCGTTGGCCTCCTGCACTTGCACGCCGGGCACGCGCTTCAACACGTCGCCGACGTTCATCGCGCCTTGCTCGACCATCGCCTCGCGGCGAATCACGGTACGGGCGCCAGGATGGTTTTGCACCACGGCCGCATCCGCGTCACCGAGCCAGTCGCCGACCACCTTGATGTCGGTCACGCCCAGTTCCAGCGGGCCATTGGCCGCGGCACCGGGTGCAGGCAGCAAGGTCACCGAACCTTCGTCGATCTGGTAGTGCAGACCGCTGCCTTGCAGCAGCTGGCGCAGCGCGTCTTCCGGCGAAAGGTCGCCATCCACCGCCGGCGCCTGTTTGCCGGCGACCAGCTCAGGGCTGAAAAACACCTGCAGCGAGGTTTGCTGGCCCAGTTCACTCAAGGCCTGGCCCAGGGGTTGTGCCGGAATATGAATAGCCTCGGCGGCAAAGGCCTGGGGCAACGCAAGGTTGACCGCCAGTGCGAGGGCCAGGGGCAACCAAGGGAATTTGTTGTTAGCGGTGGTTTTTTTCACGTCGAACGGAGTCCTGTGGATCGCAAGAGTGTGCGCTTGTTAATGCAAACCAGTTGCAGTTGGACTAGAAGACGATGAACTCGAAAAAAACCTGAATCTATTTTGAAATTATTTGCTGACTGCCGTCATCGAGGGTCCGCACGGCCACCGGCAGAATGCTTGGCAACGCCTTGAGCAGCGCGTCGGTGTTGTCGGATTTGAACACGCTGGTCAGGCGCAGATTGCCCACCTTGTCATTGCTGACGGTCAGCGGTTTCTCCCGATAGCGCGACACTTCCTCGGCGACGTCGCGCAGGCTGGCGTTGTTGAACACCAGCTTGCCGCTGCGCCAGGCGGTCAGTTCCCCCGGATTGACCGCGTAGGCGGTGGCGACTTTGCCCCGGGTATCGACCCGCGTACCCAGGCCGGCGGTGAGACTGATGAACTCGTTGTCGGCAGCGTCCCGACCCTGGACCTTGACCGTGCCCTGCTCCACCACGACCCGGGTTTCAGAGGCGTCGCGACGCACGTCGAAGCGGGTGCCGGTGACCGTGACCTTGCCGCTGCCCGCCTCGACCACGAACGGCCGATCACTGTCGTGTTCGACGCTGAACATCGCTTCGCCCTGCATCAACTCGATGCGGCGCCGGTCATTTTCGTAGCGCACCTGGACACGACTACGGCTGTTCAGGTCGATCACCGAACCGTCCGGCAACGCCACCTGCTGTCGCTCCCCCGGGGCGGTGGAAAACTCGGCGGTGTAGATCGCCGGCTGATGCAACTGGCTGAACACTCCCAACCCGACTGCCAGGGCCAACACACTGGCGGCCACCGCATAACGCACCAGCGGGCGACGTTTGCCGCGGGAGGGCGGGGTCTCGCACAAGGCCTGCAGACGCGCCGCCGGCAGCAGATCAGCCGCCGTCCACAGTCCCTCGAGCAATTGATACTCGTCGCGATGCTGCGGGTGTTCGTTCCGCCAGCGCTCGAAGCGTCGGCGTTCTTCCACGTCCACGGCCGGTTCCTGCAAACGCACAAACCACTGCGCCGCCTCGTCGCGAACCGTTGTTTGCCCGCACGCGCAATCACGAGTATCCATCATGGAAGTTCCTGTCTGGCCGGGGATGAGAAGGCGCGGCCGATCATGGTTGCAACCCGTCCAGACGGTCGCGCAAATGCCGCAGGGTGCGGATCATATACTTTTCCACCATGTTCTTGGACAGCCCCAGGCGGTCGGCGATTTCGGCCTGGGTCAGGCCTTCGATCTTCTGCCAGACGAACACCTTGCGGCAGTTGACCGGAAGTTCGGCGAGCGCCCGCTCGATGGAATCAGCCAACTGGATCGCATGCATGAAATGCTCCGGGTCGCCGGACGACGACACACTGTGATCGATCGCCTCCGACTCCATGGCGCCCCGCCGATCCTCCCGCCGGTAACCATCCACCGCGATATTGCGCGCGGTCTGGTGCAAGTACGCCCGGGGCTGCTCCACCGTTGCCGAATCGGACTCAAGCACCCGCACGAAGGTGTCGTGGGCCAGATCCTCGGCCTGCTGACGATTTCTCAGGCGACGGGTCCAGGTGCCAACCAACTCTTCGTAATGTTCGAAAAAGCCGTGTCTGCGGGGCAGCTTGGGGGTCATTGCGGCGTGCTGTGAAGACGGGGCGTGAATAGTAATGCTTCCTATTAACCGGAAGCAATGGATTCCGTCCCGGGTCCAATCAGTGGTCCTGCGCGACCACACGCGGGCCTTTGCGAGTCACTTGCTGGCCCGCCTCGAATCGTGCATTGGGCGAGCGCACCGTACTGATATCGCCCTGAGCGTCTTTCACTTCATAAGCTTTTTCCGTGAGACCGGCCGCTTGCTGCACCGAGCCGCCGACAAAGAATCCGGCACCCGCACCGATCAGCGCCCCCACAGGTCCGCCCGCCGCACCCACCATCATCCCGGTCAGGGCACCGAAGCCCTTGCCAGCCGTAATGTCAGGCACCTCGCGGACCACCTGATCAGCCTGGCAAAGTGGCGAGAGCAACAAACACAGCATAAAGCCCAGAGGTATTGAACGAGTCATGACGCTTTCCTTTTTTGGTTCCGTTACCCTCTCGTATCACGATACGTGCCAATATTTATATCCAATAAATTCAATAACTTATAAACACTCGTGGTCTTTTGGACACCCCGGACAGGGTCTTGATGACCACTGCAAGCCGGTCATAAAGACCCTATCCGGGGATAATAGGGTGCTGGCTTAACTCGCGTCCTCGTCGATCCCCGCTGTCAACGATTGGCGATCGAAACGACCGCCAATCGTCCCGGGACCGACTTTGAAGCTGTGCTCACCGGGAACCGAGACCTCGGGTTTACTGCCCTCGGTGGCCGGTTTCTGCGGCAAATCCAGTCCGCCCCTGACGCTATAGTCGAGGTTGCTCAAGGTCGTGGTGCCAACCCTGGAGTCGCCCAGACCGACGCGGCCTTCAGCTGAAGCGATCCTTGCGCCCGTCAGTTGCGTCGTGCCATCGACCTTGAGATTCACCCCCTGTGTACCGCTGATGCCGGAAGCCTGGCCGACGCTGTCCTTGTACGCATAGGTGCCATCGAACTTGAGGGTCGGTTTGTAATCGAGACCTTTGAGCCCGGTGTTCGGCGCCTGTGCGTCCTGGTCGGCCGGAGCGGCTTTCTTGCCGGTCAGCCCCAGGTCGAGATCAACCTTGGCCGAGGTCTGGCGGTCCTGAGGGCTTTGCACGTTCAGATTGCCTGCGACCTTACCGCTCACCTTCCCGGCATCGATCCGCGCTCCCGCCAATTGCACATCGCCCGCACTGTTGAGCTCGACGCTGTCCGCTTTGATCCGGCTGTTCTGCCCGGTCGTGCTGTTGAGGTAATCAACCCCGACCTTGGCCCCGGCATTCACCCCCAGGTCACTGGACGCGACGCTTTCGCTGGCGGTGGGTGTGCTGCTGCCAAGGTTGCCCCCGGCCTTCAGGTCTAGATCCCAGTTGCCGCGGTTCTGTGTGGATTGCGCGGACTGCAGCTGGATCCCGCCCTTCTGCGCATCAAAAAGCACGTCCGGCGCGCTCACCCGGGTGCCTTGCAGGCGGATCGAATCGCCGCGGAACCCGATCCGCTGCTGGCTCTGGAGTTGGCCGCCGGTCAAGGTCCGCGACGCTTCATCCACCCGACCGGCATTGAGGTTGAGGTTTAGGTTGCCGGCCTTGTCGATGCTGTTCTCGGTGCTGGTTTTACTGCCGCCCACTTTCAGGCCACCGCCGAGATGGCTGTTCGTGACGACATGGGTGCCGATCGCCGCTTCCACATCCAGTTTGCCGCCAGCTTCCAGATCTATTGTGCCCGGCAGGTCGATGCGGGTCCCTTGCAGCACCAGATCGCCGCCGCTGCTCAATGTTACCGGGCCTTGACCCTCGATACTGGCGACCCGGGCCTGGCTGTCCCGGGTCTGGTCACCTTTATAATCGAGCTGCACGCCGGCGCCGAGATTGATATTGGTGTCGTTGGTGCCAGGCAAGGTGCCGACTGTCAGCGAGGCGTTGCCGCGCAGGCTGGACGTATCGCTGTCCTGACGGTCATTGGCCTGATTCAGTGCCAGGTTGCCGCCGGCCTTGACCGTCACGCCGCCCTCCCCGCCATCGAACTGGCTGCCCTCGAACTGCCCGTCGCCACCCAGATTGATACTCACCCCCTGGCTGCCGGCGTAACGGCCTACCACGGCGGTCGACGTCTCCTCGCGTGTTTGACGGCTGCCTCCCTCACCGCTGCCGGCAACGTTCAGGTCTTCCCCGGTCTTGGTGTAGACCCGCACGTCAACCTTGGCGTCCAGCGCCCGATCGTCGCTGCCCTCGGTGATGCTCGCGGCGTTGGCGATCAACCGGTCGGCGCTGATGTTGACCTTCCCGGCAGTGGCCTCATACCGGGTGCCCTGGTCCTGCAACAGACCGGCGGCCTTGACGTCCACGGTGCCGCCCTGAAACTGACTGACTTTATCAATGCCATTTAGCACTTGGCGGCCGGCGCTCTGATGCCCGATGGCGACATCGATCCCGAGATCGGGCTGACCGAGCTTGCCCAAGGCGCCCACGTCCGGGACCTTGCCGTCGATGGCGCTTTTGACGGCGTCGGCGAGGGGCCGGGTGATGCCTTTAACCTCGAGGTTGACACCAATGTCCGCCGACCAGTTGCTCTCCTTGTGCGTACTGCTGTCCGTATCCCGCGCCACGCGGTTGTCGATTTCTCCGGCGTCGACCACCAGGCCTTTGCCAGCCGTGACCTGCGCCCCTTCGGTGATCAGTTTTTCGGCATCGATGTTCAGGTTGCCGCTGCTCTGGACCGTGCTGGTTTGGGCGGTGGTGGTGGTACGGATATCCCCGGATGTCGAATGCGCGAAGTCCAGGCCACTGCCCACCCGATCCAGGCCGCCGGTGTAGTAGAGACCGCCGCCGGTGGTGCGCTGCTCCGTCGAGCTGCGCTGACTGTCTTCTTCGGCCAGCAGTGCAACGGTCTTGCCCTTCAGGGAAGCATCGCCTGCGGTGGCCTGTACCTCAGCGCCCTTGAGCGTCAGATTGCCGCCGGCCGTCAACTGCACCTCAGCGCCGGTCAGGCCGGAGCCTTGCTGACGCACTTCGTTGCCGGCCAGGGTCTGGGTTTTGTCTTCAAAACGCACGCCTGCGCGGTACTGGCCGGCGTCCGGGGCGGTCTCCCTGGCGTAGGCATCGAAGCCACGGCGGGCCGTGGTCTGGCTGCTGTCGACCGTGTTCTGGGCCGACTGCACATTCAGATCGCCCGCCGCCTGCGCATTGAGCGTCCCGCCCGCCTTGACCGTGGAGCCGGCCACTTCGATGTCCCCGGCGCTCTTGAGGGTGAGGTTGGTGTCCGACGTCAACTCGCTGCGTACCGTGGTGCTGTCCTGAGTGTTTGAGCGAGTTTCATTTTGGCTGATACCGAGAAATTTGTTGTCCTTGTTGTTGGTGCTGATGTGGGATGTGTCCTGCACGCCATCGATGATCAGCGAACCCCTGTCGCTGATGACGCTGGCCTCTGTGCCGCCGCGCACCTGGCTTCCGCTGATGCGTACGTCGTCGGCCTTGACGATCAATTTTCCGGCGGCATTGATCGCGCTGCCCTGGTGCAGGGTCTTGCCCTGATCGGAATCGCCGGTCTTGCCAAAGAACCCGCCACCGACCAGATCGCCCGAGTAGCGCTTTTCACGTTTGATCCCGGTGCCGGGGGCGGTGGTGATTTCCACCCGTTTGGCGGCTATCTGGATGTCGTGGGGGCTGGTCACTTGTGCGCCTTCAGAGCGCAGCAAACCGGCCGCGGTCAAGGCGATGTTGTCGCCCTTCAATTGCGTGGTGATGCCGCGCGGCTCCTCACTGCGACTGTTCCAGCTTTCTTTCCACAGGTGTTTGCGGCGTTTACCCTGATCGGATTCAGTCTTGCTTTCAATGGCCGCCGTGAGGCGCAGATCGCCGCCGCTCTTCACCCTGAGATCCTTAGCCGCCTCGACCCGGGCAGCTTTGAGTTCGGTATCGCCGCCCGAAGACAGGTCCACATCACGGCGGGCAATAATCTGGCTGCCGTGCTGTCGCGATTCGCTTTCGGTCTGGAACTGTTCGTAGGTTTCCCAAGTGATGCCGAGTGTCTTGTTGTTCCAGTCGTTGCGTTTCTCCTTGAGCCGGAGGGCTTCGACAGTCGTCAGGTTCAGGTTGCGCCCGGCATCGACCCTGACGTCACGACCACTGACATCGGTGGCCGCCAGCGTCAGGTCCCTGGCGCTGTGCAAGCCGACATCGCCCTGGCTGCTATGCACGCCAGCGCGTACCACCCCGAGACTGTCCTTCACGTGCCCGCCGCTGATGACCAGATCGCCGGATGAACGAATCTGCACACCGTCCCGACCTGCCACCTGCACCGCGCCGACCCGCACGCCGGCGCCTTGCGCGGTACTGACAATGTTGATGCGCCCGGCCTGCATGGCGCCGAACAGGAACGCGTCGATACGGCCATCGTTGCTGTGACCGCTCGGGTCGACGGTCCGCACCTGCCCGCTGGCGTAGTCCACCGAATTGCGTCCGATCGTGAGGTTCAGGTCATCGCGAGCGCCAAGCTTGCCGTTGCTGTCGATACGCGGAGCGATCAGGTTGATCGAGCCTGCACTGTTCTGCGCCCCCGCGCCCCGCACGTTCAGCTCCCCGGTGGCATCGCGGGTGTTCAGGGCTTGCAGCTTGCCTTCGTTCAGCTCGGGACGTCCGACCACGAGGCTGGCATTGGGGGTGTTGATGAAACCGGCGCCATTGAGCGAAATACCGTTGGGGTTCGCCAGGACGTAATCGGCGCTACGACCGAAGATTTCCTGGATACCATTGATCGCCGAGGCGTTGCGGCTGATCACTTCGTTGAGGATCACGCTCGCCGCCTGCCCCTGGAACTGCGGGTTGGCGGCCAGTTCCCCGGCGAGTTGCGACTGCCCGGCTTGCAGGGCGTTGTTCAGGACCAGGCCCTGGCGGTCGACGTTGTAGTCGAGAAACTGGTTATGGGACAGGCCGGAACCGTTGGGCGCAACGATATTGACGATGGGCACGCCGTCCCGGGTTTGCAATTGCGCGGTGCCGCCGGGTCCGGGCGCGACCACGACCCCCGCCGCCAGGGCGTTGGGCACGGGCGCGATGAGAAACAGGCTGGCAATCGCCCAGCGCAATTTGCCGCCGGGGGCGAGATGGAACGCAAAGGGTTTTGCTGACATAAGAACCTCAAGTGCAGTATCACGGCGCGCTGAACGGACTGCCGTGGCTGGCGCGCACAGCACCATCGGCAGTTTTGTTGGATTCAGATCTGCCATCCCACGCGCATCAGCCAGGTCCGCGGCTCGTGCTTGAACCCCTCGGGCATGCTGACGCTGCGTTGGTAATCGAGGTCCAGGTGCAGGTTTTTCCAGCTCAGGTTGACCCCGATACCTGCGCCGCTCAGATAGTGGTTGGGGGCGCCGCGATCGGCCTGGACCCAGCCGCTGTCCAGCCCCAGGCGCGGGGTGATCTGCACCGGAAAACCGGTTTGCAATGGCAGGCGCAAAGTGTTGCGCCAGATCGCCCCGCTGGCGCCGGACGCACTGTTGATCCGGTATCCGCGCACCGCCGAATCGTCGGTGACCAGCAGCTGCTCGATGGCCGGCAAAGGATCAGGGCTGTATTGCACGTTGAGCTGACTTTGCCATTGCCAGGCCTGGGGGCCAAAGCGGCCGTTGCTCCACCGACCGAGGCTGGCGCGGTACTTGCGAAACTGTGCCTTGGGCAGACGGTCGTGCCAGCGCTCGGCATCGTTGTCCGCGCCAAACCAGCGCAGGCCCTGGGCGTAATTGAGGTCCAGGTTCCACACCGCACTGTCGAGCCAGAACAGATTCAGCCCGGCTTCGGCCACGGTCAGGGTCGGGCTCTGAATCGACAGGTGCAAGGGCCCCCAGTAGCTGTCGACATCTTTGTGGGACAGTTGCAGGTTGGCGCTGAGCTGATGGCTTTGGCCGCGCCATAACACTCGATCGGCGCGCAGGCTGAGCTGGTCGGTCGTGCCGGTGGTATGAAACGTCTGGTAGCTCAGTTTGAACGGCGCACGGTATTCGGCATGGCTGGCCAGGACACTCCAGGTCCAGTAGCCGTAGGGAATGGCGTAATACAGGCTGGCGCTGCGACTGAAGCGATCGCCCTGATTGAGGGTGTCGCTGAAGCTGACATTCAACAAATCATTGATCTGCAGCGGTGAGTCCAGACCCAGACTGAGCGTATTACGGTCGCGCCCGGTGCTGGCGCTGCCGAGATTGTCCAGGCCCAGGTTCAACGCCCAGCGCGACTGATCCCGGGAGCGCGAGCGCAAGATGATCCGCGAGGCGCCAGGCTGGCTGCCGGGTGCGATGTCGGCGCTCAGGTCCACTGAGCGCAGGCGGTTCAACTGATCGAGACCCTGCTCCAGATCCCGCAGCTTCAGCGCCTTGCCGAGCATTCCCGGAAACGCTCCACCGAGGGCAACCGGCAGGCTCTGGTCGGCCAGTTCGATCGCCTCGACGTAGCCTTCATCCACCAGGATATCCAGCGACTGCCCGGCCTCTGGCGCCGTGCTGAGGTACGGCCGACTGGCAATGTAACCCGCCTGCACATAGAGCTCGGTGATGGTCGCCAGCACCTGGTTTATCTGGTTTGCGCCCATGCACGGCGACAATTTCGGGGTGATGCGCTGGTTGAGTGTCTTGCGATCGACCAGGGTGACGCCACCGACGCGCACCCCGCTGACGGGCCAGCACTGCTCATCGACGGCAATGGTCGCGGATGTCTCTGGCGCGGTCGACGAGCCACTGAAACTGCCGCGTTCCAGTTGTCGGCGGCGTTGGTCCAGTTGCATCTGTTGCAGGTCACGTTGTTGCTGTTGTTGTTGGCGTAATACTTCTTGTCCGGGGGCGGAAGACTCGGCGGCATACGCCGGTGAAATACTCAAACCCAGCAACAAGACCGATAATGGAGAGCGGTAACGGAGACGACGAGGTACAACGCGAATAGTATTCGGCACCCTGACTTCCTGGCGTTTTTTGAAAGGGCGCTATGCCGTTTCGTCTATGCGTTTAATAGTTGGAGCATTGGTCTGTTAATGCAACACGACACTTACTGTTTTTAAACACTGTGCAAGTCCGCGGACTACTCACGCCCTACTATTCACCTCACAGTTCCTACCGCTCAGTTCTTCACTTATTACTTCCTGTTTGCTATTTCCAATCTCAACTTCTTACTTCCTACATACTTCTTCACCATTTCCTACTACCGACGTCTTAGGCTCAACTTCAGCGTCCTACTTCCTACATGCCGACCGGCCACGAAAATCAATTGGAACAAAATATTAATGGGCAGTGTTTTTTGGAAATTAAAGGGTGGGCGAGCCTGTTAGAGATTACGGGGGCCCGGGCAACCGGTATGCCGATAAGTAAAATCATTGCTCCGTGTGCCGCTGCCTGATCCCGGCCAACAGCAACGCCAACGCACCGCACAGCATCAAGGTTTCACCCAGCGCCTGGCCCCAGCCCACAAGCAACAGCCCACCGCCGATCAACAGGTAATAAAGCAAACCAAATAACGCGCCAGCCGTGCCCAACCGGTCGCCATAGTTCACCAGGGCCGAACCAAGAATGTTCGGGATCGCCATGCCAAACGCCAGCACCACCAGCAACATCGCCAGGACCAACAGGACACTGTGTTGCATCAGCCAAACGCCCATGCCACCCAGCAGTGCCGACACTGCTGCAAGCCGAACCAACCGAGGGCCGCTGTACCCTCGACCCAACAGTCGTTTGTTGAGCCAGGCACCGAGGCCGGAACCCAGGGCCAGGATCACGCCGCTGTAGCCGAACCATTGCGCACTCACGCCCAGCCGCTGAAACACGAAGGGGCCGAGGCTGTAGTAGCTGAACAGGGCAATGTTGAACAGTGCCACCAACAACGTCGAACGCCAGATATCGAGGTCCTGGAGCATTCTCCACAGCGTCTCGAACAGAGCCGGCACCGTCACATTCCCGGGCCGGGTTTCCGGCAAAGTTTGCAGGCACCACAGCCATAACAATGAGGCCAACAGCAACAGACATCCCACCACGCCTCGATAGCCAAAGGCGTGCACCAGACTCGCCCCGGCGAACAGGCCAATCGCCGGGCTGGCCGCCAGCGCGATGCCCATCCCCGAAAACACCTGGGCCAGTTCCGCGCCCTTGAAGCGGTCGCGCAACAGGGTTTGCGTGACGACCGAACCCACCGCGGCACCGAAGGCCGCCAGTGCCTGGGCTGCCAACAAGGCAGTGAAATCACCGACGCTCAGCGCCAGTATCGATGCACCGGTGTACAGCGCCAGCCCGATAAGCATCGTTGGCCGGCGCCCGATCCGGTCGCACAAACGACCCCACACCACCACACCAAAGGCGAAGGCCAGGAAAAACACCGACAGGGTTTGTGCCGCTCGCTGCGGCCCGACGGCAAAGGCCTGGCCGATGTCGGCCAGGGCCGGGCTATACAGGGTTTGGGCGATTTGCGGAAACATCAGCAAGGCAATGGCCAACACCAACAGGTTTCTGGAATTCATTAACACGTCGCTCTTCAAGACAATTGCCGAGCAGCATACGAATTCACGCCTGGCGTATTATCCAGATCCTGACAATTTATCAATGAAATCGGACAAACCATGGCATGGCTCGATGCCCGCGCTCGATTCGATCCCGACAGCTACCCGGCCCCTGTCATCGGCATTGCTGCAATCCTTGGCGATCACGATTCCGGCGTGCATCAACACCAACGGGGGCAGTTGCTGTTCACCCGCCACGGCTGCACGCGCATCACCCTGGCACAACAGTTGTGCTTGTTGCCGCCCTCCCGTGCCGCCTGGATTCCGCCCGGGGTGACCCACCGCGCCGTGATGCAGCAGAGCGTCGACTACCGCTCCATCTACCTGATTCCCCCGTTGTGCGCCGAGCTGCCGCAAACGACCTGCGTGATTGAAGTCAGCCCATTGCTGCGAGCCGTGCTGGAGCCGATGGCCGACGCCGACTTCGACAGCGATTGGCAACAGGGCAAGTTCATGCATTTGCTGGGGCTGTGCCTGAGCGAGATCCGCGACGCCGTGCACCAACCGATGCTCTTGCCATTGCCCTGGGACAAACGCCTGGCACCGCTACTGGCAACGCTCGAACAGCTGCCACCGGAACTTCAAGTCCTGGAACGACAGATCGGCGCCAGCAGCCGAACCATCGGGCGAATCTTCCAGCGGGAAACCGGGATGGGTTATCAGCAGTGGCGCCAGCAATGGCGGCTGATGCGCGCCATCGAACTGCTGGCGACCGGGCGCAACATCAGTTGCAGCGCTTTCGAACTGGGGTTTGCCAGTGACAGCGCATTTATTGCCTTCTTCAAGGAGATGACTGGTGTCACGCCGGGTGTCTGGCTGAAATAACACCTGACGACCGGCAGCAAAAACCAATTGCGACAAAATATTACATACGTCATATTACGTATGTAATATAGGCCCGCTCCCCACAGGTAATTCTCCATGACCAGCATGCCCACTCTTGAACCCGACCTTGCTGTCTCGGTGACTACCGCCAAGCCTCGCCTGCTCAAGCGCCTGCTCCTGCTGACGGCCGCCGTAGCCGCTGTGGTCTGCGCCGGGCTGTACGCGAGTCACTGGTGGACCGCCGGCCGTTTCATCGAAGAAACCGACGATGCCTACATTGGCGGCGACGTGACGGTGATCGGGCCCAAGGTCGCGGGTTACATCGAAGAAGTGCTGGTCACCGACAACCAGCAGGTCAAGGCCGGCGACGTATTGATTCGGCTCGATTCCCGTGACTACCGCGCCCACCTGGCCAAGGCCGAAGGCGCGGTGGCTGCCGAGCAAGCGTTGCTCGCCAACCTCGACGCCACCGAACAATTGCAACACGCGGTGATCGGCCAGGCTCGTGCCGGGATCGATGCCGCTGGCGCCGAGACGGCTCGTTCACGGGATGACAACGCACGCTACAAACGCCTGGTCGGCAGCAATGCCGTCTCGGTGGAAAGTGCCCAGCGCGCCTACGCCACCTTCAAGACGGCCCAGGCGTTGAGTGCCCGGGCCCAGGCCGAACTGCTGGCTGCACAACGCCAGCTGGCCGTGATCGAAACCCAAAAACAACAAGCTCGCGCCGCGTTGCTGCAGGCCCGGGCCGAGCGTGACCTGGCGCAGTTGAATGTCGGCTACACCGAACTGCGGGCCCCCATCGATGGCGTGATCGGCAATCGTCGGGCGCGGGTCGGTGCTTACGCCCAGGCCGGTTCGCAACAGCTGTCGGTCGTGCCGGCCCGCGGGCTGTGGGTTGACGCCAACTTCAAGGAAGATCAACTGGCACGCATGACGCCCGGCCAGCGGGTGATCATTCATGCCGACGTGCTCTCGGGACAGGAATTCCACGGCCACCTGGACAGTCTCGCCCCGGCCAGCGGTTCGCAATTCAGCGTGCTGCCGCCGGAAAACGCCACGGGTAACTTCACCAAGATCGTGCAGCGGGTGCCGGTGCGGATCCTGCTCGACCCGGCCGATGGCGTGCTCGGCCATCTTCGTCCGGGCCTGTCGGTGACCGCTGAAGTGGACACCCGCCAAGGGCCTGAAACCCCAGCCGTGGCCAGCGCACCATGAGCCGCGCCCTCGCCGCCCCCGCGCCACCATTCGATGCCGCGAGCATGGCGACGGCGACCAAGGTCTTCGCCTTCGCCAGCATGTGCATCGGCATGTTCATCGCCCTGCTGGACATCCAGATCGTCTCCGCCTCGTTGCGCGACATCGGCGGCGGACTCTCCGCAGGCACCGACGAAACCGCGTGGGTGCAGACCAGTTACTTGATCGCTGAAATCATTGTAATTCCGCTGTCCGGGTGGCTGTCCCGGGTGTTCTCGACCCGCTGGTTGTTCTGCGCCTCGGCGGTGGGTTTTACCTTGGCCAGCCTGCTGTGCGGCGCGGCCTGGAACATCCAGAGCATGATCGCCTTCCGCGCCCTGCAGGGGTTTCTCGGCGGTTCGATGATCCCGTTGGTGTTTACCACCGCTTTCATTTTCTTCAGCGGCAAACAACGAGTGATCGCTGCTGCAACCATCGGCGCGGTGGCCTCACTGGCACCGACCCTGGGACCGGTGATCGGTGGCTGGATCACCGACATTTCGTCCTGGCACTGGTTGTTCTACATCAACCTGGTACCGGGGATTTTCGTCGCGGTGGCGGTGCCGATGCTGGTGAAGATCGACCAGCCGGAACTGTCGCTGCTCAAGGGTGCCGACTACCTGAGCATGCTGTTCCTGGCGCTGTTCCTCGGCTGCCTGGAATACACCCTCGAAGAAGGCCCGCGCTGGAACTGGTTCAGCGACAGCACCATCCTGACCACCGCCTGGATCAGCGGCCTGGCCGGCCTGGCGTTCATCGGCCGCACCCTGCACGTGGCCAATCCGATCGTTGACCTGCGAGCCCTGAAAGACCGCAACTTCGCCCTCGGCTGCTTCTTTTCGTTCGTCACCGGGATTGGCCTGTTCGCCACTATTTACCTGACGCCGCTGTTTCTTGGCCGGGTGCGTGGTTATGGCGCACTGGACATTGGCCTGGCGGTGTTCTCCACCGGCGTGTTCCAGATCCTGGCGATTCCGCTGTACGCCTTCCTGGCCAACCGCGTCGACCTGCGCTGGATCATGATGACCGGCCTGGGACTGTTCGCCCTGTCGATGTGGGATTTCAGCCCGATCACCCACGACTGGGGGGCCAAAGAATTGATGCTGCCCCAAGCCTTGCGCGGGATTGCCCAGCAACTGGCGGTGCCCCCCGCAGTCACCCTGACCCTCGGCGGACTGGCGCCTTCGCGGCTCAAGCATGCCTCGGGATTGTTCGACCTGATGCGAAACCTGGGGGGCGCCATCGGCATCGCCGCGTGCGCGACCATCCTCAATGACCGCACCAACCTGCATTTCACCCGACTGGCCGAAAACCTCAACAGCAGCAACGAAGCCCTGAACCAGTGGCTGTCCCAAGTCGGCAACAACTTCGCCGCCCTGGGCCAGAGCGGCGACGTCGGCGTCACCGCCAGCCTGCGTCAGCTCTGGCTGTTGACCTACCGCGAGGCCCAGACGCAAACCTACGGCGACGCGTTCCTGATGATCATGGTCGGCTTCATCCTCGCCACGGCGATGGTGCCGTTGATGCGCAAGGTGCAACCACCGGCCGCGCCGAGTGCGGATGGGCATTGAGAACGCTCGTGGGTCTATACGTTAGATCAATATCACTGAAGGCTGTGCGGTCTCCAATCAGGCGGTCACATCTACGCACCCTCTTGATACCGGCTCTTTCGCGCCACCATGTACTCACCAACCCTATTGAACCTGAACCACAATCTGTGATTTCAAATCGCTAATCATGGAGCCAATCACTGAACTCATGCCTTTGAAATCTTCAGGACTGCATAACGTACTGGGGTTGTGAAACTTCAGGTATCGACGAACGACCACCGCGCCAGGTTCTTTTGAGTAGTTGGAAATGTACTCAAATTTTTCATGGCGCAAGGTCATCGATTTAGGCACCGCGACAATGCTGACCTCTTTTGCAAACTCAAAACGCGCCTGCTCTTCAGTCTCTACCGAGATACAGGTAAAGGCCTGAACACGATTGCTCTCCGCCGCGAAGGTAAAAACGTTCTGCGCAATACCTCCCGCGAAGCTGCTCATAGTGAAAATCCCCGTAGGTCCTGGAAAGGCAACCAGATTCTCCGACAGACCAACCATTTTTATTGAAAGTTCGTTATTGCCGGCCTCAAGCTGGGTAGCGCTGAACGCTCCTTTACCCGTCTGCCCAAAACTCGCCAAGACTTTTTGCACCAACTGGTTCCTATCAACGGCGCTCATCGAGTTAACAGCGTAACGGTTGGCTTCTGCTGCCCAACCTGTGATTCGGGAGGAGTGAGTAAACTCGGCTTCACCATTTGCGCGAACCTTGAACACCGTATTGCTCTCAACCTTTCCGTCCTGGGTGGAAGGAGTACGTCCCAACGTTCCTGACTTGCTGAAAACGACAGGTTTATCCAGAATGAAAATGGGCAGATAACCGCCAGCAACCCCTTCTGCGGTGGAGTCCAGATAAAGATCGAGAGTCGGAATATAGGTAATAGCATGATTGATCACGCCCAGCGTTGGAACCTTGGGCAAGGTATACGCATTCTCGGCGTTAAGAAGCGCAGGTGTACTCTCTATACCCACCGCCGAGAGCAATGACTCCAACAACGCCACGTGATCTTTGCAGTCTCCATAGCGATTCGCCAGAATCGTTTCAACCGGATTAGGAACGACGCTCCCCGCCCCCACATAGACAGCGACGTAGCGGATATTTTTTCGTACCCAATCATTCAGGGCAATTGCTTTGTCCCGAGGGTCAATCAGATGGGCGGTTATCGTTTGCGCCAACTGACTTATGTCTGTTGTTACACGACTCTTGGCCCGGGCATCGTAAGCCTGGGCAAAGACCTTGAAGTCAGGAAATGTAGAAACTGCCAGATACTGGCCGTAATCCTGATAGGCGACAGAGCCATTTTCGATACGCGCTTTTTTATCAGGAATATTGTCCCAGCGGTAAAGGGTTCGTCCCGCCATAGTGACAGGGTCGCTGGCCTTGAAGCCTCGAGTATCGGCGTACAATGGCATGCTCTGCGGCAAGTCATAAACAAGCGTGTACTGCTTGGTAGGGTGAAACGTGGGATGGGATAACGACTCGAACTGCTGCGGAAACAATGCAGTGTGGCGATGTGTCCTGGATCGAATAATAAGGCGGTCACCCACAGCGACGTCGGGGAAGATGACCACCTTGACCAAGGTATCCTGGAACATTGGCGCGTCTGCTGATTCGCGCTCCTGTTGCTCTTTGATCTGGTCAAACTGTACCAGAAACTTTCGACCATCCGGCTTTTGCGTGAATGCTTCGACGACCTCAAGATTTTCAAGACTACGATTGTAGTTTAAGTAATATTGTGAATAAACCTTAACGGCACGTTCTTCGTTAATCAAGACCACTACGTCATTGGTGGCTATATAGCTGCCGTCTGCGTTAATGACATACTTGCGAATATCTTTCTCGATGGTGACCGAGGTGTCTGCGCCATCGTTGTTGGCCAATGCTGGGGTTACTGCCATAAGACAGCAGGCGATGAACCCAAGCAATCGAAAACACTGGAAGATATAAAGTCGCATATGAACACACTTGTTAAATTAGATGTGTTCGCAATATACCGCAGCATTACGCAAAAAAAGCATCTCCCTCGACGCCGAAAGTAGAATCAGAACACTCCTACATAGGTCCTACAGAAACGTCCTTCAGATGACTATAGTCCGTTTCATCCTCGCCACGGCGATGATGCCTTTGATACGCAAGGTGCAACTACATGCCGTGGCGAGTGCATATTTGAGTCTTGTTGTTACTCCTGCGGCATCTTGCGAAAACCTACCGCCAACCGGTTCCAGCTATTGATGGTGCAAATCGCCACGGTCAGGTCGACCAGTTCCTTGGGAGTGAATTGGGCGGATGCCTGTTCATAGTCTTCGTCTGGCGCGTGGGTCTGGCTCAGTTGCGTCAGGGATTCGGTCCAGGCCAGTGCCGCGCGTTCGCGGGGGGTGAAGAACGGTGTTTCGCGCCAGACCGACACCGCGTACAGCCGGCGTTCGGTTTCGCCGGCCTTGCGGGCATCGGCGGTGTGCATGTCGATGCAGAAGGCGCAGCCGTTGATCTGCGAGGCGCGCAGCTTGACCAGTTCGATCAGCGACTTTTCCAGCGGTAGCTTCGACACGGCGGTATCCAGCGCGATCATGGCTTTGAGGGCGTCGGGGGAAGCGGTGTAGAAATCGATACGAGGTTGCATGGTGAGCTCCAGTTACAAAGGGTGTGGAGCTACGTTAATCCCCCACCGTCAGGCAGCAAATAGCCAATTATTGGGAAGTCGAGGATGCCAATGGACGGGCCCGAAAATAATTCATATGGGTAATTGCCATCACCGCACCGACATCATTAGAATGCGACTCATTCTTGATAACTCGGCCAGGATGCCGGACACGAGTATCCTCGTCCATGTCGCCCTCACCCGAAACGCGTTTGCCAGCCGCTTCGCCGAATGCCGAATCCCGTTGGCATCTGGAGTCTTTGTTATGGGACATGCCGGAACAGGCGCGCGAAGCCTTCCTGCTCGCCCAGATTCATGGGCATGGCCGCGCCCGGATCGCGGCGAAGCAGTCTGTGCACAGAAAACCGCCGACGCGTCGACAAACCCTGGCCTATCTTGGATTGATATTGCTGGTCGGCCCCGTTGGCATGGTTTGGCAACATTCGCCGTTCGAGGACTGGAAAAGTGGCGACCGTACCCTGATCGGTGAACCGCTGGTTCGCCAGGCGTCGACTGACGGCCCACCCGATTGCAGCCGCCTCCTTGACCTTCGAGCCCCTACGCCCGGTTGCGTAACCACTGCAGAAAACCTCTCTTCTCCACAACCTTAGGCACTTCCTGAGTCAGCGTCCGCGCCTTGTTCAAGCGGAAATCCAGCAGCGCCTTCATCGCCTCGCCGATGTCATGCCGCGCATCCAGGTAAGGTTTGAGGTATTCCTTTTCGATCCGGTACAGGCTGCAGAATGTCTTGGCGGTGAATTGCGCCGGCAGCGCCGTATCGGACAGGATCCCGCCCTCGCCGATCACCTCGCCCGGCCCCATGCGTCCGGACTCGAACAGGACTCCACCACGGCTCAGTTCCACCGAGATCACGCCGGATTCGATGATCAACAGATGATCGCTGACCTCCCCTGCCGGCAGGATCAGTTCCCCGGCGCGAAAGGTTTGCAGTGTCATGTTCTGGCTGAGGGTGTCCTTCTCTTCCTGGCGCAGGGTCGAGAAGATGGTCGAGGTGTCGAGCAATGCCCGTGGCCGTGACAGGTTGGCCGGTGCATTCGATTCGACGCTCGACAACAGGCTGACGCCGGAGGCGTGCAAGTGCCGGTATGCCAGGTCGAACAGCTGGTTGCGCACCATGCGCTTCTGATCCATGGACTCGACGAAGCCACTGATTTCGTATTCCATCCCGGCGCTGCTGGAGCTTTTCAACGAGACACTGGGCGCCGGTTTGCCCAGCAACTGGCGACAGCCCTGCATGGCGCGTTCCAGGGCTTCGATCACCGTGTTCGGACGGGCGTGGGGGCTCAGTTGCAGGCTGATCGAGACGCCGAAGATGTCGCTCGGGCGGCTGAAATTGATGATCTTGGCCTTGGCCGCCAGCGAGTTGGGAATCACCGCCATGCTGCCCTGGGCGGTTTGCAGGCGCGTGGCGCGCCAGTCGATGTCGGTGACCCGGCCTTCGGTGCCGTCGATGGAGATCCAGTCATCCAGTTGGTAGGGTTTGGTGGTGTTGAGGACGATCCCGGAGAACACGTCACTGAGGGTGCTTTGCAGGGCCAGGCCGACGATGATAGCCAAGGCGCCGGAGGTGGCCAGGACGCCCTTGACCGGGAGTTCGAGCACGTAGGCCAGGGCGGCGATGATGGCGATCAGAAAGATCACCGCGCCGAGCAGATCCTGCAATAGCCGCCCGGTGTGTCCGACCCGTTGCATCATCACCGCGCCGATCAGCACCGTCAGGGTCCGCGCGCCGAACAGCCACCAACCGATCTGCAAACCGATCGCGGCCAGGTGCAGCGGGATGTTGTCCGCCCAGGGCGCCGGCTCCAGCGGGTTCAGGCCTTCGTTGAACAGCACGACGCTGAACAGCGAGAAAATCACCACCCGCACCACCAGTTTCCAGTGGCTGCCACTGGCGCTGAGCAACCGCCACAGGCCGAGATCGATCAGGATCAGGACCAGGGCGCAGAGCAAGGGGTGATCGGTGAGCAGGGACAGCATCGAGCGACTCCAGACACGTGCGGATGGGCACAGTGTAGGAGGATTTGATGTCTTCAGAACACCACAAAACCCTGTGGGAGCGGGCTTGCCCGGGTAGAAACCGGAGACATCCTTTACGTTTTAAACCGGAGACATCGTTTACAGGTATGAAATACGGTCAGGAGGTGCCTGACCATGCCCTGGAATCGAGAGTCCCCAATGGATCAACGAATCAAACTCATAGGCGACTGGCTGCAAGGCAGCTATTCCAAAAGCGAGTTGGCCCGTCACTACGGGCTCAGCCGACCCACTTTGGATAAATGGCTTGCGCGCTACGAAACACAGGGCATTGATGGGCTCAAGGAACTGTCACGGCGTCCGCATACGAGCCCTTTCAAAATCAGCGATGAGGTGCTTGAGCTGCTAGTCGCGTACAAGCGCGAGCATCACAGCTGGGGACCTGAGAAGCTGGTGCATAACCTTAAGATTGATCATCCAGAGTTGTCTTGGCCAACAGTCAGCACGGCAGGCGAATGGCTTAAGCGAGCAGGTCTGGTGCAAAAACGTCGTTTCCTCAATCGCCCGCCAGCGGGGAAAAATCCGCTGCGCGACGCTACTGCGCCTAATCAGACATGGGCGGCGGATTTCAAAGGTGACTTCGCGCTTCAGAACGGCCAACGTTGTTACCCACTGACCATTACTGATCACGTCAGCCGATTTCTATTGCTGTGCAGAGCGCAAAGCAGCGTTGCCGGGGCTCGCGAAGGGTTCGACTGGGCGTTTCGGGAGTACGGGTTGCCTAATGTGATTCGCACAGACAACGGCTCCCCCTTTGCCTCCACCGGCATTTCGCGCATATCCAGCCTGGCGGCTTGGTGGATACGCCTAGGGATCTACCCTGAGCGAATCCAGCCGGGGCGGCCTGACCAGAATGGCCGTCATGAGCGCATGCATCGAACGCTCAAGGCTGCATTACTTCATGCGCCTGAACGTAATCTGGTGGAACAACAGTTGGCATTTGAACAGTTTCGACAGGAGTTCAATTACGTAAGACCTCATAAGGCTTTAGAGATGAAGGTTCCTGCGGATCTGTATAAGCCTTCGCCAAGGCAGTACGACGGACGCGTGCCTGAGGCTGATTACGCTTCGGATATGAGGATCCGCATGATCCGACAAAATGGATCGATGAAATGGAAAGGCAAAATGATTTTCGTCAGTGAATCTTTGGCAGGTGAGGCGCTAGGACTGAAGGAAGTGGACGATGATGTGTGGGATATTTACCTTTGCAACTACCTTTTAGGCAGACTGAAAAGCGGCGAGAGCCGCCTTTCAAGCCAACAGAAACGTAAAGGATGTCCCCGGTTTCAGTCGTAAAGGATGTGTCCGTTTCTACACCGCGATGGCGGTTGAACAGTCACATTTGCAGTGACTGTCAGACCGCTATCGCGGGCAAGCCCGCTCCCACAGGTTATGCGTGTTGCCAGCTTTATTTGGCGTTGGTCAGCGCGTTGTAGCTGGTAAACAGGTTGCGATAGTCCGGGATGTGGTTGGAGAACAAGGTGCCCAGCCCTTCCACGTCGTTGCGCCAGTCGCGATGCAGCTCGCAGGCCAGGCCAAACCAGGTCATCAGTTGCGCACCGGAGGACGACATGCGGTCCCAGGCCGATTGACGGGTCAGTTCGTTGAAGGTACCGGACGCGTCCGTCACCACGAACACATCGAAGCCTTCAGCCAATGCCGAGAGCGCCGGGAACGCCACGCACACCTCGGTCACTACGCCCGCGATGATCAGTTGCTTCTTGCCGGTGGCCTTGATCGCCTTGACGAAGTCTTCGTTGTCCCAGGCATTGATCTGGCCAGGTCGGGCGATGTACGGCGCGTCCGGGAACAGCGCCTTGAGCTCGGGCACCAGCGGGCCGTTGGGGCCGGTTTCGAAGCTGGTGGTGAGGATGGTCGGCAGCTTGAAGTACTTGGCCAGGTCCGCCAGGGCCAGCACATTGTTCTTGAAACGGTCCGGTTCGATGTCGCGCACCAGAGACAGCAGGCCCGCCTGATGATCCACCAACAGAACGGCGGCGTTATCCTTGTCGAGACGTTTGTAAGAAGTAGTCATGGCAATTCCTCGCTTTTAATCGATGCCGAACGGTGCCGGCGTGAGTGAACTCTGTTTTTCGTCAAACGCGGCCAGACAAGCGTAGTCATCCATGCCTGGCACGCCACAGTGCTGTCGCATTGAATCAACCGCTCATCCGACCGAAACGGCCCGATTGGAAGTCGGCAAAGGCTTGATGGATTTCCTGCTCGGTGTTCATCACGAACGGACCATGACCGACGATCGGCTCATCGATCGGTTCGCCGCTGAGCAGCAACACCACGGCGTCATTGTTGGCTTCCAGGCTGATCTGATGGCCGTCGCGCTCGAACAACGCCAACTGCCCTTCCCGCACCGGCTCCCGGCCATTGACCTGAACCGTGCCGCGCAGCACCACCAAGGCGGTGTTGCGCCCTTCGTGCAGGTCCAGGGTCAGCAGCTTGCCGGCGTTCAAGCGAAGGTCCCAGACATCGATCGGCGTGAAGGTCCGCGCCTGGCCGGTGTGGCCGTCGAATTCACCGGCGATCAAACGCAGGCTGCCAGCCTGGTCCTTGAGCGGGATGCTCGGGATGTCGCCATCGAGAATCGTCTGGTATCCGGCGTCGGCCATTTTGTCCCTGGCCGGCAGGTTGACCCACAGCTGTACCATTTCCAGGGTACCGCCGCTCTTGGCGAAACCTTCGGAGTGGAATTCTTCGTGGAGAATCCCCGACGCCGCAGTCATCCACTGCACGTCGCCGGGACCGATCTTGCCACCGCTGCCGGTGGAGTCGCGGTGCTCCAGTTCGCCCTTGTAAACGATAGTCACGGTTTCGAAGCCGCGGTGCGGATGCTGACCAACGCCACGCCGTTCGGTGGTCGGGGTGAAATCAGCGGGACCGGCGTGATCGAGCAGCAAAAACGGGCTGATGTGTTTGCCCAGGTTGTCGTAGGAAAACAGCGTACGAACCGGGAAGCCGTCGCCGACCCAATGGGGGCGTGGGCTGGTGTAGATACCGATGATGTTTTTCATCCTGCCTCTCCAATTCTGTTGTGTGACGCGATGAACAAAGCTTAAATCCGCAGCCTTTGATGCACTAGACTGCAAAAATCAGCCTTAGCGTTCTATATGGAGAACGATGGTGGAAGACCTCAACACCCTCTACTACTTCACCCAAGTGGTGGAGCACGGCGGTTTCGCCCCGGCGGGACGGGCGCTGGACATGCCCAAGTCCAAGCTCAGCCGGCGCATCGCCGAGCTCGAGGAACGCCTCGGAGTGCGCCTGCTGCACCGCACCAGTCGGCATTGTTCGCTGACCGAAATCGGCCAGGCCTATTACCAGCGCTGCCTGGCCATGCGCGTGGAAGCGGAAAGCGCCGCCGAACTGATCGAACGCAATCGCTCCGAACCCCAGGGGCTGGTGCGCATCAGTTGCCCCACTGCCCTGCTCAATTCCTGGGTCGGGCCGATGCTGACCCGCTACATGCTCAAGTACCCCCTGGTGGAGTTGTTTATCGAAAGCACCAACCGCCGGGTCGACCTGATCCACGAAGGTTTCGACATCGCCCTGCGGGTGCGCTTTCCGCCGCTGGAAAATACCGACATGGTGATGAAGGTGCTGGGCAACAGCACCCAGAGCCTGGTGGGCAGCCCGGCGTTTTGCGAACGCCTGTCGTCACCCGCCGCCCCGGCCGACCTCAGCGGTTTGCCGAGCCTGCATTGGGGTGCGGCGCAGCGTGAATATCAGTGGGAGCTGTTCGGCGCCGCTGGCGCCAGTGCGGTGATCCGACATGCGCCGCGGATGGTCACCGATGACCTGTTGGCGTTGCGTCACGCGGTGTTGGCGGGGATCGGCATCGCCCACCTGCCCAACGTGGTGGTGCGCG
Organism: Pseudomonas silesiensis; assembly: GCF_001661075.1. Classification (NCBI taxonomy): domain Bacteria; kingdom Pseudomonadati; phylum Pseudomonadota; class Gammaproteobacteria; order Pseudomonadales; family Pseudomonadaceae; genus Pseudomonas; species Pseudomonas silesiensis. The sequence goes on from NZ_CP014870.1 coordinate 4,537,312, forward strand.
ACGACATCGCCGCCGGCCGCCTGGTGGAGCTGGTGCCGGGCTGGGCCCCCAAGTGCGGGATCGTGCATGCGATATTCCCGTCGCGCCGCGGGTTGCTGCCGTCGGTGCGGACGTTGATCGACTTTCTGGGGGAGGAATTCAGTCATAGCGATATTGCCTAGGGCCGCGGCCTTCGCGGGGCCCATTCGTGACTTGCGGTAAACATTGCTTTGCCTCACCAGCGGTTTTTCTCAAGGATCCAGGCGTGGATACTCGTGCCCATTCCCACTGCAACCCCTGGAGTCATTGATGTCTATTCCCGCATTCGGTCTGGGTACGTTTCGCTTGCAAGGCCAGGTGGTCATCGATTCGGTGAGCGCTGGCCTTGAGCTCGGCTACCGGGCCATCGATACCGCGCAAATCTACGAGAACGAAGCCGAGGTCGGGCAAGCCATAGCGGCCAGCGGCATTGCCCGTGAACACCTGTTCATCACCAGCAAGATCTGGGTCGCCAATTTTGCCAGGGACCGCCTGATCGACAGTCTCAAGGACAGCCTGCATAAACTGCAGACCGACTACCTGGACCTGACCCTGATCCATTGGCCGTCGCCGGAAGACCAGGTGCCGCTGGAAGAATTCATGGGCGCCCTGCTCGAAGCCAAAGAGCTCGGCCTGACCCGGCAGATCGGCGTGTCCAACTTCACCGTCGACCTGATGAAACAGGCAATCGCTGCGGTCGGTGCCGAGAACATCGCCACCAACCAGATCGAGCTGCACCCGTACCTGCAAAACCGCAAGGTCGTCGAGTTCGCGCAAAGCCAGGGCATCCGGATCACCTCGTACATGACCCTGGCCTACGGTGAAGTACTCAAGGACCCGGTCATCCGGCAGATCGCCGATCGCCTGCAGGCGACGCCGGCACAGGTCACCCTGGCCTGGGCCGTGCAAATGGGTTACGCCGTGATTCCCTCGTCCACCAAACGGGCCAATCTGGCCAGCAACCTGAAAGCCTGCGCGATGAAGTTGAACGACGCCGACATGGCCTTGATCGCTGGCATGGATCGCGGCCAACGGTTGACCAGCCCCAAGGGCATTGCCCCGAACTGGGATTGAACCTCAGCCCGATGCGAGGCGTTGATCCAGGCGCGTCATGGCCTGTTGCAACTGATCGACGGCCTCGTCGATCAGTGCCGCACAGCCCTCGCCACAGGCCCGCTCCAGTTGCTCGCAACACTGGATCAGCCTGGCCGCGCGAACCATCAGCGCGCCGCCCTTGATCCGGTGCGCCAGTATCGGCAAATCCTGGAGATTGCGACTGGCGTGCAGCTGCAGCAGAAGCTCGCGATCAGCGCGGTTGGCCACCGCCAGATCGCGCAGCAATTGTTCGATCAGCTCACGGTCTTCACCGACGTAGTGTTCCAGGCCGCTCAGGTCGATCTCGGCCGTGGCAGGAGCGTCGATCACACTGGGCAATTCGCCGGCAAATCTCGAGGCCAGCCAGGCACTCAGATCGGCCAGTCGGATGGGTTTGAACAGGCAGTCGTCCATCCCCGCCTCAACGCAGCGGATTTTTTCCTCGGGCTGCGCATTGGCGGTAAATCCCAGAATCAGCGTCGGTTGCAATCCCTGGACCCGCTCCTCATCGCGAATCGCCCCCGCCAATTCATAACCACTGATCAGCGGCATGTTGCAGTCGGTAATGATCAGATCGAACTCATGTTCGCGCCATTGCGCCAAGCCGCGCTCGCCGTCCTCGGCCTCGAGCACCTGGTGGCCGAGAAAACTCAGCTGCCGTGACAGCAACAGGCGATTGGCCGGGTAATCGTCCACCACCAGGATCACCAGCGACCGGGTGGGCAGCTGAACTTCGCTGGCGGGGGACTCGCGCGAAGGCAAGGGTTGCAACGCCACCAGTTCCAGGCTGACGTCGATCCGGGTGCCCTGCCCGAGAACGCTGGCGAGCTGCAAGCGCCCCCCCATCATTTCGCACAAGGAGCGGCTGATCACCAACCCCAGGCCGGAACCGTTGCGGCCGGACTGCTGGCTGTTGCCGCCCTGAACGAACGGGCTGAACAAGCGCTGCTGATCCAGGGTGCCGATGCCGATACCGCTGTCTTCAATGCACACACTGACCGCCAGATGCCCCGACCGGGCAGGCTCGACCCTCAGCGTCAGGCTCACCTCACCTTCGTGGGTGAACTTGATGGCATTGCTCAACAGATTGGACAGCACCTGCTTGAAGCGTGTGGAGTCGATCAACACGTCGCAGTCGCTGTGCCGGTCCAGATCGACTCGCCACGCAAGGTGCTTCTGCCGGGCCAGGCCTTCGAAAACCCGACACACCGATTCCACCAGCGTGCGCAGGTTGGCTCGGTCAGGGGTCAGCGACAAATGCCCGGATTCGATGCGGGCGATGTCCAGGATGTCGCCGATCAACGCCAGCAACTGTTGCCCGGCAGTCGATGCCACTTCAATCGCGGCCCGGTCGGCAACGCCCTCCTGAGCCTGCTTCTGCGCCAGCTCGAGCATCCCGATCAGGGCATTCATCGGCGTGCGGATCTCATGGCTCATGGTTGCCAGAAACGTGGTCTTGGCCCGATTGGCCTCGTCGGCGGCGTCCTTGGCGTCCTGCAGTTGGCTGAGCAGCAGTTGGCGCTGGCGGATCTGCCGGCGCTGATAACCGATCCAGGCCAGGGCGAGCACCAGCAAGACGCCAGCGCCGACAAATGCTTGAACGATAGCCTGACGATGACGCAGCCAGAAGCTTTGTTCCACCATCAGATCATTGCGCCAGTAGAGGGTCAGGTCATCGATCTCTTCGGGGTCGATACTGAGCAGCGCCTTGTCCAGGATCGAATGCAGCTCCACGGCCTCGCGACTGGTGGCCAGGGTACTGCGGGCGGGATCGGTGCCGACGGTGCTGGTCACCCGCAGCTGATCCCGATAACGCCGGGAAATCATGTAGCGGGCAGCGATCAATGAGTTGATCCCGCCATCGGCCTCGCCCCGGGCGACCATTTCCATCGCATCCGCGGTCAGGGGGGCATTGACCAGCCTGATCTGCGGAAAATGCTGACGAATGAATTCACCGGCACTGTTGCCTTGGGTAACCGCCAGGGTTTTGCCGGCCATCTCATCCAGGGTCGTGGGATTGTTCGGCCCCGAGCGAGTCACCAGCACATTCGGGCTGGTGAGGAATGGGCGAGTGAAGCGCAACCCGGCCTCACGTTCGATACTGGGGCTGATCCCCGCCACCAGATCGACCTCTCCGGTCTTGAGCGACTCCAACATTTCAGCGATAGATCTGGCTGGCCGTATATCGAACTGCAAGCCGGTGCGCAGACTGATTTTGTCCAGTACATCAGCACTGATGCCGCGGAACTTGCCATCGCTGTCGATAAACGAAATCGGCAGGATGTTTTCGTTCATTGCTACGGTTGCACGGGGATGTCGATCGAGCCAACGCTGCTCGGCCTCGCTCAATTGCAGCGCTTGCGTACCCGGCATGGACGTCCCGTTGGCGCCCCATCGACGCAGGATATTCATGTGTTCATTGGTGCTCACCGCCGCCAGCGCGCTGTTGACGATGCGATGCAAGGGTGGGTTGTCGCGGGCCATCGCAAACGCAAAGCGACCGGACTCCATGGACGAAAAATCGGCCAGCTGCACGTTGTTGAGGTAATTCTTGCTGATCAGGTAATGGGCGCTGATCGCGTCGCCCAGATAGACGTCCGCTTGCTGGAACGCCACGGCCCCCACCGCGCTCAGGGTGGAGGGAAACAATTGCACGCTGGCCTGGGGATAGAACGCCTGCACCCTGTGTTCAGGCAAATAATGGTACAACGTCGCCAGCCGTTTGCCGGCCAGGTCCGGGTCCAGCGGCTGCGATGACTCGGTGCGCGTCACCAGCACCGGTTGGTCGACCGCATAGGCACTGGACATGCGCAGCGCTGTGTTTTCGGCCTCATAGCTATTGGCCGTACCGAGCAAATCCGCGCTGCCTTGCTTGATTGCCCGCACCGCGTCTTCTCGCGATGGGTAGCGCTGAACGTCGATCGCTACGTTCAGGAGCTGCTGCAGCAGACCGGCATAGTCAGCCGTCAATCCCTCGTAGTCAGTGCCGGTGGTCGTGATGTCGAAGGGGGGATAATCCGGTGCGGAGACGGCGAGCACCAATCGGCCCTTCTGCCGCAGCCAGCGTGAGTCGGTCTCTGACAGTTTGACGACCTGCCCCTCGGCACTGGAGCGACCCAGCAAATTCAGGCTCTGCGGTTGCGGTTGCAGTTGCGGCTGCGCACAGACACTCGATATCCAGAGATATCCCGGTAGCAGGAGGATCACCAGGCTGCGCCAACGCTGCAAGATGCTCATTCAGATCAGATGATTGCGCAGGGCGAAATCCCTCAGGTGCACCGGGGACTGCACATTGAGTTTTTCTATGGTCCGGGTCTTGTAGGTGCTGACCGTCTTGTGGCTCAAATTCATGATTTCGGCGATGGCCTTGTTGCTCATGCCATGGGCCAGATACTGAAAGATCGTCAATTCCCGGTCGGAGAGTTTGTCGATCAACTCTTTCTCGCTGCGTTGCAAGCTGTTCATCGACACCGAGCTCGAAGGCAGCCTGGCGAAATAGCTATAACCGGCCATGACCGCCTGCACGGCCTTGTGCAGATGTTCCAGGTCATTGGCCTTGGACACATACGCCGCGGCACCGGCACGCATGCAACGATCCTGATAAAACAGGCCTTCCAGGGAGGTAAACACCACGACCCGGCACGACACTTCACCGGACTGGATCCGTGCCAGCACCTCAAGCCCGTCCAGCGAGGGCATGATCAGATCCTGCACCACCAGGTCAGGTTTATGTTCGCGGATCATCGACAAGACCTCGTTACCGCTGGACACCTCGTAGATCTGTTTGAACCCCTCCTGTCTGAGCAAGATTTTCACTGCAGCGCGAACCACCGGATGATCGTCCGCTATCAGCGCTGACTTCGCTGACTTCATGGCAACTCCCTGTGCAAAGGCACTACGAGTGGGCAATCAATGCCCTTGGGACAGGCCCGGGTTAACACAACGGCTGCGCAGAGACTGTTGCATGGAATTTCGGGTGAATCTACCTGACAGAAATGACAGTGCCGACCAACGGTAGTGGGCGATCGATGATCGCCATCAGCCGTTCGATGGACGCAAGATCCGGCAGCGATTCATGGCTCACTTGAACCTTCTGCTGCCCGCAGGCCGGGATCGGCGGCAGATGCGCCTGTTGACCGTCGTAGATCAGGGCGTAATGGACCTGCGGGTTATCGAGGAAAAAATCGAGCAAGTCCAACGCGCCGCCGGCCAACGACGCATGGATGACCACCAGATCGAATGGCGTGGCACTGTATTCGACCAGCGTCAGCAGCTCCGCCAGGTTATGCACCGGTGCCACCCGGTAATAGCCGAGCCGGTTGAACAGGCGCTCGATTCTCATCCGCTGAAAATGTTGCTCATCGGCAATCAGGATACGTAACGCTTGGTTCGACAACGGAGCCCCCGGCAGGGTGTGAGTTTCGTGAGGGCACAAGGCTACTTAAGAGCCGGCAAGCTTTCTGTAGGACTATTCCGAAAATCGGGAGCGCTTGATCCGGAGTCGTGTAGGGATGTTATAGGGCTAGCGAGTAAACGCTGCGCTGGGGGAAATTGCGGTGTGTTTCAGGAAGGGTTCAGGATTGTGGATTTGTGATGCTTTTCAGGGCCTCATCGCGAGCAAGCTCGCTCCCACAGGGGATCATCTGTGAACACAGAATGGGTGTACGACAGCGATCAACTGTGGGAGCGAGCTTGCTCGCGATAGCGGCCTCATAGGCGCTACATATTTAGCTGGCAGCCGCGAGCAGCAAATCCATCACCGACCGCCCCTGCCCCCGCGCCTTGCCATGCTCATACAACGAACCGGCAATCTCATCGGCACGAATCGGCAGGATCGACAACAAGGTGTCGCTCAAGCCATGACTGGCCTGGCAGAAGCCCTGCATATAGATACCGGCCCTGCAGCGCTCGTCGGTGATGAGTTTGTAGTTGCGATCCACTTCGAAATCACCCAGGTACTGTTCCAGTGGCGCCAGCAGCTTGCGGTGCATCTGCCGCTCGTAACCGGTGGCCAGCACCACGGCATCGTAATGCCGCACCGTGACTTCACCGGTGGCATTGTTGCGCACGGCCAGTTCGATGCCGCGCTCGGTGGCGGTGGCTTTTTCCAGGGTGGTCAGGGTGCGGAACGCATGGCGGGCGATGCCCGAGACTTTCTGCCGGTAGAAGATGCCGTAGATGCGCTCGATCAGGTCGATGTCGACCACCGAGTAGTTGGTGTTGTGGTACTCGTTGACCAGACGCTCGCGCTCGCTGCTCGCCTGCTGGAACACCAGGTCGGTGAATTCCGGCGAGAACACTTCGTTGACGAACGGACTGTCATCGGCCGGTTTCAGTGCCGAGCCGCGCAGGATCATGTCCACCTGCACTGACGGATAGCTGTCGTTCAGGTCGATGAAGGCTTCCGCCGCGCTCTGCCCGCCACCAATGATCGCAATGCTCATCGGTTGGTTGTTCACACAGGGCTGTCTGGCCATCTGTGTCAGGTACTGGGAGTGATGGAATACGCGGCTGTCGTTCTTCAGTGCCTTGAACGCTTCGGGAATGCGCGGGGTGCCGCCGGCGCTGACCACCACTGAACGGGTGGTGCGCACGTGCTGCTGGCCCTGGGTATCGCGCGAGATCACCCGCAGCGCTTCGACCTGCTGGTTGTGCAACACCGGCTCGATGGTCAGCACTTCTTCACCGTAGCGGCTCTGCGCATCGAACTGCGCGGCGACCCAGCGCAGGTAATCGTTGTACTCCATGCGGCACGGATAAAAGGTGCCGAGGTTGATGAAGTCCACCAGACGACCGTGGTGCTTGAGATAATTGACGAACGAGTAAGGGCTGGTCGGGTTGCGCAGGGTCACCAGGTCTTTGAGGAAGGAAATCTGCAACTCGCTCTGGGTCACCAGGGTGTTGCCGTGCCAGCGATAATCGGCCTGCTTGTCGAGAAACACGACATCCAGTTCGCCCTGGCTCGGCCCACGCTCTTGCAGAGCGATGGCCAGCGCCAGGTTCGAAGGGCCGAAACCGACGCCGATCAGGTCGTGAACGATGGGCGATGAAATTGCCTGTGTCATTTCCAGTGTCCTCTGGATGAACCCCCCAGCAGTGGGGCGTAAGCCTAATGACCTGACCGGCCTGGAGCAGGACAGCAGATCGTCTGTTGATAGGGAACGAGGACAATGAAACAAAATTTAATATAGTTTTTTCACCAGCCCGACGAGCTCAGTGGGCATCCCACTGCCGCATCCGTACCCGGCAATGCTTCATGGCGTTGACAATGTGCTTCTCCACCAGCGCCCGGGAAATCCCCAGCTGTTGGGCGATTTCGGGGTGGGACAAGCCATCGATCTTGCGCAGCAGGAAACTCTCCCGGCACAGCCGCGGCAGTTCCGCCAGGGCGCGCTGGAGCATGTCCAGGCGCTGGCCGTGATCGAGACTGTTATGCGGCGAGGGGGTGAAGTAGCGTTCTTCGTTGTCGAGCACGTCCAGGGATTCGACCTGACGCAGGGCATTGCGCCGATGGTCATCGATCACCAGATTCAGCGCGGTGCGATAGAGGAAGGCCCTGGGCTGCTCGATCGGCGTGTCGCTGGAGCGCTCCAGTATCCGCAGATAAGCGTCATGCACCACATCTTCGGCCACCTGACGGTTGCCCAGCTTGGCGTTCAGGAAACACACCAGCTCGCGATAGTAGTTTTCCAACATGACTCCCGGCCGCACCCGTGCGGTTTCCATCCTTGAGCCACCGCGACAACCACCGAAACAGGCAGTGGCACGATAGTGGCAGTTCGAGTCGCGTAATTTATAGTAATTCTCATATAGATTTAAAGTGTTGCTTTGTCTTGCCCGATAAATAGTCATCATCTATACGTGTTGCGCGATGTGTCGGAAGCTAAATTCCCCGGTACTTTCCTCGTTTACCACACAGCTCCCCGTCTCTGCCGATCCTTCGGCAGCGTTCTGCCGCTGCCTGATTAATCTGTGCAGGGAGAACGAGGGGCCGATATTCATTGGCCGGAACCCTGCATGAAACGTCCCCGACAGACCCGCCGCGCCCTGCTTGCAGCACTGTGTCTGATCCCTGTTATCGCCATCGCCGCCTGGCAGATCATCCCGCCAGGTCGCGACCAGTTCGCCACCATCCCCGTGACCCGGGGCGACATCGAAAGCAGCGTCACAGCCCTGGGCACGTTGCAACCGCGGCGTTATGTCGACGTGGGCGCCCAGGCGTCGGGGCAGATCCAGAAAATCCACGTGGAAGTCGGCGACCGGGTCAAGGAAGGCCAGTTGTTGGTGGAAATCGATCCCTCCACGCAACAAGCCAAACTTGATGCCGGGCGTTTCTCCATCGAAAACCTCAAGGCGCAGCTGCAGGAGCAACGGGCACAGCACGACCTCGCCCGACAGAAATACCAGCGTCAGCAGCACCTCAAGGCCGGCGGCGCCACCCGCGAAGAAGATGTGCAGACCGCCGAAGCCGAACTGCGCGCCACCCAGGCCCGCATCGACATGTTCCAGGCGCAGATCCGCCAGGCCCAGGCCAGCCTGCGCAGCGATCAGGCCGAGCTCGGTTATACCCGGATCTACGCGCCCATGGGCGGCACCGTGGTCGCACTCGACGCCCGGCAAGGCCAGACCCTCAACGCCCAGCAACAAACGCCGCTGATTCTGCGCATCGCCAAGCTGTCGCCGATGACCGTCTGGGCCGAGGTGTCCGAAGCCGACATCGGTCACGTCAAACCCGGCATGACGGCCTGGTTCACTACCCTCAGCGGTGGCCAGCGGCGCTGGAACAGCACCGTACGGCAAATCCTGCCGGTGCCGCCCAAGCCGCTGGACCAGACCAGCCAGGGCGGCGGCAGCCCGGCCAGCTCGAGCAAAAGCGGGAGCGCGCGCGTGGTGCTGTACACCGTGCTGCTCGACGTCGATAACGCCGACAACGCACTGATGGCGGAAATGACCACCCAAGTGTTCTTTGTCGCCGACCAGGCGAAAAATGTCCTCACCGCGCCGATTGCGGCCCTGCAAACCGGCACCCAGGCGCACAGCCAGACCGCCCGGGTGGTCGCGAAAAACGGCAGCATCGAGCAACGCGATGTGCGCACCGGTATCAGCGATCGCCTGCGGGTTCAGATTATCGAGGGCTTGCAGGAAGGCGATCATCTGTTGATCGGTCCGGCCGACGGGAGTGGCGGCTGAATGCTGACGCCCCTGATCGACCTGCAGGACATCCGCAAAGCCTACGGCGGTGGCGATTCACCTGAAGTTCACGTCTTGCGTGGCATCGACCTGTCTATCCATGCCGGGGAATTCGTGGCGATCGTCGGCGCGTCCGGCTCCGGCAAGTCGACGCTGATGAACATCCTCGGTTGCCTCGACCGCCCCACGTCGGGCGAATACCGCTTTGCCGGGGAAAACGTCGCCGCCCTCGACAGCGACGAACTGGCCTGGCTGCGCCGCGAAGCCTTCGGCTTTGTGTTCCAGGGTTATCACCTGATTCCCTCCGGCTCGGCCCAGGAAAACGTCGAGATGCCGGCGATCTATGCCGGCACCCCGGCGGCGGAACGCCACGCCCGCGCCGCCGCCCTGCTCGACCGCCTCGGGCTCGCCTCGCGCACCGGCAACCGCCCGCATCAACTCTCCGGCGGCCAGCAACAACGGGTGTCCATCGCCCGCGCCTTGATGAATGGCGGCCATATCATCCTCGCCGACGAACCCACCGGCGCCCTCGACAGCCATAGCGGCGCCGAGGTCATGACCCTGCTCGACGAACTGGCGAGCCAGGGCCATGTGGTGATTCTCATCACCCACGACCGCGAGGTGGCGGCCCGGGCCAAACGCATCATCGAGATTCGCGACGGGCTGATCATCAGCGACAGCGCCCGCGATAACCCCGCCGTACAAACCTCGGCCAACCCCGGTGCGTTGCAAGCAGTGGATTTGCGCAAGCGTCTGAGCGAGGGGGCCGAAGCCACCGGTGCCTGGAAAGGCGAACTGGTGGACGCGGTGCAGGCGGCCTGGCGGGTGATGTGGATCAACCGCTTTCGCACGGCGCTGACGCTGCTCGGGATCATCATCGGCGTCGCGTCGGTGGTGGTGATGCTGGCTGTCGGTGAAGGCAGCAAGCGCCAGGTCATGGCGCAGATGGGCGCGTTCGGCTCCAACATCATTTATCTGAGCGGCTCGTCACCGAACCCGCGAACGCCATTGGGCATCGTCACCCTGGACGACGTCGCCGCAGTGGGCAGCCTGCCGCAGGTGACACGGATCATGCCGGTCAACGGCCAGGAAGCCGGGGTGCGCTTCGGCAACCTCGACCACTTGAGTTACGTCGGCGGCAACGACACCAACTTCCCGGCGATCTTCAACTGGCCGGTGGTGGAAGGCAGCTATTTCACCCAGGAAGACGAACGCAACGCCGCAGCGGTCGCCGTGATCGGGCACAAGGTCCGGACCAAGCTGCTCAAGGATGTGGCGAACCCGATCGGCCAGTACATCCTGATCGAAAACGTGCCGTTCCAGGTGGTCGGCGTGCTCGCCGAAAAAGGCGCCAGCTCCGGTGATTCCGATAGCGACGACCGCATCGCCATTCCCTACTCCGCCGCCAGTGTGCGGCTGTTCGGCACCTACAACCCGGAATACGTCGCCGTCGCCGCTGCCGACGCGCGCAAGGTCAAGGAGACGGAACACGCCATTGAGCAATTGATGCTGCACCTGCACAACGGCAAGAAGGATTTCGAGCTGACCAACAATGCGGCGATGATCCAGGCCGAAGCGCGCACGCAAAATACCCTGTCCTTGATGCTCGGCTCGATTGCCGCGATATCCCTGCTGGTGGGGGGCATCGGGGTGATGAACATCATGCTGATGACCGTGCGCGAACGCACCCGCGAGATCGGCATTCGCATGGCCACCGGCGCCCGCCAGCGTGACATCCTGCGCCAGTTCCTCACCGAAGCGGTGATGCTCTCGGTGGTCGGCGGCCTCGCCGGGATTGCCCTGGCGCTGATCGTCGGCGGCGTGCTGATCCTCAGCGAAGTCGCGGTCGCGTTCTCCTTGATAGCGGTGCTCGGCGCCTTCGGCTGCGCCCTGGTCACCGGTGTTGTCTTCGGCTTCATGCCGGCCCGCAAAGCTGCCCGGCTCGACCCGGTCACGGCCCTTACTAGTGAATGATCTCTTGATGAAGCCGCACTTGAGTTTGCTGACCCTTTGCCTGTTGCTCGGCGCCTGTGGCAGCACTGCCCAGCGTCCGGACAGCGGCATCCAGCCGCCGTCGTCCTGGCAATCGCCGCACACGCAGAACGCCACCCGCAGCCACCTGCAATGGTGGACGCAGTTCGGCAGCCCCGAGCTCGATCGCCTGATCGAACAAGCCCGGGACGGTAGCTACGACCTGGCTGCCGCTATCGCCCGGGTACGCCAGGCCCAGGCCGACACGGTGATTGCCGGTGGCTCGCTGTTGCCGGAGGTCAAGGCCGGGCTGAACGCCAATCGGCAAAAACTGCTGCGCGGCAATGGCTACAGCCAGCTCGATGCCGACAGCAGCAACAAGGCGGTGGACTACTTCGACGCTAACCTCAGCGCCACCTACGAGATCGATTTCTGGGGCGGCCAACGCGCCTCCCGCGACAGTGCGCAGTTTGGTTTGCAAGCCAGCGAATTCGACCAGGCGACGGTGGAGTTGACACTGCTCAGCGGCGTCGCCAACAGTTACGCGCAAGCCTTGTCATTGCGCGAGCAAAGCCGCATTGCCGGGTTGAATCTGGCCAACGCGCAAAACGTCCTGAACCTGGTGCAGACCCGGTTCGATTCCGGCTCGGCGACGGCCCTGGAACTGGCCCAGCAGAAGAGTCTGGTGGCGGCGCAACAACGGCAATTGCCGCTGGTGCAGCAGCAGGCCCAGGACGCCTTGATCAGCCTCGCCGCCCTGCTCGGCCGGCCGGTTCAACAACTGCGCCTGGGGGCAGAACGCTTCGATCAGCTGTCATGGCCGACCATCGCGGCCGGGGTGCCCAGCGAGCTGCTCACCCGCCGCCCGGACATCGCCCGGGCCGAAGCGCAACTGGCCGCCGCCCAAGCCGATGTCACGGTTGCTCGCGCCGCCATGCTACCGGCCGTCACCCTGAGCGCCGAACTGGGCTCCGGCGCCGACCGCGCCGCCGACATCCTGCGCAATCCGTTCTATAACCTCACGGCCGGATTGCTTGCCCCGGTGTTCAACAACGGCCGCCTGAGCGCCGAGCGCGACAAGGCCACGGCGCGCCAGGAAGAACTGCTGGAGAATTACCGCGGGGCGATCATCAATGGTTTCGCCGACGTGGAAAAAGCCCTGAACAGCATTCGCGGGCTGGATGAACAGCGGCAGTGGCAAGGGGAAGAGCTGAATCAGGCGCAGACGGCGTTCAACATCGCCCAGAGCCGCTACGAGGCCGGGGCCGAGGACTTGCTGACGGTGCTGGAGACCCAGCGCACCTTGTATGCGGCGCAGGATTTGAATGTGCAGCTGCGGTTGTCGCGGTTGCAGGCGAGTATTGCTTTGTACAAGGCGCTTGGGGGTGGGTGGCAGGCGTTATAAATTTGCGGGGGCTGATCAGCCGCCATCGCGGGCAAGCCCGCTCCCACAGGGATTTTCAGTGAACACAATATTTGTGTACCGCCGAGATCATGTGGGAGCGGGCTTGCTCGCGAAGGGGCCGGCACATCCAACATCAATGTCGCCTGCAAGACCGCCTTCGCGAGCAAGTCGAATCGTCGCACCGCCGCGCCCAAAAGGTGATGTGTCATGCCCCAATCCTGCGGCACACCCAAAACCTGTGGGAGCGAGCTTGCTCGCGATTGAACGATAACGCGGTAATCCTGCTTTTAACTGATAATCGGCTTGGCCTTCAAATGCCGCGCATACCAAGGTCGCTGCGGCACCTTGCGGAACAGGTCCGCCAGCTTCTTCTCATCCTCGCCAAAGGTAATGCGCAACGCCAGCTTCATGGTTTCCGGGTCCATTTCCACCGACTTGCCCGCCTGCAGCCCCGGCGTGGTGTTGCAGCCGTGGGTGCCCGGGCCCAGCCACGGGTCGTCGATTTCGACCCAGCGACCCGGCGCAAACCACGCCACGCCATTGACCTCCAGCCGACTGACCTGCCCCGGATGAAAGCGCTCATGGGCGCGGAACCAGTCTTCCAGGCGATCGTCGATCCAGCCGTGGAAATGCCAGAACACCGGGCTCACGTGGGACGAAAACGGATCCCCCAGGAAGTCGTTTTCCGGCGCGAACCAGCGCACGGAAAAGTCCGATGGATCTCGGGCAAACGGCACCGGCTGACCGTTGGACGGATCACGGGGCACCGAGGCCCAGCGCATGTGCAGCCAGTCGTGCAGCCCCAGTTCCACCTCTGACCCGAACTGACCCAGGGTCAGCGTCGACAAATAGCGCGGATCGCGGTAGCGCGACTCCCAGACCTGGAAATTGCTGTGGTAGGTCTCGGCGGTCTTGATGTCGGCGACCCATTGCGAATACTCGGCATCGTCGTCCGCCCGCCAGGTCGGCGGCAGCGCGGTGCCGTCGTGGTTGTCGCAATAGTTGGCGAAGCCGATGCGATCCCGCGCCAGCTCCGGCTGCGGCAACGGGAAATGCGGCCATGACGGCAAGTCCTGCAGGGAGCGCGCCGTGCCCAGCATGTGCCGGTGCATGAAGAAAAAATCCACACCCGAGCCGTTGCGGTCCTTGCGCGCACCACGGGCGTCACGCTCTTTGTCACGGGGGCCGGGCTGCCAGCCGATGCCGCGCAAGGCGTCACGCTTGTCTTCGGGCAAGGTGTGCCATTTGTCCCGGGAGGCGTGCCAGAGCTGGTGAAACAGACGATGCTCCGGGGACACCAGCCAGGCCAGCAGCGCCGGGTTGAGGCCGGTGCGCTCGCGGGCTTCGGGGAACACGCGCTTGACCGCGATGAAGCGGTTGTCCTGGGCGGTCATCATCAACGGCCGATCCAGGTTCAACACCCGACCACTGAGGGTGCCGCTGCCGGCGTTGCCGAAACTGGCCCAGACTTCGTCCAGCGCCATGCTGAATTCGTAATCCGGCGTGCCGTTGGCCGCGTTGGCACTGACCAGCCGCCAGCTCAATTGGGCGGGCTTGGCCTCGGCCAGGTCGCCGAGCACCCGGTAGCGCGGTTCTTCGCTCGCGCGCAGGCGCTCGGCGGTGTCGAGGAAACCGATCAAGCCGCGTCCTTTATGACCGACGTCGAGGAACACTTCCAGCCCGTCCCGGGGCAGGCCTTCGATGCCGGCGTCACGACCCTCGAATCGAATCTGCCAGACCCCGCGCAAGGTGTTTGCCAGGTGCTGGCCGGCGACATCCGCGACATCGAACGACGCTTCGCCGGGGGTGATCGTCGGATCCGGTTTCGTCCATTCACGATGCCCATAAAAAGCCGCAGGCACGGCGGCGCCGGTGAGCGCCAGACCTGCCATGAACCATCGTCGAGAAATCCTCATTGCCCTACCTGTGTCAGCCATGAAGCAGGCTTTATCCAAGCTAGAACGTTTGTTGCCCGCATAAATTTAAAAGCATCGCGGGCAAGCCCGCTCCCACAGAGATCTGCTGTGAATACATATTTTGTGTACACCCCGGCCTCTGTGCCCAATGTGACCACAGATTTCTTGAACATTACTGGCCCCTGTGGGAGCGGGCTTGCCCGCGATAAGGCCGGTACGAACAACTAAATTCTTTCGCCAGCCACTCGTTCCTCCCAGATAGCAAAGGCCCCACACACACGCACCGGGCCAACGAACCTGACAGAGACGGCAATGACCAAACCACGTTCGAAAAAGGCGCTCTACATCGGCCTGCCGCTGGCCCTGGCGATCTGCGCCAATGCAGGCTATGCGGCCTGGGATTACTGGTTCAAGGACAACCCCGGTTACCCGGCCAAGGTGATGAAACAGGCCGATGAACTGCAAGAGCGCATGCTCTCGTTCGACAGCCACATCACCGTGCCCATGGATTTCGGCACCGCCGGCAACGAAGCCGACAAAGACGGCAGCGGCCAGTTCGACCTGGTCAAGAGCGGTCGCGGACGCCTGTCCGGCGCGGCCCTGACCATCTTTGGCTGGCCGGAAATCTGGAACGGCGACAACGCCCCCCACCGCCCCACCGAAGGATTTGTCGACGAAGCACGTTTCGAACAGGAAACCCGCTACAAGATCATCAGCACGATGGTCCGCGACTTCCCCAACCAGGTCGCCATCGCCTACACCCCCGACGATTTCCGCCGTCTGCACGGCGAGGGCAAATTCGCGATCTTCCTGAGCATGCTCAATGCCTATCCCCTGGGCAACGACCTCAACGCCCTGGACAAGTGGGCGGCGCGCGGCATGCGCATGTTCGGCTTCAGCTATGTCGGCAACAACGCCTGGGCCGACTCCTCGCGACCACTGCCGTTCTTCAACGATTCCCGGGACGCCCTCGGCGGCCTGTCGGACATCGGCAAACAAGCCGTACACCGCCTCAACGACCTTGGCGTGATCATCGATGTGTCGCAGATGTCGACCAAGGCCCTGGAGCAGGTCGCCCAATTGAGCCGCACCCCGATGGTCGCGTCCCACTCGGCGCCACGGGCCCTGGTGGATATCCCGCGCAACCTCAGCGACCAGGAAATGCAGCTGATCAAGAACAGCGGCGGCGTGGTGCAGATTGTCGGCTTCCCGACCTACATCCGCCCATTGAGCCAGGCCACCCAGGACAAGCTCAACGCCCTGCGCGCCCGCTTCGACCTGCAACCGCTGCAAGGGCTGGAGATGGCGCTGATGCCGGGCGATCCGGTGATCACCGTCTGGTCCGAACAACGCTTCGGCGAGTACGCCAGCGAGCTCTACGCAATTGTCGACGAAGAACCCAAGGCCACGCTGAAGGACTACGGCGACGCCATTGATTATGCGGTGAAGAAAATCGGCATCGACCATGTCGGCATCAGTTCCGACTTCAACGACGGTGGCGGCCTCGATGGCTGGAAGGACGTCAGCGAGGGGCGCAACGTGACGGCCGAGCTGCTCAGCCGTGGCTACAGCGAAGCCGATATCGCCAAGCTCTGGGGCGGCAATTTCCTGCGGGTCTGGGACCAGGTGCAGCAGTCCTCCAGGCCCGTGGCCAAACACTGATCCCTCTTTTGCAAAAGCGAACCGAGCTCATGACCAATCGTCGTTCATTCCTCAAGCAGGCCGGCATTCTCGCGGCGGCCCTGCCCCTGGGCGCCGCCGTGAATTTGCCGGCGCTGGCCGCCGGCCCGGCACCGCTGGCCACCGACAAATGGGCGCAGTTGCGCCAGCTGTTCAATCAGGACCCGAACTACCTGCATTTCGCCAACTTCCTGGTGACCTCACACCCAAGACCCGTGCGGGAGGCGATCGAACTACACCGCGCCAACCTCGACCGCAACCCCGGCCTGGCCATGGATTGGGACCTGGGCGAAACCGAAAAACGCGAGCACCAGGTGCGGGTCTGGGCCGGGCGTTATCTCAAGGCCGCACCGGAACAGATCGCCCTCACCGGCAGCACCACCGAAGGCCTGTCGCTGATCTACGGCGGCATTCATGTGCGCCCCGACCAGGAAATCCTCACCAGCGAACACGAACACTACGCCACCAACTATGCCCTGGCTTACCGCCAGCAAAAGGATGGGGTCAAGGTGCGCAAGCTCAAGCTGTTCGAGCACAGCCACAGTGTTTCGGTGGATGAAGTTGTCGGCACAATTGCCAAAGGGATTCGCCCCGAAACCCGCGTACTGGGCATGACCTGGGTGCAATCGGGCAGCGGCGTGAAGCTGCCGATCGACGAGATCGGCAAACTGGTGGCAGAGCAGAACCGCAATCGCGCCGAGAAGGCCCGCATCCTGTATGTGGTCGACGGTGTGCACGGCTTCGGTGTCGAGAACCTCGACTTCCCCGACATGCACTGCGACTTCTTCATTGCCGGCACCCACAAATGGATGTTCGGCCCGCGCGGCACCGGGATCATCTGCGCCCGTTCGGCCGAGCTCAAGGACGTGACGCCGACCATCCCGACCTTCTCCGAGGCCACCACCTTTTCGACCATCATGACCCCCGGCGGGTACCACAGCTTTGAACATCGCTGGGCGCTGGACGAGGCCTTCAAGCTGCACCTGGAGCTGGGCAAGGCCGAGGTCCAGGCTCGTATCCATGCGCTCAACACTTATGCGAAAAATCGCCTGCTGGAGCAGTCGCGGATCGAATTGGTCACCCCGAAAAGTCCGGCAATGTCCGCTGGTTTCACCTTCTTCCGGGTCAAGGATCGGGACTGCGAAAAAGTCGCGCTGCAGTTGATGCAGAACCGTGTGGTCTGCGACTCGGTCGAGCGCGACGTCGGACCGGTGATCCGCATTGCACCCGGCCTGCTCAACACTGAAAACGACATCGACCGGTTCATGGCATTACTGAACAAGACTGCATGACGCAGACCGCTCGCTCCTACAGGTCCCATGTGACGCCGACCGCTTTTCGTAGGAGCCAGCGGTGCGGCGATCCGACTTGCCGGCGAAGGCGCCCTTGAGATCGCCTTCGCGGGCAAGCCTCGCTCCTACAGGTCCGATTTTCACCCCGCTTTTCTTTTATCGAGATGACGCATGAACAGTGATCTGTTGCCCCGCCCGCTCAAGGCCCTCGCCCTCACCGCCCTCATGGCCGGTCTGCTGCCAGCCAACGCCCAAGCCGCTGCCGCCCCGCAACCCGGCAAAGTATTCAAGGACTGCCGCGATTGCCCGGAAATGGTGGTACTGCCCGCCGGCACCTTCACCATGGGCACGCCGGCCGATGAAGTCGGGCGCGAACCCGATGAAGGTCCGATGCACGAAGTGACCTTTGCCAAGCCGTTCGCCATGAGCCGTTTCCAGGTCACCGCCGGTGAATGGGACAGCTACGTGCGCGAAAGTGGGGTAACCATCGCCAACGGCGACCCCCGCCCCGGTCGCGAATGCGTCGCCAGCAAGCCACGTTATCCGCAAAGCCCGCGCCAGCCGGCGGTATGCATGAACTTCGACGACGTGAAAAACTACGTCGCCTGGCTGTCGAAAAAGACCAGACAGAAGTACCGCATGGTCAGCGAAGCGCAACGGGAATATGCGGCACGCGGCGGCACCAAGGGCCCGTTCCCCTTCCCGTTCGATGAAGGCAAGGAATACAGCATCGCCAGGCACGCCAACACCTACGGCCCGGCGGACGGCTTCAGCTACAGCTCGCCGGTGGGCAGCTACCCGCCCAACGCCTTCGGCATGTACGACATGCACGGCAATGTGTACGAGTGGGTCGAAGACTGCGAACACCCGGACTACGTCGGCGCCCCCACCGACGGCAGCGCCTGGGTCGAGGCCAAGTGCGAAGCCGTGCGCATACGCGGCAACGACTGGGGTGAGGCCCCGGTGTTCTCGCGCTCCGGCAACCGCAACAGCCAGTACCCGCAAGAGCGCGGCGACTGGATGGGCTTTCGCATCGTGCGCGATCTTTAACCCCACACGCGATCCCCTGTAGGAGCCAGCGGTGCGGCGATCCGACTTGCCGGCGAAGGCGATCGCTAGGACGCCTTCGCCGGCAAGTCGGATCGCCGCACCGCTGGCTCCTACAGGCAGCGCGTAGTGTCAGTTACCTCACCACCAGTCGGCGCCCTTGTAAATTAACCCTCCCACCAGACGTTCTACTGGGTATCTGCCTTTACGACCCAAGGAACCGTCTTCCATGACCCAGCCAACCCGTGGCGCCATCGGCGAATTGTTCGCCCTGTTGAAACCCTTTCGGCTCATCGTCGCCGCCTCCATTTTCCTGGGCATGGTCGGCGGCTTGAGCGTCACGGTATTGCTGGCGACCATCAACAACGCCCTGCACTCGGAAACCGGCCTGACCCAAGGCGTCGTCGCGCTGTTCGCCGGCCTGTGCCTGCTGGCGCTGGCCAGCTCGATCTGCTCGGACATCGGCACCAACTATGTCGGCCAGCACATCATCGCCAAGCTGCGTAAACAGCTCGGTGAAAAAGTCCTGTCAGCGCCGATCGAACAGATCGAGCGCTATCGCAGCCACCGCCTGATCCCGGTGCTGACCCACGACGTCGACACCATCAGCGACTTCGCCTTCGCCTTCGCGCCGCTGGCAATTTCTCTCACGGTGACCCTGGGTTGCATGGGCTACCTGGCGATCCTGTCGTGGCCGATGTTCCTGATCATGGTCGCCGCGATTCTGATCGGCACGGCGATCCAGGCCTATGCCCAGAGCAAGGGTGTGCAAGGTTTCATGGCCGCCCGCGACGCCGAAGACGAATTGCAAAAGCACTACAACGCAATTGCCGAAGGCGCCAAGGAACTGCGCATCCACCGCCCTCGCCGCCAGCGCATGTACGTCTCGGGCATCAAGGCCACCGCCGAGTTCATCTGCAACACCCAGGTGCGTTCGATCAACACCTTCGTCATTGCCAAGACCTTCGGCTCGATGCTGTTCTTCGTGGTGATCGGCCTGGCCCTGGCGCTGCAAACCTACTGGCCGAGCGCCGACAAAACCGTGATGAGCGGCTTCGTGCTGGTGCTGCTGTACATGAAAGGCCCGCTGGAGCACCTGATCAGCACCTTGCCGATCGTCAGCCGGGCGCAGATCGCCTTCCGCCGGATCGCCGAGTTGTCCGAGCAATTCTCCACCCCAGAACCGCACCTGCTGCTCAGCGATCAGGGCCACGTCCAGCCAGTGGTACACGAACTGAAACTGGCCGATGTGCGTTTCGCGTTCCCGGCTGCCGAAGGGGCCGCGCCATTCCAGTTGGGGCCGGTCAACCTGACCATCAAGCAAGGCGACATTACCTTCATCGTCGGCGAGAACGGTTGCGGCAAGACCACGCTGATCAAGTTGCTGCTGGGTCTATACACGCCGCAGCAGGGTGAAATCCGCGTCAACGGCGTGGGCATCGACGCACAGAACCGCGACGACTATCGCCAGTTGTTCACCACCATTTTCGCCGACTACTACCTGTTCGATGACGTGGTCCAGGGCGATACGCATATCCCCGAAGACGCCAACAAATACCTGCAACGCCTGGAGATCGCGCACAAGGTCAGCGTCAAGGACGGCAATTTCACCACCACCGACCTCTCCACCGGCCAGCGCAAGCGCCTGGCCCTGGTCAATGCCTGGCTCGAGGAACGCCCGGTGCTAGTGTTCGATGAATGGGCGGCCGACCAGGACCCGACCTTCCGCCGGATCTTCTACACCGAGCTGCTGCCAGACCTCAAGCGCCTGGGCAAGACCATCATCGTGATCTCCCACGATGACCGGTATTTCGATGTGGCGGATCAGTTGGTGCGTATGGAAAGCGGCAAGGTCATCACCGAAATGACCCCTGCCTGATACCCCGCCCGCCCCGGTAGGAGCCAGGCTTGCCGGCGAAAGCGCTCTTGAAAACGCCTCCCCCGCAGGAGCCAGGCTTGCCGGCGAAAGCACTCTTGAAAACGCCTCCCCCGTAGGAGCCAGGCTTGCCGGCGAAAGCACTCTTGAAAACGCCTCCCCCGCAGGAGCCAGGCTTGCCGGCGAAAGCGCTTTTGAAAACGCCTCCCCCGCAGGAGCCAGGCTTGCCGGCGAAAGCGCTCCTGAAAACGCCTCCCCCGTAGGAGCCAGGCTTGCCGGCGAAAGCGCTCTTGAAAACGCCTCCCCCGCAGGAGCCAGGCTTGCCGGCGAAAGCGCTTTTGAAAACGCCTCCCCCGTAGGAGCCAGGCTTGCCGGCGAAAGCGCTCTTGAAAACGCCTCCCCCGTAGGAGCCAGGCTTGCCGGCGAAAGCGCTTTTGAAAACGCCTCCCCCGTAGGAGCCAGGCTTGCCGGCGAAAGCGCTTTTGAAAACGCCTCCCCCGTAGGAGCCAGGCTTGCCGGCGAAAGCGCTCTTGAAAACGCCTCCCCCGTAGGAGCCAGGCTTGCCGGCGAAAGCGCTCTTGAGGACGCCTTCGCCGGCAAGCCTGGCTCCTACCGAAAAGCCGAAAAGCCGAAAATAATTTATTTTCCCGTTTCTTTCCGGTTTCCCCTTCGTGCTGCGTCTAATAATCATTCCTATTAACAAAAACTCTGCACAACACTTTTTCAGGAGCTCAGGTAAGTAATGCGACCTCAAACCCGCCGCACACCTCTCGCGCTGGCCGTACAGCGTCCGACTCTGCATCGCACCCTGTTCACCAGCGTACTGCTGACCGCCACCTTGCTGGGGAGCTCGATGGCCAATGCGGCACCTGTAAAAGTAAGTATCCCGGTCCAGCCGCTGTCCAGCGCGCTGACTGAACTGGGCATGCAGACCAACCTGCAGATCCTCTACAGCCCGGACCAGGTCACTGGGATCAAGTCCCGCGCGGTGTCGGGTTCGCTGGAACCCTCTGATGCACTGAAGGCCCTGCTGCAAGGCACCGGCATTTCGTTCCAGATCAACGGCAACACCGTGACCCTGGTGTCCGGCGGCGGCTCGAGCCTGCAACTGGGCGCGACCACCATTTCCGGCCAGGCCCTGGGCCTGAACACTGAGGACACAGGTTCCTACACCACCGGTGCAACCACCACTGCCACCAAGCTGCCATTGACCCTGCGTGAAACGCCGCAATCGGTGACCGTAGTGACCCGTCAGCAGATGGATGACCGCGGCGTACAGAGCGTGGGCGATGCGCTGAAGAATACCCCCGGTATCACGTCCCAGAAGTACGACAGCGACCGTACCGAGTTTTCCGCACGGGGCTTTGCCATCACCAACTTTCAGTACGATGGCGTCAACATCCCCTACGACGGCGTGTACGGTGAAAACCCGAACAACACCGACGACGCTGCCAACCTGGACCGGGTCGAAGTCATCAAAGGCGCAACCGGCCTGATGACCGGTGCCGGCGATCCGTCCGCCACCGTCAACCTTGTGCGTAAAAAGCCGACCAAGGAGTTCAAGGCTTCGGTCAGCGCCACCGCGGGTTACTGGGACAGCTACCGCACCGAAGGCGATATCTCTGGCTCGCTGACCGACTCAGGCAACGTGCGCGGCCGCTTTGTCGGCGCCATGCAGGACAAAGATTCGTACATCGACCACTACAGCCAGAAGAGAGACCTGTACTACGGAGTTCTCGAAGCCGACCTGACCGACGACACCCTGCTGACCCTGGGCATCGACAAGTCCAGCGCCACCCCGCGCGGCAGTTCCTGGACCGGTAACACGGTTTACTACGCCGACGGCGGCAAAACCAACTTCTCCCGCGGCTTCAACCCGGGCGCCGACTGGAGCCGTCGTGATTTCGACAGCACCACTTACTTCGCAAACCTGGAACAAGCGCTTGCCAACGACTGGAAACTCAAGGTCAGCCTCGACCAGAAAACTACCGATCACGATACTCAACTGGCCTCGGCCAGCGGTGGTTTCCCGGACCGCGACACCGGCGAAGGCATGTTCTTTTACCAGGGGCACTGGGAAGGCCATCGCGTGCAGTACACCGGTGACGTGAACGTCTCCGGCCCTTTTAGCCTGGGCGGTCGCGAGCATGAACTGGTGGCTGGCTTCATGGCGGCCCACTCCACTCAGACTGGCGCAAACTTTGGCTCTCCCACCGATTCCGATGGACTGGTACCGGGCAACATCTTTGACTGGGCAGGCCATATCGCGAAGCCGGACTTCCCGAAAATCGGCAAGTACGAGCGCACCCAGAGCCAGAACGGCGCTTACCTGGCCACGCGCCTGCGTCCGACCGACGACCTGTCGTTCATCCTCGGCGGCCGTGTAAGCACCTACAAGTACAACGAGGATTACACCTACTACCCGGGCGCCGGCCTGGCCGACACCCACGCCAGCTACAAGGAACACGGGGTCGTCACGCCTTACGCCGGTGTGGTCTATGACCTGAACGATACCTACTCGGTCTACGCCAGCTACACCAGCATTTACCAGCCACAAATCAACAAAGACATCAATGGCAAGACCCTGGATCCGGTTGAAGGTGACGCCTACGAAACCGGTCTGAAAGCGGCCTACTTCGAAGGCAAACTCAACGCCAGCCTGGCCTTCTTCCGCATCGAGCAGGACAACGTCGCTGAGTCGATCGGCACCAATGAGATCACCGGTGACGGCATTTTCCAAGCCGTCGACGGTGCCACCACCAACGGCGTTGAACTGGAACTGGCCGGTGAACTGGCCCAGGACTGGAACGTATCGGCTGGCTACACCTATGCCCGTACCCGCGACGAGGATCACCAACGCATCTACGGTTTCCCTCTGGCCACCAGCAAACCGGAACACGTGGTCCGCACCTTCACCACCTACCGTTTGCCCGGCGCGCTGGACCAGGTCACCGTCGGTGGCGGTGTCAGCTGGCAAAGCGCGTTTTACGGCCAGAGCTTTAGCCCTACCGATGGCAGCACCTCGCTCAAGCAAGGTGGCTACACCCTCGTCGACCTGATGACCCGGTATGAATACGACGATCACCTGAGCTTCACCGTGAACGCCAACAACGTCTTCGACAAGCGCTACCTGACCGGCCTTGGCAACTTCGGCACCACCTTCTACGGCGAGCCGCGCAACATGCAAGTCACCGCAAAGTATGATTTCTGAGCGCTGAGCTGAACTGAAAAATGCCCGTGTCGTGAGATGCGGGCATTTTTTTTGGCTTGAGAATTTCGCTGATTGTGATGCGGTCTTCGCGAGCAAGCCCGCTCCCACAGGGAATCTTCAGTGAACACAGAATTCAATGTTCACATCGAGCAACTGTGGGAGCGGGCTTGCTCGCGAAGGCGATAGCCGCCCTGCTACAAGTCCTGGCACCAGACATCCGGCGAAGGGGCAGTGACTACTAAGGCGGGTCGAGTCGATCCAGCGCCCGATTCACCGCCAACTCCCCCAGCATGATGACCTGCGCAATCCCCAGCAGTGAATTACGACCCGGCCCCTCCATATGATCCGCCAGGTCCATGGCCATGACATTGGCCGACGCCAGCGACTCGCAGGCATGGGCCAGCAGCGTCTCGGTATCGAGCTCGGGATTGACGGTGAACATGGTGCAGAGTTTGCGTGGGGTGGCGTTGATGTCGGCAGCTGAGGGAACGCGGTCCGCGGGTTCGTGGTGAATGTTTGAGTCGGCATTTTCTGAGGAGGATGTCGGATCGGGATCCGGCGGATTCGGTGTGATCTTGAACATGGCTTAGCTCTCTTGAGTGAGGCTGCGACCAGTTCGCTACTAAACGAAATGGAGGCAGCTGTACGCAGGTTAGTAGACCGACGAGCTAAGAAATCGGCGCACCCGAGAGTGCCCTGCGCACAGCCACCATCAAGTGCAGGATTGAGACCCTGACTGATTAGCTTGTACGACTTAACTACGACGGGCTACTAAACCCGATCACTGATGATCAGTGACGGGTATCAAGTTACCGAGCGCCCCCAAGTCGCACAAGCCGGCGGATTCTGGCGTAACTGTAGGCAACGGCGCAAGGCTGTGTAGCTTTCGGGAACGAACCTGGTTGGCTTTTAAACACGCAAAAAATCACATGCAAAAAGCTCCGGATAGAGATCGAACAACCCTCGGCGCAATGCCTTCAACCACACCTAAAAAAACTCCTACAGATCTGACAGCCCAACGCCCGGAAGCGTCCTACGCGCATTTCGGACGCATCCTATTTCAATCGTTATCAGCTTCTAGAAAGCTGTCGAGCGTTTGAATCGAGGGCGGACATAAAGCCTCCCCATACGCCATCCAGAAGTCCTTGGGACTGACGGATTTCTCTGCCGGACTCTTTACGCAGAACAAGGAGCGACACTCAACATGGCCAGCTTGCTTTCCCGACTTTTTGGATTTCACGACAACCGCAGGGACGCGCGATTTGATGGGCCAAGCGTCCCAGTCTTGCCGACGCCCGATACCCGGCCAGTCCAGACATCTACGGCCTCGGAATTCAGCGTCGACGTATTGCAGCCGCTGAAGAATTGGAGTCATCCGCTTAAGGACACGGGCAATCCGTTGGCACAGTTGACTCACATGGCCAAAGCCGCCGCGGGTTACTACCCGATCGGCCGCAGCGGGCTGTTTCACGGCGGCGTGCATTTCGACAGCGGTACCGGCATCCCCCCGGATAAATCCGTGCACTGTCTGGCTGACGGTGAAGTGGTGGCCTACCGTGTCGACACGCAGGCGCCGACCACGCGCTACTTCGTCAACACCATTACCGTCGGCAAACCCTTTTCGCGCAACTTCGTGTTGGTGCGCCATCGGTTACAACCACCGAAGATCGAAGGCAGCACGGACACACCGCCCTGCCTGACCTTCTACAGCTTGTACATGCACTTGGAAGATTGGGCGGTGTATCAGAAGAACTCTGCCATCGCGCGTCCAACGTTCTGGCCGCAGAGCCCTACCCTGCGCGTCAAGCAGACAGCGAACGACTTCCGCTCCGGCCGGCTGGATCGGCCTGGCCTGAACGTGCGTCACATGGATAGGAAGCAGGGCAAGGTAATTGACCTGCTGCCACGCGGAGCAAAAGTGACCGTCAGTGGTACCGGGCTCTACCGCAAGCTGGAAAACCGTCTTGGCCCCACCGAGCTGATCAAGGCCGATGGCTCGCTAGCGGGCTACATCGCCGCCAGCATCCTGCAACCGATTGCTGGCAACGAGTACCGCATCACGTCGTCGAAAGCATTGGTCAATGTTCGAGCTGAACCCATCATTCCTTGCAAGGTGATTGCAGAGCTGCCGACTGGAACGATCGTCACTGTCAGCGGAGAGGGCGATTTCCGCAAGCTGGAGCGCATCAACCAGTACGTGCATTTCAACTGGCTGGAAGGCGAACAGGAACCTTTGGCAGCAGATCGTATAGTGGTGCTCGACCAGCCCGTTCCCATCAAGGCAGGGGATCTGATCGGTCACCTCGGTAAATATCAGGACAGCGGCGCGGACCAGCCGGAACACAAGCTCCACCTGGAAGTGTTCAGTGGCGATGACATCGATATGTTCATCGAGGCCAGCCGCGAATGGGCTAAGCGCCTGCCGGACAGAGATAAAACCTGGCTGAAACTGGCCAAAGGCACCGCCGTCGTGGCTCATGAAGACAATGTCACGGCCGCACAACTGAAGGCGATGAGTGCAGACAGTCCACTCAGTGCCGCCGACCTGCTGCTCCCCAAAAGGGTGCTGGATGGTCTGCGGGCAGAGGAGAAAATTATCGTTGCCGCGACAAGTGTGCACAAAGCTCGCAACTGGTATCGCCTCGATGGACTACTGCATGACGCGAACAACAACCTCCTCACAGGCTGGGTGTGCGAAGAAGTCGGCGTCACGCCTTGGTTCAGTTCATGGTCCTGGGAAGGTTACGACGTCATTTTCGATTTCAGCATGCCGAAGCACGCTATGGCGTCGTTTTTTAGCGCTGTCAACCGCTTCAGCGATGCGCAACGCGAGCAATTTCGCCCTCTGGCTGAAAAAGACAATCACGGGCCGATGAAGAGCCGGCTGTACGACATCATCGACCGTAATCGCGACGGAAAGATGACCGCCGAAGAATTGCAAGCAGCCCTGCGCCTACCGGCCCACGCGCAAGCGATCTCGCAATTGATCCTGCGCAAGGAAAGCGAATGGTTTCACCAGCCGAAGAAATGGGATGCGCTGGATGAATTGCTCGGCCATAGCGGCTCGACGCCGCACTTGAATTGGTTGGCGGAGAAACAGCGGATAAAAGAAATTAGTTGGTGGGGGGAAGTTGCGGATAAGGTGGGGTTGCCGTCTTGGGGGAGGCCATACCACTTTCATCCGATTGGGTTGGCAGGCTTGTTTTCGGAAACGCAAGAGCTAATCACCATGGAGATGTTGAAAGCTGCAGATCCGCAAGGAACCTCCAATTATCATCAAGAAATTTTGCCTTATCTAAATATGTATGCCCCTACGTATAAAATCGATACACCGTTGCGCATTGTACATTTTCTTGCGCAAGTTGGTCACGAAAGCCAATTCAAAGTAAAAAGCGAAAACGGTAATTACAGCCCTAGGAGAATGCGCGAGATATTTGGATGCAAAGGAGGTCAAAAAAATTACAACACAGGAGAGGATGACTGCGATCTGGGTCGGCTTCGAAGCAAGCTCTGGAGCCATGAACATCTCTACGCCAACAACGCGATAAAATTACTCAGTTATGTATATGCCGACAGAATGGGGAACAGAGGGGAAGAAACGCAAGATGGATATAATTATCGGGGCAGAGGAATTATTCAACTTACTGGTCGCTTTAACTACGAGCGCTACACTAGGATTCACAACACCGCAAATCCAAGCGATCTAAAAGATTTTGTAGTGAACCCTGACCTCATCATTGATGAACTGCAATATGGGGTAGAGTCAGCATTCGTTTACTGTGCGATGACTAACTTTAATTTGGCTGCAGATGAAGATGATATAGAAAAAACAACGCAGATAATTAATGGTGGACAAAATGGCTTGCATGAGCGAAAGGAAATTTTGAATAATATAAAATTAATTATGGATATATAATCTCGTGAGAAAACTCTTAATATTTTTCATTTTTTGTGCCTCTACGGCCATTATTGCAGAGGAGATAGTTACTACCGAGGACAATGATCTATGTTCATCAGATGAACAAGTCATCCTTCTCTGCAAGGCAGAATATAAAACTGCAGGAATTTGTGCATCTAAGAACCTTAGCAATTTAACAGGCTTTGCTCAGTACAGAGTTTTTGACATAGATAAAAAAATGATCGAGTTTGTTTTTCCAGAAAAGCTCCTGCCCCCTGATCGAAATTTCATTATGGAGACTGAGCCACTGCCGGGTGGAATCGATGTTAAAATTAAATTTTCAAATAATGGACTTCTGTACATTATTCATGAACGAGATGCTCCAGTGATGGGAGAGGGCTTCGAGGGTTTTAGCAAAATCATAGTCAGAAATAATGAGAAAATTCTTGAATCCATCAAATGCCTCAATGAAGATTCGGAAATACGACGAGCGGGTTACGACAGTTTTTTTACGCAAGACTAATTTAATTATCCTAATAAAATATTAGCTGATCTTGATCAGAGATAATCAACCGCCATTCTTTAATCAGGAATGGCGGGCATTGTCATTTCAACTCAAAGTCGCGCCCGCACCCACCCAGCCACTTGCGCATGTATCCCTTCCACTTCACTCAGCAGCCCACCCATGCGCATGAAGTCATGGGTCATGCCCGGCTGTTCCAGCAGCGTCACCTCATTACCGGCAACACGCAGAAGCTCGGCATACGCCAGCCCTTCGTCATGCAACGGGTCATGCCCGGCCAGGTAGACCAGTGCCGGCGCAACGCCTGACAGATCGTCAGCCAGCAACGGCGAGCAGCGCCAGTCCGCCAGGTCCTGCGGCGTGCGGGCGTAATGGGCGTAGAACCAGTCCAGCGTCGGTGTCTCCAGCAGGTAGCCTTCGGCGAAGTCGCGGTGTGAGGCGCGCTTGGTGGTGGCATCTGTCACTGGATACACCAGCACTTGCGCCTTGGGTTTCAACAGTGGTTCTGCAGGTTCGCGCACGGCCATGATCGACAACACCGTGGCCAGGGTCGCGCCGACGCTGTCACCGGCTACGGCCACCCGCGATGCGTCCAGGCCATGGGCTGAGCCCTCGCGGACCAGCCAGTTGCCGGCATCGCAGGCGTCCTGCACCGGGGTCGGGAAACGCCATTCCGGTGCCAGGCGGTAATCCACCGTCAACAGGGCGAAACCACCTTGGGCCGCCAGGCGTCGGCACAGTGCGTCGTGGGAATCGAGGCTGCCGACCACGTAGCCACCGCCGTGGAAATACAGCATTACGGGCTGTAGCCCATCGATCGATTTGCCGCCGCGATACAGGCGTGCCGACAGGCTATGGCCGTCCCGTGCGGCAATGGTGAAGTCCTCGCAGGCAACGCTGTCCAGCGGCACGTCGAGAAACCCCGAGGAGGCTTCGAAGTCGATTCGTGCCTGTTGCGGCGACTGTTCGTGCATGGCGCGGCTTTTGCCGGTCAGGCGGCCGAATTCGGCGAGTTCGAGAAATGCTTCAAGTTCTGGCAAGACGGCCATGGGATGAATCCTTTTACGCAATAGGGTCAATGGTCGGGCGGAACACAATATTGAATCGAGCGAAGATCCCCTGTAGGAGCTGGCTTGTCGGATCGCCGCACCGCAGCGAAGGACTTGAGAGCGCCGCTTTTTTTCCAGACACACCGCGTTATCGTTCTTCGCGGGCAAGCCTCGCTCCTACAGGAGGCTTTGTTTTATGCGGTGGCCATGCGGCGCTCCAGCAGGTGTTCGAGTTCGTCGAGCAATTCGTCGCCGCGCAGCAGTTCGTAGTGTCCACCGGCCAATAGGCGATCAACGCCATGGGCGCCAACCTGGGCTTCGAACACCCGACGTTCGTCGTCGCGCCCGGCCACCCACCAGCGATGGGCCATGGCCTGGATCGCCGGCAGTTGTCGTTGCGCCAGTGTCAGGTGTTTGAGCGATGAACCGGTGGCGAAGATCTGCGTCAGTTCACTGGCGCCCAACGCCGCGTGGTCATTGGAGCCGTGCATGGCCGCTTCGATCACGGCGGCGGCGCCTTCGCGTTCGTTCAGGCCTGCGGCTTTCGCGGCAATCAACGCCTGTGTTTCTTTAGACGGCTGACCGAGGACAAACTTCAAGAAGTCCGCCAAATCTTCTCGCCAGTCCCCCGCTTCTGCCGTGCCCGCCACATAGCTGTCGACCAGCCCGGCAAACGCCACCGTGTGACCCTGGGATTCCAGTTCATGGGCAACCAGTTGCGTCAACGCGCCACCCAGCGACCAGCCGAGCAAGTAGTACGGGCCTTCAGGCTGTTGCCTGCGAATCCGTTGCGCATAGGCCTGGGCCATGGCCAGCAGCGACGCGTCCTGCCATTGCGGATCGAGCAGCATCCGGCATTGCAGGCCGTACACCGTGCGCCGTCCTTCCAGGCGCCGCGCCAGCGGTTCGTAGTCGAACACCGTGCCGAAACCGGCGTGCAGGCAGAACAGCGCCGGCACGTTGGGGATTCGTGCATTCAGCGCCAGCAGCGGATCCGGCGCAGACGCCGGCTCGGCAGCCTGATAGCCACTGAGTTCGGCGATGCAGGGTTTCTGCATCAGGTCGCGCAGCTTCAATTCGAAGCCCAGTTGCGGCTGGCTGCGCACTCGCGAAATCACTTTGAGCACCTGCAACGAGTCGCCACCCAGTTCGAAGAAGTTGTCGTCGATGCCCACTTGCGGCACGCCCAGCACTTCTTGCCAGATCGCGGTCAGCGCCGTTTCCAGTGCGTTGCGCGGTGCGCGGTAACCGCCGAGCGCCCACTCAGGTGCGGGCAGTGCGCGGCGATCGAGCTTGCCGTTGGCCGACAGCGGGAAGCGTTCCAGCACCATGATCCGTGCCGGCACCATGTAGTCCGGCAGTTGCGCTTGCAGTTCAGACTTCAAGCGACGATCCAGCCCAACAGCACCGCCAGCCACCACATAGCCCACCAATTGCTTGCCGGTCGGCGTGTCGTGCACCACCACGGCGGCATCCTGCACCCCGGCGCAATCGCGCAGGCGGGCTTCGATTTCGCCGAGCTCGATGCGGAAACCACGGATCTTCACTTGCTGGTCAAGCCGTCCCAGGTAATCGATCAACCCACATTCACGCTGGCGCACCAGGTCGCCGGTGCGGTACATGCGGCCACCGGCCTCGAACGGATCGGGGATGAAACGCTCGGCACTCATGCCAGGACGCTGGTGGTAACCGCGGGCCAGGCATTCGCCGCCCAGGTACAGCTCGCCGCTGACACCGACCGGCAATGGATTAAGGTCCGCGTCGAGCACATACAGTCCACGCCCCGCTACGCCACGCCCGATCGGCGCA
The DNA here is from genome assembly GCF_001661075.1 of Pseudomonas silesiensis. NCBI lineage: Bacteria > Pseudomonadati > Pseudomonadota > Gammaproteobacteria > Pseudomonadales > Pseudomonadaceae > Pseudomonas > Pseudomonas silesiensis. Next base: position 4,568,292 of record NZ_CP014870.1, read on the forward strand.
TAGGCCGCATCGCAGGTTTCGCTGATCTCGGCGCGCCACAACAGCGGCGTGACCACGGTCTCGGTCGGGCCGTAACCGTTGACCAGACGCTGCGGACGCAGAGCGCGTTTGACCTGCTCGAAACTGGCTTCCGGCACCGCATCACCACCAAAGCAATACACCTCGACCGCCGGCGGATTGCCCAGGCGCTCGGCCACTTCGGCCATTTGTTGCAGGTACGCTGGCGGGAAGCAGGCCACGGTGACGTTGTGACGATGCAGCACGTCCAGGGTTTGCTCCGGGGTCCACAGACTGTCGTCGCGGATCACCAGGCTGCCGCCGGCCAACATCACACTCAGCCAGCGCTCCTGAGCGCCGTCGAAAGCGAACGACATGAAGTGCAACTCGCGGCTGCGCGGTGCCAGCTCGTAGAGCTCGATGATGCCACGGCAATGCCGGGCAATCGGCCCGCGCGCCACGGCCACACCCTTGGGCTGGCCGGTGGAACCGGAGGTATAAATCAGGTAAGCCAGGTGTCCCGGCAATGGATTGGACATCGGGCGCTCAACACCGTCGCCAACGCTCAGCTGATCGAGCAACAGACGTGGCGGGCTGTCGGCCAGGGTCAGTCGTTCGCCCAGATCGCTGTCGCAGAGCAACAGGCTGGCGGCCGAATCGCTGAGCATGTAGGCCAGTCGCTCGGCCGGGTACGCCAGGTCCAGTGGCAAGTAAGCCGCACCGGCCTTGAGCACTGCAAGGAACGCGACGATGGTGCGTTCCGAACGTGGCAGCGCAACAGCCACCAGACTTTCCGCACCGATACCGCGACCGATCAAATGCTGCGCCAGCCCATTGGCCTGGGCCTCAAGCTCGGCATAGCTGACTTGCCGATCCTCACAGATCAAAGCGATTTTCTGCGGCTGGTTGCACACATGCTGATTGAAGGCGTGCAGCAGATCGGCAGGGTCATCGCTCGCTTGCGGCAGGCTGATAACCGCTTCAGGCAAACCGATATTGCCCAGCAGACAAGTAGCATCCTCAGGCAACGCACGCAGCAAGCCTTCAAGCTGCGCACGAATCCGCTCAACGTCCAGCTCGCTGAAGCGATCGCGCAGGAACAGGTATTCGACTTCCAGCCCTTCTTCGTTGGCGCTGACCATCAAGTCCATCGGGAAGTTGGTGACCCCGCCGCTGCCGACTTCGGCAAAGCGCAATTCACCCTCCTCGCCCCCTTTCAAGGCACGGTCCACCGGATGGTTTTCGAACACGATGATGCTGTCGAACAGGCCCTGGCCACCCTGCCCGGCCCAGCGCTGAATGTCCGACAACGGCGTGTGCTCATAGTCGCGGACCATCAGGTTGTAATCCTGCAACGCGCGCAACCACTCGCCCAGCGGCTGTTGCGGGTCGAGGGTCTGGATCACCGGCAAGGTGTTGATGAACAGCCCGAGCATGTCCTGCGCCCCGGCAAGCCCGGTCGGACGCCCCGCCACCGTGGCGCCGAACGCGACGCTGCGCTGGCCGCTGTGGCGTTGCAGCAGCAACAGCCAGGCGCCTTGCACCAGGGTGTTCAGTGTCACCCGTTGACGCTTGGCGAAGGTGTGCAGTTTGCGCGTCGCCTCGGCGTCGAGGTTGCTGTACATCACGCCGTGGCCGGAACCTGCAGCACCGGAAGCCTTGGCCAGAATGGTCGGTTCTTCGAGCAGCGCCAGGCGCTCGCGCCAGAAGCCTTCCGCCTGCGAGCCGTCCTGACGTTGCAGCCAGGCGATGTAGTCAGCGTAACGACCGGTCAGGGCCGGCAGGCTGTCGTTGTGGTACAGGCGCAGCATGTCGGCCAACAGTCGCGAGGCGCTCCAGCCGTCCAGCAGCAGGTGATGGTAGATCCAGATCATCTGGTAGCGATCTTCACCCAGGCGCACCAGGATAAAGCGCATCAACGGCGGGCAGCTCAGGTCGAAGCCCTTGGCTTGTTCCGCTGCCGCCAGTTCGCCCAACGCCTGCTCGGTGTCGGTGCGGTCGCGCCAGTCGAGTTCTGCGATCGGCAACTCGACGTCGGCGAACACCGCTTGCAGCGGATCGGCCAGACCATCGCGCCAGCGGAACGCCGCGCGCAGCACTTCGTGACGCTCGACCAGGGTCTGCCACGCCGCACGGAAGCGCGGCACCTGCAGTCCGTCCACCGCCACGCTCAACTGGTTAACGTAGGGGTTCAGTTCCGGCGAATCGAGGCAATGGAACAGCATGCCTTGTTGCATCGGCGACAGCGGATACAGGTCTTGCAAACCTTCGCGAGCGGCGAAGTCAATGTGCGGCACCAGCGCAAAAGCAGGGACTTTCGGCGCTTCTACCAACGTCGCTTCACGACTGGTCGCCACCGTAGCGAGTGCCCGAATGGTCTGCTGTTCGAACAGTTGCTTCGGACTGAACACCAGCCCGCGCTGCCCGGCACGGCTCACGGCTTGCAGCGAGATGATCGAGTCCCCGCCAAGTTCGAAGAAGTTCTCGGTGACGCCCACCGACTCCAGCCCCAGCAGTTCCTGCCAGATCTCCACCAGCAAGGCTTCGGCTGGCGAGGCGGCGGCCACTTGATCGTGGGTCTCACGGGAAGCTTCGGGGGCCGGTAAACCCTGACGGTCGAGCTTGCCGTTCGGCGTCAGCGGCAACGCGGCCAAGCACATCAAATGCGCCGGCAACATGTGCGCCGGCAGACGGCTGCGCAGGTGAGCGGTCAGCACTTCACGCAAATCCTGCTCATCGGCGAGCGGATCGCGCGGCACCACATAACCGACCAACTGCCGGCTCACCGGGCCTTCGCGGTCGATCACGAAGGCTTCACGCACGCCCTCATGCTCCATCAGGCAGGCTTCGATTTCACCGAGCTCGATACGGAACCCGCGAATCTTCACTTGCTGGTCGATACGGCCCAAATACTCGACGACACCATCGGCGCGGAACCGCGCAAGGTCGCCACTGCGATACAAGCGGCCACCCGGCACGAAGGGATCCGGCACGAAACGTTCAGCGGTCAGGTCCGGACGCTGGTGGTAACCCCGGGCGACGCCTTCGCCACCCAGGTACAACTCGCCCGCCACGCCGACCGGCAACGGCTGCAAGCCGCCGTCCAGGATATAGGCGCTGCGGTTGCCCACCGGCCGGCCAATCGGCATGAACGCCGAGTCGAATTCGGTATCCGGATACGCCAGCCAGATCAGCGGCGTGATCACCGTTTCCGTCGGGCCATAACCGTTGATCAGGCGCTTGGGTTGCAGCACCTGCTGCACCTCATCGAACGCGTGCTTGGCCATGCCTTCACCGCACGGGGTGTAGGAACGGATCGGCAGATCGCGCCCCGCTTCGCCCATGAAATCGGCGATCTGCGCCAGGTACGTAGGGGTGAAGCAGGCGATGGTGATGCCGTGCTTTTCGATCTCGGCGCAAGTGCGCTCCACGCTCCACAACTCGTCGTCCCGGGGCATCACCGCCGAACCGAACACCAGCGGCGTCAACCAACGCTCGTGGGCGCCGTCGAAGCTGATCGAGGCAAACTGCAGCTCGCGATCGTCCGGGGTCATGCCATACAACTCGCCGATCGACAGGCAATGCATGGCCAGCGGACCGTGGGCCACGCTCACGCCTTTGGGCCGGCCGGTGGAGCCCGAGGTGTAGATCAGGTAGGCCAGGTTCTCGCCGCAGGTCAGGTTGACCGGGTTGGTTTCCGACATCATGTCCAATGGTTCGCGGTCGATTTCCAGCACCGACAAGCGTTCGGGCAATGGCAGTTTTTCCCGCAGCCACGATTGGCTGATCAGCAGCGAAATCCCGCTGTCGTCCATCAGATAACGCAGGCGTTCGGCCGGGTACGCCGGGTCCAGCGGCACGTAGGCGCCGCCGGCCTTGAGGATCGCCAACAGGCCAATGATCATGTCCGGCGAGCGCTGCATCGCCAGGCCGACCCGCACCTCCGGGCCGATGCCCAGCTCGCGCAGGCGATGGGCCAACTGGTTGGCACGACGGTTGAGCTGGTCGAAGCTCAATGCCAGGTCGTTGAAGATCAGCGCCGTGGCGTCCGGACGGATGACGGCCTGGTTTTCGATCAACTGATGCACGCAGAGCGGGTTTTCCTGCGCGGTGAACGCCGGGTTCCACTCGAGCAACTGTTGCGCACGCTCCGGGGCGGTCAGCAAATCCAGTTCACTCAATGCCGCCTGGGGCGCGGCGACCATCGCTGCCAGCAATGCAGCCAGGTGCTCGCTCATGCGGGCAATGGCGTCGCTGCTGAAGTGCGCGCACTGGTAGCTCCAGTTCAGGCTGAGCTGGCTTTCGGCGGTGGCCGCCAGCGTCAGCGGGAAGTTGGTGCGTTCATGGTTCCGCGGGATCGAGAAGCTCAAACCGGCCGGCGCGCCCTGTTGCAGCGCTTCGGCCACCGGGAAGTTTTCGAACACCAGCAGGCTGTCGAACAGCGGCTCGCCGGCACGCCCGGCCCAGCGCTGAATGTCACCGAGGGCGGTGAACTCATGCTCACGCAGTTCCAGGTTTTGCGCCTGCAAACGGGTCAGCCAGTGTTCGACGCTTTCGACGGCGTCCGGGCTGCTGATCACCGGCAAGGTGTTGATGAACAGGCCGAGCTGGCTTTCAGCCCCCGGCAAGTCCACCGGGCGCCCCGCCACAGTGGCGCCGAACGCGACGCTGCGCTGGCCGCTGTAGCGTTGCAGCAACAGTGCCCAGGCGCCTTGCACCAGGGTGTTGAGGGTGACTTTCTGCTGGCGGGCAAAGTCGCTGAAGCCTTTGCTGGTGGCGACATCGAAGGTCTGGCGATGGTCGGCAAATTCCGCCGTCGACAGGTTTTTGCTGTTGCCATGGGCCAGGCTCTGGGCCAGCAGGGTCGGGTTGTCCAGGGTCGCCAGTTGCTCGCGCCAGAACAGCTCGTCGGCCTGGGCGTCCTGTCGTTGCAGCCAGCCGATATAGTCGGCGAAACGCCCGGTGGTTGCCTGCACGTCTTGCCCGGCATAGCGCTGCAGCACTTCGCTCAACAGCAGCGAGTTGCTCCAGCCGTCGAGCAACAGGTGATGGTGGGTGTAGATCAGTTGCTGGCGCTCGTCGTCCAGGCGCACCAGGGTCAGGCGCATCAGCGGCGCCCGGGTCGAATCGAGTTGCAGGCGTTCGCTGTCGATCAACTGCGCCAGCGCTTCGGCCTGATCATTGAGGTCGCGCCAGTCGAGGCAGGTCAGTGGCAAGTGCAGGTGACGATGCACCAGCTGCACCGGCGCTTCGAAACCGTCGGGGAAGTGGAAACTGCTGCGCAGGATCGGGTGGGTGTCGAGCACCGCTTGCCAGGCGCGGCCCAAGCGCTCGGCATCGAGGCCGCGGGCTTCGACGCTGAGCTGGTTTACGTAGGCGCCGGATTCGGATTCGTAGAGGCTGTGGAACAGCAGGCCGGCCTGCATCGGTGACAGCGGATACAGGTCTTCGATCTGCGCCGGCGGCACCGGCAGGCCATCGAGTTGCGCCTGGCTCAGACGCGCCAGCGGGAAGTCCGCCGGGGTCACGCCGCCTGCGCCATCGCTCAGGCAGTGGGCGATCAGCGCCAGCAACTCGTTTTGGTAATCCGCAGCCAGCGCTTCGATCTCGCGCCGGTCGAAGCATTCGCGGCTGAAGGTCCAGTCCAGTTTCAGTTCGCCGCCATAGACCTGGCCGTCCACCGACAGCCAGTTCGGCAAGGGTGCGTCTGCCGATTGTGCGGCACCGCTGGATTCAGTGGCCGGAGTGAATAACGCGTCCTCGGCGAAGCTCTGGTCGAACTGCCCGAGGTAGTTGAAGGTGACTCGTGCTTGCGGCAGTGCGGCCAACGCCGCCTGGGTCGAGGCGTCGCCCATGTAGCGCAACAGGCCGTAGCCCATGCCTTTGCCAGGGATCTCGCGCAGCTGCTGCTTGATCGCCTTGATCGAACCGGCAAGGTCGGCGGTCGGCGTCAGGCGCACCGGGAACAGGCTGGAGAACCAGCCGACGGTGCGGGTCAGGTCGATGTCGTCGAACAGCTCTTCGCGGCCATGGCCTTCGAGCTGGATCAGCGCCGATGCGTGGCCGGTCCAGCGGCTGAGGGTGCGGGCCAGGGCGGTCAGCAGCAGGTCGTTGACCTGGGTGCGGTAGATCGCCGGCGCCTGCTGCAGCAGCTGGCGGGTCTGTTCGCGGTCCAGGCCGATGCTGACGCCTTGGCGCAGATGCCCGGCCTGGCTGGCCTGGGCATTGGCGGCTGGCAGCGACTCGTTCGCCTGACTCAGCTGCGCCTGCCACCAGTCCATTTCGTCTGTAGCGACTTCGGAGCGCGCATAGGTATCGAGCTTGTCGGCCCAGGCCTGGAACGAGCTGGTCTTCGGCGGCAGGTCTTGCCCTTGGTAGGCCGCCTGTAAATCTTCCAGCAACACCCGCCAGGACACACCGTCCACCGCCAGGTGATGGATCACCAACAGCAAACGCTGGGTGCCATCGGCCTGAGCGATTAACGCGACTCGCAGCAACGGCCCGTCTTGCAGGCTCAGGCTGCGCTGGGCTTCGTCGCACACCGATTCCAGCGAGGCATCGCTGGCCACGCGGGCGGTCCAGAGCATGTCGACGACGTCGGCACTGTCGGCACCGACATAACGCGCCGACCACTCTGTGGGAGCGAGCCTGCTCGCGATGAGGCCAGCACCGGCAACATCGATGTTGCCTGACCCACCGCCATCGCGAGCAGGCTCGCTCCCACAGGGGTCCTGCAGGGATTGCGGTGTCGTGGCGACCTGGCTGAAACGCAAACGCAGGGCATCATGCTGCTTGAGCAAACGTTGCAGAGCGGCTTGCAGGCGCGGCAATTCGAGGGTTTCCCGCGGTACCAGCAGCACGGCCTGGTTCCAGTGCGCACGCTGCGGGATCGGCTCGTCGAAGAACCAGCGCTGGATCGGCGTGAGCGTTTGCACGCCGTCCACCGGCCCTTGTTGCGCCAGCGGCGCGGCCTGTTCTTTCACGACAGCCGCCAGCGCTTGCAAGGTTTGCTGCTGGAACAGATCCCGCGGTTGCAGGCTCAGGCCGGCGCGACGGGCACGGCTGACGACCTGGATCGAAATGATCGAGTCGCCGCCCAGTTCGAAGAAATTGTCCTGCCGTCCGACCTGTTCCACGCCCAGAACATCCTGCCAGATCTGCGCCAGCACCTGTTCATGTTCACTGCGCGGTGCTTCGAAGGCACGTTGGCTGACTTGTGCGGTCGGCGCAGGCAGTCGTTTGCGGTCGAGTTTGCCATTGGGGCTCAGAGGCATCTGTTCGATCAGCACGGTCTGGGCCGGCACCATGTAATCCGGCAGGCTCGCCAGCAGATGGCTTTTCAGGATTTCGCGCCACGCACCTTGTTGTTCGACATTGGCGCTGACCAAGGCTCGATCCTGCGGCACGATGTACGCCACCAATTGCTTGCCGCTCGGGCAATCGAGGGCCAGCACCACGGCTTCCTGCACGTCGGCATGTTCTTGCAGGCGCGATTCGATTTCCCCCAGCTCGATGCGCAAACCGCGAATCTTCACTTGATGGTCGATCCGCCCGCAGTAGTCGATGGCGCCATCGGCGCGGTAGCGCGCCAGGTCACCGGTGCGGTACAGGCGCTCGCCGCTGCCGAACGGGTCGACCACGAAACGTTCGGCGGTCAGCGCGCCACGACGGTGATAACCGCGAGCCAGGCCGACACCGCCCAGGTACAACTCACCCACCGCACCCAGCGGCAAGGGTTGCAGTTCGCTGTCGAGGATGCAGGTACACAGGTTGGCGATCGGCCGGCCGATCGGCACGCTGTCGCGGCCTTCTTCCACACAGGTCCAGTGGGTCACGTCGATGGCCGCTTCGGTCGGGCCGTAGAGGTTGTAGAGACTGGCTTGAGGCAGGCTGCGCAAGGTCTGGCGTTGCAGCTCCATCGGCAGCGCTTCACCGCTGCAGATGATCCGCTGCAACGAGGTGCAGGCCAGCGACTCGTCGGCACCGATGAACGCCGAGAGCATCGACGGCACGAAGTGCAGCGTGGTGATCGCCTGCTCGACGATCAACGCGGCCAGCCGTTGCGGATCGCGATGCTCGCCCGGCGCGGCGATGACCAGGGTGGCGCCCTTCATCAGCGGCCAGAAAAACTCCCACACCGACACGTCGAAACTGAACGGCGTTTTTTGCAGCACGCGGTCCGTAGGCAGCAGGTTGTAAGCTTCCTGCATCCACTCCAGACGGTTGTGCAGCGCCACATGACGGTTGCCTGCGCCTTTGGGTTTGCCGGTGGAACCGGAGGTATAGATCACATAGGCGAGGTTTTCTGCGACGGCAAGGTTCGGCAGATCAGTGCCCGGCAGATCGCTCAGCCAGTCATTTTCGGAGTGCAGGCACAAGGTGCGCACGCTGTCCGGGGTCGGCAATTGCGCCAGCAGATGCTCCTGGGTCAGCAACAGCGAAATGCCGCTGTCTTCGATCATGTAGCTCAGGCGATCGAGGGGGTATTCCGGGTCCAGCGGCACATAGGCGCCACCGGCCTTGAGAATCGCCAGCAGGCCGACGACCATTTCCAGCGAGCGGTCGCAGGCAATCCCCACCAGTACTTCCGGACCGACACCCCGAGCGCGCAAGTGATGGGCCAGGCGGTTGGCGCGCAGGTTCAGCTCGGCGTAACTCAAGGACTGGCCCTGGAACACCAAGGCGGTCGCGTCACCGTCTTCAATCACACGCTCTTCGAAATGCCGCTGAACGCAGACTTCGCCCGGGTAAACCTGGGCGGTGTCGTTGAGGTCATCCAGAATGCGCAGGCGCTCGTCGGCATCCAGCAACGGCAGCTCGGCGAGCGGGCATTGCGGATTCGCCAGCACCCCGGCCAACAGGTTGCGCCAATGGCGAGCCAGGTGTTCGATACGCTCGGCGTCGAACAGATCGGTGGCGTAGGTCAGGCTGGCGAACAGCTGGTCGCCCTCCTCCTGGGTGTCCAGTTGCAGGTCGAACTGGGTGGTGTGGGCCGTGGCGTTCAGCGCCTCGACCCGCAGCCCGGCGAGCAAGCCGCTGACCGCCGCCGGCCTGGCTTGCTGGTGGTTGAACATCACCTGGAACAGCGGGCTGTGGCTCAGGCTGCGTTCACCTTGCAGCGCTTGCACCAGGCGCTCGAACGGCAAGTCTTGATAGTCCTGGGCGTCCAGCGAAGCGGCGCGGGTCTGGTCGAGCAACTGGCTGAACGGCAGGCGCCCGTCCAGTTCGGCGCGCAGCACCTGGGTGTTGACGAAGAAGCCGATCAGGCCCCGGGTTTCCGCGCGATTACGGTTGGCAATCGGCACGCCAACGCGCACGTCGGACTGGCCGCTGTAGCGATAGAGCAAGGCCTGGAAACTCGCCAGCAACAGCATGAACGGCGTGACGCCGCGTTGTCTGGCCAGGCTCATCAGGCCGCTGGCCAAACCCGCATCGAGAGCAAAATCCAGACGCGCGCCCCGTTGGCTCGGTTGCGCCGGGCGCGGGCGATCCGTCGGCAGTTCCAGCAGCGGTTGTTCGCTGCCCAGGGTGTCGCGCCACCAGTTGAGTTGATGCTCCAGCTCGCCCGCTTCCATCCAGCGGCGTTGCCACAGGGCGTAGTCGGAATACTGGATCGGCAGTGCTTCCAGCGCAGCGCCCTGCCCTTGGCAATGGGCCGCGTAGAGCCGGGAGAACTCCTCGACCAATATGCCCATCGACCAGCCATCGGTGACGATGTGGTGCAGGGTCAGCAACAGCACATGGTCGTCGGCATCGAGCTGCACCAGGCTGACCCGCAGCAGCGGGCCGTGCTGCAGATCGAACGGCCGGGCGATGTCCAGCTCGACCGTTTTCATTGCCAGATCGAGGCGTTGATCTTGAGATTCGCCGCGCAAGTCGATCTGGTCGATCGGCAACGAAGTGAATTCGGCCAGCGTCTGCAGTACTTGGCCGTCGTCTTCGACAAAACGGCTGCGCAGGCTCTGATGCCGCTCCAGCAGCACGTCGAAACTCTGCTGCAACGCCGCGACATTCAGCGGCCCGTGCAGACGCAGGGCAGCCGGAATGTTGTACGCCGAACTCTGCGGATCTAGCTGCCAGAGGAACCATTGGCGCTGCTGCGCATAGGACAGTTCGAAGCTCGCTTGCGGCTCGGCGGCGGGCGGAATCGGCAACTGGCCGAAGCTCACGCCCTGCTCTTGCATGCGTTGCAGGAATTCGCGGCGCTTGTCCGCAGGCAGGCCGGCAAAGCGGCTGGCGATACGCTGGGCAGTGGTGTGTTCCATCAGTTGATCTCCATCTCGTCCAGAAGCGACTCGAGCGCATCAAGACGTGCATCGTTGTTAGCCGGGGCGTGTTGCCCGGCCATGGCGGCATAAGCCTGCAGGTCGGTGGATTCGAACAGCGCGCGCAGCGGCAGCTCGATGCCCAGTTCCAGTTCCACGCGGGCGCTGGCCTGGGCGGCGAGCAGCGAATGCCCGCCCAATTCAAAGAAGTTGTCGCGCCGGCCGATCTGCGCCACGCCGAGCACCTCGGCCCAGATCGCCGCCAATTGCTGTTCGAGGTCGCCTTCGGGGGCTTCGAACGGTCGTTGCCAGTCCTCGGCATCGGGCAGCGGCAAAGCTTTGCGGTCGAGCTTGCCGTTGCCGGTCAGGGGCAAGGCCTCCAGCAGCAGCCAGTGACTCGGCACCATGTAGTCCGGCAGGTCTACCTTGAGCGCCGCGCGTAGGGTGTCGCGCCAGGCGATCGGGTCGTGCGGGGTGTGTTCGGCGACGACATAGGCGCAGAGCTGCGGCCCACCGTCGCCAACATGCACGCTCAGCACCGCCTGACGTACGCCTGGCTGCGCCAGCAAGGCGGCCTCGATTTCCCCCAGCTCGATGCGGAAGCCGCGAATCTTCACTTGCTGGTCGATGCGGCCGAGGTAGTCGATGCTGCCGTCGGCCCGCTGACGGGCCAGGTCGCCGCTGCGATACAGGCGTTGCGCGGCATCGAACGGGCTCGGCACGAAGCGTTCGGCGGTGAGGCCGAAACGTCCGTGATAACCCCGGGCCAGGCCGGCGCCGGCGATGTACAACTCCCCCGCTACACCCATCGGCACCGGTTGCAACTGGCTGTCGAGCAAGTACCAGCGCAGGTCGCGGATCGGCAGGCCGATCGGGCTCTGGGCCTTGCCATCGAGGTCGGCCAGGCGGAGGGCGCGGTAGGTCACGTGCACTGTGGTTTCGGTGATGCCGTACATGTTGACCAGAGTCGGCTGCTGGTCGCCGAAGCGTTCGAACCATGGACGCAGGCTGGCGACTTCGAGGGCTTCGCCGCCGAAGATCACCTGACGCAGTGCCAGGGTTCGCGGGCTGGCGCAGACGATCGGCAACAGTTGACGGAACGCGCTCGGCGTCTGGTTCAGCACCGTCACGCCCTCATCACAGAGCAAACGGTGGAACGCTTGCGGCTCGCGGCTGATGTCATACGGCACGATGACCAGGCGCCCGCCGGTGCACAGCGAACCGAACAGCTCCCACACCGAGAAATCGAAGGCGTAGGAATGGAACAGGGTCCAGACATCGAACGGGCCGAAGTTGAATTCGGCTGCAGTGGCCGTGAGCAAACGCCCGACGTTGCCATGGCTGAGCAATGCGCCTTTTGGCCGGCCGGTGGAACCGGAGGTGTAGATCACGTAGGCGAGGTTTTCCGGGGCCGCCAGCGACGGCAGGTTGTCGGCGCTGTAGCCGTCCAGTCGCAACGATTCCAGGCTCAATACCTGCACGCCGTCGCGGGACGGTAAACCATCGATGAGGTGTTGTTGGGTCAGCAGCAGCGCGATGCCGCTGTCTTCGATCATGTAGCTCAGGCGCTCGGCCGGGTATTGCGGGTCCAGTGGCACGTAGGCGCCGCCGGCCTTGAGGATCGCCAGCAAACCGACCACCAGCGGCATTGCCCGCTCGGTGGCGATGCCGACCCGTACCTCGGGACCGACGCCCTGCTCGCGCAGTTTGCGCGCCAGGCGGTTGGCCTGGGCGTTGAGTGCGGCGTAGGTCAGCCGTTCCCCTTCACAGGTGAGCGCGATTGCAGTCGGACGTTGCGCAGCCTGGGCTTCGATCAATTGGTGCAAGGTTGGCGACGGCGGCTGCACCTCGAAGGCCGGGTTCCAGTGCTGGACCAGCTCATCGTAGTGCGGCGCTTGCAGCAACGGCAGTTCCGCGACTCGCTGCTGCGGATCCTCGACCACCGCTCGCAACAGGTTCAGCCACTGCTCGGCGAGGCGCAGCATGGACGCTTCATCGTACAAATCCGTGGCGTAGGTCAGGCTGGCGTCGAGGGTTTCGCCCTGCTCCTGGGTATCGAGCACCAGATCGAATTGCGTGGTGTGCTGCTGCCATTGCAGACGCTCGACTTGCAAGTCGGCGACAGTGCGCTCGACGCTGGCGCCCAACTGCTGCTGGTGGTTGTAGAGCACCTGGAACAACGGGCTGTGATTGAGGCTGCGATCCGGCTGCAAGGCATCGACCAACTGCTCGAACGGCAAGTCCTGATTGGCCTGCGCGCCCAATGCATTGTGTTTGACCTGTTGCAGCAAGGTGCTGAAAGTCTGCTGCCCGTCGATCTCGGCTCGCAGCACCTGGGTGTTGATGAAGAAGCCGATCAGGCCTTCGGTTTCAATGCGCGAACGCCCGGCGCTCGGCACGCCGATGCTGATGCTCGACTGGCCGCTCTGGCGATGCAGCAAGGTCTGGAAGCTCGCCAGCAACAGCATGAACAAGGTCACCTGTTGCTCCTGGGCGCGTTGACGCAAACCGGCCAGCAACGCGCGATCAACGTTCAATGCCAGGCTGGCGCCGCGCTCGGTGCGACGGGCCGGACGGGTGAGTTCGCTCGGTAACTCCAGCGGTGCCTGGCTGCCTGCCAGTTGCTCGCGCCACCAGTTGAGTTGCCGTGCGCCCTCGCCGGCTTGCAGCCAGTCGCGCTGCCAACGGGCGTAGTCGCTGTAGTTCACCGGCAAGCTATTCAGGTTCGCAGCCTTCCCTTCGACACCGGCCTGATACAGCGTGCTGAATTCATCGACCATGACCTGCATCGACCAGCCATCGGCGGCGATGTGGTGCACGGTCAGCACCAGCACATGCTCGTTGGCATTGACTTGCAGCAGCAATACGCGCCACAGCGGGCCGTTGCGCAGGTCGAACGACCGGGCGATTTCTTCGGCCACGGCGCGGTCGATCGACAACTGATCGCAATGGCGCTCTTCCAGTTGCAGCGACAGGTTTTCGTGAAGCACGGGACGTGCCTGCTGACCGTCCTGTTCGAAGGTGGTGCGCAGGGTTTGGTGACGGGCCTGCAATTGAGCGAAGGCTTCGCGCAGGGCCTCGCGGTTCAGCGTGCCCTTGAGGCGCAGTGCGGCCGGAATGTTGTAGGCCGGACTCTGTGGATCCAGCTGCCAGAGAATCCATTGGCGTTGTTGGGCGTAAGACAGGATCTGAGGCTGATCGGCCGCCGCACGTTGCAGGACCGGTTGGCCGCTGATGCTCGCCCGTGCAGCACGCTCGGCAAACTCCGCCAGATTCGCGGCAGAGAACAGGCTGCTCACGGACAGTTCCAGCTGCAACTGCTGACGTACGCGGGAGATCACCTGCAGCACCAGGAGCGAGTGACCGCCCAACTCGAAGAAATTGTCGTTGCGACCCACGTGTTCGACCTGCAACACCTCTTGCCAGATCAGCGCCAGTTGCGTTTCCAGCCCTTCGGCGGGGGCTACGAATTCACGTTGTGCATCACTTGCTTCAACGCGCGGCAAGGCCTTGCGGTCGAGCTTGCCGTTGTTGTTGAGCGGCAGTCTGGCCAGCAGGATCAGATGGCTTGGCACCATGTATTCCGGCAGCGACTGACGCAGAACGGTTTTGAGTTCTTCCAGATATTCAGCCTGGGAAGCCACTGCACCGCTGGCGACGACATACCCCACCAGTTGCGTCCCGTCCTGGGCGATGACGGCAGCTTCGCGCACTTCCTCATGGGCTTGCAGGCAGGCTTCGATCTCGCCCATTTCAATGCGCAAGCCGCGAATCTTCACTTGATGGTCGATGCGACCGACGTATTCCAGATTGCCGTCAGCGTTGTAGCGCGCCAGGTCACCACTGCGGTACAGGCGCGCGCCCGGCTCACGGGCAAAGGGGTCCGGCAGGAAACGTTCGGCGGTCAGCGCCGGGCGATAGAAGTAGCTTTGCGCCAGGCTGGCCGGAGCGCCGATGCACAATTCGCCAACGCCGCCGTTGGGCAGCAGCTGGCCGGCAGCGTCCAGCACATACAGCGCGCGACCGGCGATGGCGCGACCGATCGGGATGCCAAACGCGTCGCTGGCATCCTCGAGACGGCATTCATGAACGCTGGACACCACGGTCGCCTCGGTCGGGCCGTAGGTGTTGAGCAACCGCACAGGGCTCAAACCGGCCTGATGCCACAAGCGCAAACCTTCCACCGACATGGCTTCGCCACCGACGTGAACCTGGCGCAAATCGCCCAGGCTGCTCACCACGCCGCTCGCACATTCGCGCGCCAGCAAATACCAGTAAGCCGCCGGCAAGTCCGCGACGGTCACACCTTGCCGGACGATTTCGGCGGCGAGTCGACCGGCATCCCACAGGTCGTCGCCACGCATGATCAGCGCCGCGCCGACGCACAATGCCGGGAAGCACTGCTCGACGAAGCCATCGAAGCTGAAAGTCGCGAACTGCAGCACGCGGTCCGAAGCTGACAGCCGCGAATAGTCGGCGGCGGTCTGGCAGAACTCGCGCAGCGCCCCATGGGCAATGGCGACGCCCTTGGGTTGGCCGGTGGAGCCGGAGGTGTAGATGATGTAGGCAAGGTCTTCGGCGACCGCATGGTTTGGCGGATCGCTGTCGGGGAAACCGGCGCTGTCTTCGAGGCTGAGACGCCGCACACCCGTCGACAGTGGCACATCTTCCAGCAGGCCGGACTCGCACAGCAGCAGGTCGAGTCGGCTGTCGTCGATCATGTAGGCCAGGCGCTCGGCCGGGTATTTCGGGTCCAGCGGTACATAGCCCGCGCCGCTTTTGAGCACCGCCAACAGGCTGACGATCAGTTGCGGACCGCGATGCAGTGCCAGGCCGACGCGCTTGCCGGGGCCGGCACCGTTTTCGATCAGACGATGAGCCAGGCGATTGGCCTGAGTGTTCAACTGGCCGTAGCTCAGGCCCTGACCATCAACCCGCAATGCCAGCGCATCTGGCGTGGCGGCGGCTTGAGCAGCGATCTGTTCGTGCACCAGACGGGTTGTGGATAACTCGACCACCGCCGGTTGGCTGATCGCAATCACAGCCTCTCTGCCGGCGGCATCGAGCAGCTCCAGCGCGCCGAGTGCCGCATCCGGCAGCGCGACCAATTGCGTCAGCAGGTGCTGCAGGTTGGCCGACAATTGGGCAACCTGGGCCGCACTGAATCGCGCCGCATCGTAGCTGAAGTCCAGGCTCAGGCCTTCGCCCAACTCGATGCCCAGGGTCAGTGGGTAGTGCGTGCGCTCGTGGTTGTGCAGGTTGGCGAACGACAGGCCGGCCGGTGCGCCCTGTTTCAGCGCTTCGGCCACCGGGAAGTTTTCGAACACCAGCAGGCTGTCGAACAGTGCAGCACCCTGTTGCCCCGCCCAGCCCTGAATGTCGTACAGCGGCACATGCTCGAACTCGCGCATGGCCAGGTTCAGCCCTTGCAGCTCGCCCAGCCACTGGCTGACGGTCTGATCCGGCTTCATCGCGCAGACCAGCGGCAAGGTGTTGATGAACAGTCCCAGTTGCTCTTCGATTCCTGGCAGCGGTGCGGATCGGCCGGCCACGGTAGCGCCGAAGACCACGCAATCCTGCCCGGTGTAGCGTTGCAACAACAGGCTCCAGGCTGCCTGCAGCACGGTGTTGAGGGTAACTTTCTGCTGACGGGCAAACTCGGCCAGACGCTGGGTTGCGCGGCTGTCGAGGGCGACGCGGTACGCTTCGCTGCCCTCGGCGCCCACCGGTGGACGCAGGGCTTCGGCCAGCAAGGTCGGGGCTTCCAGCGGCGCCAATGCCGCTTTCCAGAACTGCTCGCCAGCGGTGGCCGATTGCTGCTGCAGCCAGCCGAGGTAATCGCGGTATTGTCCCGTCGGCGCTGGCAGCGATTGCCCGGCGGCGTAGTGCTGGATCACTTCGGCGAGCAACTGCGCGTTGCTCCAGCCGTCCATCAGGATGTGGTGGCTGGTGTAGATCAGGTGCCAATCATGGGTGTCCATGCGGACCAGCTTCAAGCGGAACAGCGGCGCGTGGCCCAACTCGAAACCCTGGGCGCGCTCGGCGTCGGCCAGCGCATCGGTGTCGGTCGCTTCAAGCACTTCAAGCGGCAGCGCCACCTGACGGACAATCGCCTGGTGCGCGGTGTCGAGGCCTTGCCAGTGAAAGCTGCTGCGCAGGATGTCGTGACGCTCCAGCGCGGTTTGCCAGGCTTGGGCGAATCGCTGCGGATCGAGACCTTGAATGTCCAGGCGCAGCTGACTGATGTAGGCGCCGACTTCGGGCTCATGCAAGGTGTGAAACAGCATGCCTTGCTGCATCGGCGACAGCGGGTAAAGGTCTTCCAGTGTCGCGACCGGCAATGCGTCGAGTTGCGCCTGACTGACGCGCGCCAGCGGGAAGTCCGATGGCGTGGCTTGCGGCGATTCAAGGACGCAGCAGTGAGCGATCAGCGCCCTGAGCTCCAGCGCATAATCGTCGGCCAGGCGCTGGATGGTCGCGGTGTCGAACATCTCGCGGCTGAAGCCCCAGCTCAGGGACAACTCGCCGCCATAGACCTGGCCTTCGACGGTGAGCCAGTTGCCCAGTGGTGCCGATGGGTCCTGCGCCACCCCGTTGCCTTCGGTGGACGGTACGAACATCGCCGTGTCATCGAACTGACGATCGAACTGGCCCAGATAGTTGAAGGTGATGCGCGGTTGCGCCAGCCCTGCCAGTTCGGCACGAACCGCCGCGGTGCCGAGGTAGCGCAATGCGCCGTAGCCCAGGCCTTTGTCCGGTACGGCGCGCAGTTGTTCCTTGATGGCTTTGATCGAGGCGCCGAGGTCGCTGGCAGGCATCAGGTTGACCGGGAACAGACTGGTGAACCAACCGACGGTACGGGTCAGGTCGGTGTCTTCAAACAGGTCTTCGCGGCCATGGCCCTCGAGCTGGATCAGCGTGCTGCCCTGCCCGCTCCAGCGGCACACCGACCGCGCCAGTGCGGTCAGCAGCAGGTCGTTGACCTGGGTGCGATAAGCCGCCGGCGCTTGCTGCAGCAGCTTGCGGGTTTGCTCGGTGTCGAATTTGAGCTCGAGCTTGTGCTCGAAGCGGTTTTCCAGAGCACCGTGCGGACGATCGCAGGGCAGATCGGTGGGCGCGCCTTGCAACTGGGCCTGCCAGTGACCGAGGCTGTTTTCAAAGGCTGGAAGATGATCCTGCAGACGGGTGACCCAGCGCTGAT
The DNA here is from genome assembly GCF_001661075.1 of Pseudomonas silesiensis. Taxonomy (NCBI): domain Bacteria; kingdom Pseudomonadati; phylum Pseudomonadota; class Gammaproteobacteria; order Pseudomonadales; family Pseudomonadaceae; genus Pseudomonas; species Pseudomonas silesiensis. Next base: position 4,585,755 of record NZ_CP014870.1, read on the forward strand.
AGGTACTGGTTTTCACCGTTGATGGGTTGCCGCTGTAGAACTGCTGCAGATCTTCCAGCAGCACGCGCCAGGAAACGCCGTCTACGGCCAAGTGGTGAATGACCAGCAGCAAACGTTCGGTGCCGTCAGCCATCGAGACCAGCAGCGCGCGCAGTAACGGGCCGTTTTTCAAGTCGAGACTGCGTTGGGCTTCGTCGCACAGTGCGGTGAGTTCTTCCACCGACTGCGCCTGGCGCTGCCACAGCACCGATTCAACGGTCGGTGCGGCGTAAGCCTGCTGCCAGCCGTTTTCGGTGTGTTGGTAACGCAGGCGCAAGCTGTCGTGATGAGTCAGCAATTGCTCTAAAGCGCGACCCAGCGCCGCGGCATTCAACGCCTCGCGCGGCACCAGCAGCAGCGACTGGTTCCAGTGCTGGCGTTCGGGAATGGTTTGCTCGAAGAACCACTGTTGCACCGGCGCCAACGCCACCGCGCCAGTGGCCGGGCCTTGGTCGATCGATTGCTGCTCGCCACTGCGAGCGGCCTGGGCCAGGCTGCGGATGGTCTGGTGCTGGAACAGATCCTTGGGGCTCAACAGGATCCCGGCCTGACGCGCGCGACTGACCACTTGCATGGAAACGATGGAATCGCCACCGAGTTCGAAGAAGTTGTCTTCCAGGCCGACGTTGTCGATGGCCAGCACGTCCTGCCAGATCGCCGCGAGGGCTTTTTCCAGGGTGCTGCGTGGCGCGACGTGTTCACGTTGTTGTTGAGTGCCGTCGATGGCCGGCAAGGCCTTGCGGTCGAGCTTGCCGTTGGGGGTCAGGGGCAATTGTCCGAGGAACAGCAGGAACGTTGGGACCATGTAGTCCGGCAGATGCTGACGCAGCGCTGCTTTCAGGGTTTCCCGCAGGGTCGCTTGAGCGTCGATATCAGCCAGCAACGCAGGATCGGTCGGTACGAGGTAGGCGACCAGTTGCTGCCCGTTGATACCCTCCTGCGCCAGCACCGCCAGCTCGCGGACCGGGTCTTGCTGCAACAACCGGGCTTCGATCTCCCCCAGTTCGATGCGGAAGCCACGGACCTTGACCTGATGGTCGATGCGACCGACATATTGCAGCGTGCCGTCGGCCTGATAACGGGTCAGGTCACCGGTGCGGTACAGGCGCTCGCCGTTGCTGGCGAACGGGTTCGGCACGTATTTTTCGGCGGTCATGCCCGGTCGCGCCAGGTAACCGCGAGTGATGCCGGCACCGGCCAGATACAGCTCGGCCGATACGCCTTGGGGCACCGGTTGCAACTCGGCATCAAGTACAAAGCTGGCGGTGTGCTTCAACGGGCGGCCGATATTCGCGTGGCCACCGGCCTCGCGACGGGTCCAGGTCGAATAAGTGGTGTCTTCCGAGGGGCCGTACAGGTCGTAGACGTGTTCGACGGTCGACTGCTGATACAGGGCGTCCACCAGGCTCTGCTTCAGCGGCTCGCCAGCGAGGTTGATGATGCGCACGCCCGACGGGATCTGCCCGTCGCGCTGCAAGGCGTTGATCGCCGACGGCACGGTGTTGATCAGGCGAACCTGATCCCGGGCCGACAGGTGCGGCAATTCCAGGGCATTGCGGGCGATGATCAACGAGCCGCCATTGGCCAGGGTAACGAACAGCTCCCACACCGACAGGTCGAAGCACACCGAGGTCGATGCCAAAACGCCTTGAATCTCTTCATGACTGTAGACCGATTTGGACCAGTCGATCAGCGCCAGCACGTTGCGGTGGGCGATGGCCACGCCCTTCGGTTTGCCGGTGGAGCCGGAGGTGTAGATCACGTAGGCGAGGTTGTCCGGGGTGATCGGAGTCACCGGGGCGCTGCCGGGGTAATCGGCCCATGGCCCGTGTTCCATCAACAGCACTTGGGTGTCGGCCGTCACATTGAGTGTCGCCGCGACGGATTGCTCGGTCAGCAGCACCAGGGCGCGGCTGTCTTCAAGCATGTAGGCGACCCGCTCGGCCGGGTAATCCGGGTCCAGGGGCACGTAGGCGCCACCGGCCTTGAGCACCGCCAGCAGCGCCACCAGCAGCGTGTCGGAACGCTGCATCGCCACGCCGACCCGGACTTCCGGGCCGACGCCCAGCTCGATCAGTTTGTGGGCCAGGCGATTGGCCTGGGTATCGAGCTCGGCGTACGTCAGTTGCTTGTGGGCGAAGGTCACCGCCAGTGCCGTCGGGTTTTGCGCGACTTGTTGGCTGATCAGTGCGTGAATGCACAGGTCCTGGGCGAAACTTTCGTCAGGGCGATTCCAGTCATGCACGATGCGTTGATATTCGGTTTTTTCCAGCAGCGGCAAATCACAGATGCGCTGCTGCGAATCGCTGACCATGCCGTACAACAGGTGCGTCCAGTGCTGTGCCATGCGCGCGATGGTCGAGGCGTCGAACAGGTCGTTGGCGTAGGTCAGCGCGGCGTGCAGCTTGCCGCGCTTCTCATAAGTGTCCAGGGTCAGGTCGAACTGCGTGGTGCGCCCTTCCCACTCGATCACGCCCAGCGCCAGGCCGGATGCGGTGCTGACGGTGGAGATATCCGCGACCTGCGGCTGGTGGTTGTACATCACTTGGAACAGCGGCGTGTGGCTGAGGCTGCGCTCCAGTTTCAGCGCCTCGACCAGGCGCTCGAACGGCAGGTCCTGATGAGCCTGGGCGCCGAGGGCGGTTTCCTTGATCGCGCGCAGCAATGCGTCGACGCGGGTCTGGCCGTCAAGCCGGGTGCGCAGTACCTGAGTGTTGACGAAGAAGCCGATCAGGCCTTCGATGTCGGCGCGGTTGCGGTTGGCGATCGGCACGCCGATGCGGATGTCGGTCTGCCCGGTGTAGCGGTGCAGCTGCACGTTGAAGGCGCCGAGCAAGAGCATGAACAGGGTGATGTTGTGTTTCTGCGCCGTGGTGCGCAGTTGCTCGGCCAGTTGCGCGTCGACCGCGAATTCGTATCGGGTGCCGCGATAGCTCGGCATCGCCGGGCGCGGGTGATCGGTGGGCAGTTCCAGTACCGGGTGTTCGCTGCCCAATTGCGCCTGCCAGTAATCGAGCTGACGCGCCTGCTCCCCTGCCTCCAGCCAGCGACGCTGCCACAATGCGTAGTCGCTGTACTGGATCGGCAAGGGCGCGAGTTGCGGCCGGGTGCCCGCCTCGAAGGCGTCGTAGCAGCGGATGAATTCGTCGATCAGCACGTTCATCGACCAGCCGTCGGAAACGATGTGGTGCAGGGTCAGCAGCAGGACGTGTTCCTGCTCGGCGAGCTTGAGCAAGGTGACGCGCAGCAAGGGGCCGACTGACAGGTCAAAGGGCAGCACGGATTGCTGTTCGGCCGCCTCGGCGACTGCCTGCTCGCGCGCTGTGGCCGGCAAGGCGCTGAAATCCACATGATCTATGACCAGCGGCGCGCTGGCCGGCACCTGCAGCAAGGTGTCATCGGCCTGGCGCTGGAACAGGGTACGCAAGGTTTCGTGGCGCGCCACCAGACTGGCGAAGGCTTGCTCCAGCGCCGACAGGCTCAACCGTCCGGTCAGGCGCACCGCGCCCGGCAGGTTGTAAGCGCCGCTTTGCGGGTCCAGCTGCCAGAGAAACCACATCCGCTGCTGGGCGTACGACAGCGCCTGGCGATCGTCGGCCTCGACACCGGCAGGGATCGGGAAGCGGGCGAAATCAACGCCCTCCTTGTGCAAGGCCGCCAGGAACATCTGGCGCTTTTCCAGCGGCAACCCGATAAACCGGCGAGCAAGTTTCAAGGAGTCTTCAGCATTCATTTCTGGGTATCCGGATCAGTGGCGGGAAGCACAAAGGCACGTCGTCCCTATAAAACGAATGCAGACCGGAAAAATTAGCGAATGAGAACAAGTATCAGAAAGGAGGTTAACGGCAGGGGTGATCACCCCTGTAGGAGCGAGCTTGCTCGCGAAGGTCGTGAACGATAACGCGTAAAACCAGATGCCCAGCGGCGCCCTCGGGTCTTTCGCGAGCGAGCTCGCTCCTACAGGGGGTCGAGGGGTCAGGCGCTGGCGGGCATGGCATGCCGCCGGTGATGAACCTCCAACTGGTCCTTGATCACCCGCAACACCTTGGCCTCGTGGTCATGGATGAAAAAGTGCCCGCCGGCCAGCATGTCCACGGAAAAACTGCCGTGGGTTTCCTTGCGCCAGCCGATCAATTGTTCGGTGGTGGCGCGGTCGTCCTTGCCGCCGAGCACATGCACCGGGCACTTGAGCAACGGCCGCTGCACCGGTTCGAAACGCCCGCACAACTGGAAATCGGCGCGCAGGACTGGCAGCGTCAGGCTCATCAGTTCTTCATTGGCCAGCACTTCTTCGCTGGTGCCGTTGAGGGTGCGCAATTGCTCGATCAACTCGGCGTCGGTCTTTGGTTCTGCAAAGCCACGATCGTAGTCGGCCCGCATCGTCGGTGCGGCCGTGCCTGAAGCGAACAATGCCACCGGCTCCGGCAAGCCCAGCGAGCGCAAGGCATGGGCCATTTCACAGGCCAGCAATGCGCCCAGGCTATGGCCGAACAAGGCGTAGGGTGCCTTGAGCGTAATTTTCTGTTCATGGGCCAGTTGCAGCGCCAGGCGCCGCATGTCGGTGTGCAAAGGTTCGCCAAACCGCGCGCCACGGCCCGGCAGCTCGACGGGCTGCAGTTTCAGCCACTCCGGCAGTTTGCGCCGCCAGCGGCTGTAGACCATGGCGCTCGCGCCTGAATAGGGCAGGCACAGCAATGTCAGCTGGGTCACCGGGCTTTCCTCGAAAAGTTGTCTGTTAGGAGAACGGATGAGGCAGATCGTGAATTAGTCGAAGATCCAAATGTGGGAGCGAGCTTGCTCGCGATGGCGGTGTGCCTGTCACCATCAAAGTTGATTGATACGCCGCTATCGCGAGCAAGCTCGCTCCCACAATGATCTCTATTTCAAATGACGATGGCTTTGGACTGCAGAACCGAGCACCACTGCCCCCGCCCCGATCGCCACCCAAAACCCGCTGCGGGCGCCAAAGGCATCGATCAGCCACCCCGAACCGGCCGCGCCGATCGCCACGCCGATACTCAACCCGGTCACCAGCCAGGTCAGGCCTTCGGTGAGCTTGGCCGGTGGCACGATCTGCTCCACCAGGGCCATCGCAACGATCAAGGTCGGCGCGAAAAACAGCCCGGCGACGAACACCGCCAGCGATAACCCGAGAATGTTCGTCGCCAGCAGCAGCGGCAATGTGGTCACCGCCGTCGCCACCCCGCCGTACAGAAACAACCGAGGCAATGGCACCTTCGAACGCAAGGCGCCGAACGCCAGTCCCGCCAGACACGAGCCAATCGCATACACCGACAGCACAATGCTCGCCGCCGCCGGTTGGCCCTGGTGCTGGGCGAAGGCGACGCTGACCACATCGATCACACCGACGATGGTGCCCATGGCCACCATCAACAGCACCAGCCATTGAATCTCGCGGGAACGGATGATCGAACCTTGATGATGTTCCTCATGAGGATGCACCGGCGGCTCGGTGTCGCGTTGCAGCACAAACGCGGTGACCCCGATCGCCAGCATCAGCAGCGCCGCCAACGGCCCGGCCTCGGGAAACGCCACTACGCACAGCCCCACCGACAACGGCGGCCCGACGATAAAGCAGACCTCGTCGAGCACCGACTCCAGGGCATAGGCGGTTTGCAGTTGAGGTTGGCCGCGATACAACTCGGTCCAGCGGGCCCGTACCATCGCCGACATGCTTGGCATGCAACCCGCCAGCGCGGCAAACAGGAACAAGGTCCAGTTCGGCGCTTGCAAACGGGTGCAGAGCAATACCAGCAGCAACGCCCCGCCGCCGATCAGCGCAGAAACCGGCAAGATCCGCCGCTGCCCGAAACGGTCCACCAGGCGCGAAACCTGCGGTGCGCAAAATGCCGTGGCCAAGGCAAACGTGGCGGCTACCGCGCCCGCCAACCCGTACCCACCCTGCAGTTGCGAGAGCATGGTGATCAGGCCGATGCCGGTCATGGAGATGGGCATGCGCGCGATCATGCCCGCCATTACAAAAGCGCTGGAGCCAGGGGCTTTGAATAGCTCGCGGTAGGGGTTTGCCATGGGGTGCAGGTCTCGACAAGGGACTGCAAGTTGCCATATGGCTGATCCAGGGGAAAGCAGGTAATTGTTGGTTGAATGTGAAGGCCCCTTCGCGAGCAAGCTCGCTCCCACAGGGGTCGACTGTGAACGCACGATTGGCGAGCACTGGAGATTAACTGTGGGAGCGAGCTTGCTCGCGAAGGGGCCAGTGCAGTCACCAAATGAACTCTCTGCCGCTCACACCAGTCAGCTACTTAGGCCCTCAACTCAAGGCGCTGACGTTCATGCAGCTTTCCCTCGCTCAACAAGTCGCCCTGGTCACCGGCGCCAGTTCCGGCATCGGTGCCGCGGCTGCCAAGGCCCTGGCCGCTGCCGGTGCCGCGGTGGTGATCAACTACCATTCCCAGGCCGAACCCGCCGAAGCACTGGCCCGGCAGATCAATGATGAAGGTGGCCGCGCCATCGCCATCGGTGCCGACGTTTCCAAAGAGGACGACGTCGAACGACTGTTTGCGCAAACCCTTGACGCCTTCGGTTATCTGGACATTCTGGTGGCCAATTCCGGTATGCAGAAAGACGCCGCCACCGTCGACATGACCCTCGCCGACTGGAACCAGGTGATCGGTGTCAACCTCACCGGGCAGTTCCTCTGCGCTCGCGCCGCCCTGCGCATTTTCAACCGGCAAGGTGTTCGCGAAGGCGTGTCCCGGGCCGCCGGCAAGATCATCCACATGAGCTCGGTGCACCAGCGCATCCCCTGGGCCGGTCACGTCAACTACGCCGCGTCCAAAGGTGGCGTCGACATGCTGATGCAGACCCTGGCCCAGGAAGTCAGCCACCAGCGAATCCGCGTCAACGGCATCGCGCCGGGGGCCATCCGTACGGCGATAAATCATTCCGAAACCGCAGGCGACGCCGAGCGAGAACTGCTCAAGCTCATCCCTTATGGCCGGGTCGGCGAGGTCGAAGATATCGCCAGTGCGGTGGTCTTCCTCGCCTGCGATGCCTCCGACTACATCGTCGGCACCACCTTGTTCATCGACGGCGGCATGAGCCTCTATCCGGAGTTTCGCGGCAATGGCTGATTATCAACTTGAACGACAAAGCGCCATCGACGCCCACGGCATCATCGGCGACATGTGCAGCGCGGCGCTGGTCAACGACAAGGGCAGCGTGGACTTTTTCTGCTGGCCCGAGTTCGACAGTCCGTCGATCTTCTGCTCGCTGCTGGACACGCCCGAGGCGGGCATTTTCCAACTGGCGCCAGACCTGCCCGGCGCCCGCCGCGAGCAGATTTACCTGCCGGACACCAATGTCCTGCAAACCCGCTGGCTCAGCGACCGCGCGGTGGTGGAAGTCACCGACCTGCTGCCCATCGGCGACAGCGAGGATGATCTGCCGGTGTTGATGCGCCGGGTTCGGGTAGTCAGTGGCCAGGTAACCATCCACATGCGCTGCGCCGTGCGTCATGACTACGCCCGCGCCAAAACCCGCGCGCGCATGGATGACCGACACGTGACCTTCGCGGCCGCCAACCAGCCGTCCCTGCGCCTGTCTTCAGACCAGGTGCTGCGTATCGAAGACAATGCGGCAGTCGCCGAATTCACCCTCGAACAGGACCAGAGTGCCGAGTTCCTGCTCGGCGGCATCGATGATCCGCGATTCAAGGAAGGAGGTGCCACGCTGTGCCTGGAACGCACCCTGAAATACTGGCGCGACTGGTCCGGCCAATCCAGTTACCGGGGGCGCTGGCGGGAGATGGTCAATCGCTCGGCCCTGGCCCTGAAGCTGCTGACCTCGCGCAAACACGGGGCAATCGTCGCTGCCGCCACCTTCGGTCTGCCGGAAACGCCTGGCGGCGAGCGCAACTGGGATTACCGCTACACCTGGATCCGCGATGCGTCATTTACCGTCTACGCCTTCATGCGCCTGGGATACGTCCAGGAAGCCAACGACTACATGCGCTGGTTGCGCGGGCGGGTCAGCGACTGCCAGGGCAAGCCGATGAAAATCAACATTCTGTACGCCATCGACGGGCGTCAGGAGTTGCCGGAAACCGAACTGTCGCACCTGTCCGGCCATGGCGGTGCGGTGCCGGTGCGCATCGGTAATCAGGCTTATGATCAGATCCAGCTCGACATCTTCGGCGAGTTGATGGACGCGGTGTACCTGGTCAACAAATATGGCGATGCCATCTCCCATGAGGGCTGGAAACACGCCGTGGAAGTGGTCGATCAAGTCTGCGAAACCTGGCAGCAAACGGATGTGGGCATCTGGGAAATGCGCGGTGAGCAACATCACTTCCTGCACTCGAGGCTGATGTGCTGGGTGGCGCTGGACCGCGCCATTCGCCTCGCCTCCAAACGCTCGCTGCCTGCCCCATTCGCCCGCTGGGACCAGACCCGACAGGCGATATACGCCGACATCTGGGAAAATTTCTGGAACGAAGAGCGCGGGCATTTCGTCCAGCACATTGGTGGCACCGCCCTCGATGGCTCGATGCTGCTGATGCCCCTGGTGCGTTTCGTCAGCGCCAAGGATCCGCGCTGGCTGTCGACCCTGCAAGCCATCGAAAAAACCCTGGTGCGCGACGGCATGGTCTATCGCTATCGCAACGAAGACAGCGGGATCGACGGCCTCGCCGGCGCCGAAGGCGCCTTTGCCGCCTGCTCGTTCTGGTACGTCGAATGCCTGGCCCGGGCGGGCCAGGTGGAAAAAGCGCATCTGGAATTTGAGCAACTGCTGAGGCTTGCCAATCCGTTGGGGTTGTATGCCGAAGAATTCGACAGCCATGCCCGGCACCTGGGCAACACACCGCAAGCGCTGACGCATCTGGCGCTGATCAGCGCGGCGTGTTTTCTGGATCGGAAATTGAGTGGGGAGAAGAATAACTGGCAGCCGTGAGACCGGGTCGCCCCCTTCGCGGGCAAGCCACGCTCCCACAGGTTTTACGTCGTTCGCAAATAACAGGTTCGACACAAACCCTGTGGGAGCGAGCTGCTCGCGAAGAGGCCATAAGCCTCAACATAAAACCAACTGAATGCCACTGTCCGCTAAACATGCCGGGAACGTGGCTTTTTACACGAAGAACTTAAACACGGCTCACCTGAAAAAAAATCACCTCGCCTCAGGCTTGTGCTGGCCGGCCTACAAAATTTAAACAGAACTTGCTCTTTACCTACGCGACATCGGGTTCCAGCCCCTCGGAAATACCTGGTTGCCAGCCGCCCCATCCCTCCCTAACATCCACCTTCAACGGGCACAGCGGAGCTGTCCAACAAAACCCGAATTCAAGGAACCAGAATGACCCAGCGCATCCACCGCAGCATCGACACCCCACTCCGGTCAGGCCTGAACCGCGACGAACTGTGGGAAGCCGCCGACAAAGGCCTGATCAAATGCTGGGAAATCGGCCGCCAACGCGCCGCCCGCTTCCCCGACCTCGCCCAACGATGCCTCGCCGATGAATTGCCGGTGCTGGGCTGGAAAGGTGGCGTCAGCCGCAGCCTGAAAAAACTCGAAAAATACGGATCCCTCAAATATCTCGCCCAGTGGCAGGGGTTGCGTGGCGAGGATCTGGATATCGATCTGAGTGAAGAACGGGCATTGACCTGTTCCAGGACCAACATGGTGGTGACCTTTACGCCGGATCGGTCGAAGTATTTCAATCAGGTGGCAGAAGCCGAAGTCTGACGGTCGTTGAGGAACCAGGTGTGTCTGCTAACCCGGTTACAGGACCCTTGGGGCAATTGCATAGGGCTCAAGCAATCATCTGTTCAAGGCATTACTGGATCGGCTTGAGCGCTGACGGAAAAACGCTCGCGATAGGCCTGCGGCGTTACCCCCATGGCTCGCAGGAAACTGCGCCGAAGCGTCTCTTCGCTGCCGAACCCGCACTGCATCGCCACCCGTTTGATCGGTAGACCGGTGTCGCCGAGCAGGCGCCGGGCGGTTTCGACGCGGATCAGTTCGATCGCCCGGGCCGGGGTTTGGCCGGTGTCTGTGCGGTAGTGGCGCACGAAGCTGCGTTCGCTCATGCCGGCTTGCAAGGCCAGGCTCGGAATGCCGAGGTCTTTGGTGAGGTTTTCGCTGATCCAGGCGTGAAGGTCGTCGAAACGGCTGCCTTCCTTCTGCAAGGACAAGGTCACGCTGAACTGCGACTGGCCCCCTGGACGCTTGAGGAACACCACCAGTTGGCGGGCGACTTCAAGGGCCATGGTGCGGCCGAGGTCTTCCTCGACCATGGCCAGCGCCAGGTCGATACCGGCAGTGACGCCGGCCGAGGTCCACACCGGGCCGTCGTTGATGAAGATCGGGTTGGGCTCGACGCGCAGGCGCGGGTGCATTTGCGCCAACTGCTCGCAGCGGGTCCAGTGGGTCACGACCCGCCGACCATCGAGCCAGCCGCTGGCCGCCAGCAAAAACGCGCCGGTGCAGACCGATGACACCCGTCGACACTGCGTGCCGTGTTCACGCACCCAAGCCACCAGCGACGCATCGTCCGCCGCCGCATAGACTCCCCAGCCCCCGGCGATGATCAGGGTGTCGCTGGCCTCCCCGGCTAACGGCTCGGCCAGCAACGCCAGCCCTGCCGACGACATCACTGCCCCGCCGCCGCTGGCGATGACTGTCGGCGCGTAGGGCGGCGGTAAACCTTTCTGGCGGGCGATGTCGTTGGCCGAGGCGAACACTTGCAACGGGCCGGTGACATCGAGCAGTTGCACGTTGGGAAATGCGAGTACGCGGATGGTTTTCGGCATTTTGGCGTAATTCGTGGGGTGATTGGCGTATACGCCAAAGCCTACGAGCCTAAAGTGAAGCCGTCCACCCACTTCCTGAGAAAAAACACCATGACGTTGCAGATCGGTTTTCTGTTGTTCCCCCAGCTTCAGCAACTGGACCTGACCGGCCCTTATGACGTGCTGGCCTCGCTGCCGGACGTGAAGGTGCATTTGATCTGGAAGGACTTGGTGCCGGTCACCGCAAGCACGGGCCTGATGCTGAAACCGTCCGTCACCTTCGATGATTGCCCGGCGCTGGATGTGATCTGCATTCCCGGCGGCAGCGGCGTCGGGCCGTTGATGGAGGATGACGAGACGCTGGACTTCATCAGGGGCCAGGCGGCCAATGCGCGTTATGTCACGTCCGTGTGCACCGGTGCACTGGTGCTCGGTGCAGCGGGTCTGCTCAAGGGCAAGCGTGCCACGACTCACTGGGCCTACCACGACCTGCTAACACCATTGGGAGCCATTGCGGTGAAGGACCGGGTCGTACGCGACGGCAATCTGCTGACCGGTGGCGGGATCACCGCAGGGATCGATTTCGCCCTGACCCTGGCCGCTGAATTATTCGATCAGGACACGGCGCAGCTGGTGCAACTGCAACTGGAGTACGCGCCGGCGCCGCCGTTTGCTTCGGGCAGTCCTGAAACCGCCCCGGGCAGCGTGCTGGAGCAAGCCCGGCAACGTGCGGCCGGTTCGTTGAAACTACGCAGCGAAATCACCGCACGAGCAGCCGCAAAGCTCGATCAGATGCCAGCGCGCTGATCCACTCTGCCCGGCAGTCAGTCATGCCTGCCGGCGCTTCCGGGCCAGTTTGATGCACAGAGGACTTTCCATCGCACACAAAAAAACCCGCCTAAGCGGGTTTCTCAAGACCATACGACATCCTGTCTACGGCCATCCAGGCCTATGGTCGATCATCCGTGATCCTGAGTGCATCCTGCTACTCAGTTGATGGATCCAGAATATGCGTCTTGGTGAAGCATAAACAGAGGACATAACAGCGCTCTGGTGTAAGCGATTGACCATTCGGCAACGAATCGCATGTGACCGTTGTGGGAGCGAGACCGGTTGCCGGCGATGGACTCAAGAGCGGCGCGTTCTTCCAGACAGCACGCGTTATCGTTGACGTCCATCGTCGAAACGCCGCCCGGAGCAAGCTCGCTCCTACAAGGGACGTGGCAACTTTCCAATGGACGAAAAAAAACCCGCCGAAGCGGGTTTTTCCCAAGACCATTGCCGACTCCCTGTCGAGAGCGAATCCTTGCTGATGGCCGATCGTCCGTGATCCTGAAGCGCTTCCTGTGCTTCAGTTGATGAGGTGAGATTACGCTTCGGATCCAATCTGGAATAGACGACATCGTTACTTTCGCGTGTAAGACATTCGCTATACCCACGCTGTCGAGGGCATCCCGCGTTCTCTATCATTGAGGCTCTCGAGCCTTGGCAGCTTCGGCCAGAAACTGTTCAATGTTGTTCAACTGTTCCTCCCAGCCCCGGCTGTCCATGCGAAATGCCTTTTCCCGGCGCGACTGGGGAATATGATCAAAACCGGACTCGGACACCTTCAGCAACGTGCCTTCCGGGTGATCTTCCAGCTCGAACTTCACCAGCGTGGTCGGCTCCTGGGAATAGTCGATTTCCGGTTTCACCGCATACGGGTGCCAGCGAAAGGAAAATACCCGCTCGGGCTCGACCCGTTCGACCAACACATTCCACAATACGTGCTCATAACCGGGGTAGGTGACCTGCCCCTGGGTCCATTCGCCGGCGACAAAACGCTTGCCTTCCAGCGCCACGCCAAACCACTGGCCGAACGCTTCGGCATTGGCCAGCACGCGCCACACGTGGGTACGCGGGGCTTTGAGCAGGATCTTCCTTTCGATGCGATCTGATGCTGGATTCATAAGTCACCTCCTGTACTGAACAGTAGGCCTGTAAGACCACAAGACCAACCCTAAGTTGAATCAATCGGGCTGCGCAAGCAACCCTGTCTGTAGTATTTGGCTGCATTTACGGCGGTAAGTTCGCAATTTACCTGCACTTCTCATTACAGCACAGGGGGAAAACCAGGGGTTGGCCACCTGCTTCGCTACACTGCCCTCTATTTCCATGCCCACAGCGAGAATCTTCATGCACCCACTCGTACTTCTGGCGTTGTCGCCTTTGCTGTTCACCCCCCTTGCCCATGCCGTGGACTGCGACAATGCCGCGGATCAGGCCACGATGAACCAGTGTGCGGCGCAGCAGCACAAGGCGGCGGACAAGGAGTTGAATGCGCTTTACCAGCAGATCACTGCGCGCTTGACGGCCAATCCGGATAGCAAAAAACTCATGGTCAGTGCTCAGCGCACGTGGATTGCGTTTCGGGATGCCGAGTGCAGGTTTTCGGCTTCCGGGGTGGCGGGTGGCAGTGCTTATCCGCTTATCTACGGCAATTGCATCACTGACCTGACCAAGGCTCGGGTGGAGACGTTCAAGAATTACTTGAAGTGTCAGGAGGGGGATTTGGGGTGTCCGGTGCCAGGGGCTTGATGTTGCGGCGTCTGTGAGGGCCTCATCGCGGGCAAGCCCGCTCCCACAGGATCTTCAGTGTGATCACTATTGTGTGAACACCATGGAACCCTGTGGGAGCGAGCTTGCTCGCGATGGCGTCAGCTCAGGCGGCGCAATTACCGGACAAATATCTGCGCGGTGGTGATCGCCATATCCCCACCCGGCAATTTGATGCTGCCGATCTGCTTCATGGTCTCGGGATCGAAGATCGCCACATCGTTGAACGTCCCGGCCAGGTAGATCTTGCTCCCGTCCTTGTTGAAGGAAATGCAGTAGTAGGAGTGATCCAGCGTTGCCGCCTGGAGCATTTTCTTCTGCTTGATGTCGTACTTGACCAGGCGGTTGAGTACGCCGAACATCAGGTTCGGATCCTTCGGTGAGCGCATGCCGCTGAAGTAGATTTCCGTCAGCGGGCCGAAGTCGGTGGTTTCGGTCTTGCCGGTTTTCAGGTCGATGCTGAACAGCCCGTACAGGTACTCGGCGGTGGCCGGGTCCTGCTTTTTGTCCTTGAATTTCGCCGTGGTGTACAGCAGCGAGAAATCATGCCGATACGTCTGCTGGTTCCACACGTAGAGCACATCCGGTGCGCTGTAGTTCGGGCGTTTCCAGTGGCGGCTGGGGATCAGCACGTCGAATTTGCCGGTATTCACGTCGACCTTGTAGATATCCGCCCCCGCCACATACAGCGTGCCGTCGTCGCCACTCTGCATGATGGTCAACTGCCGTGGTGCCGGGAAGCTGCGCAGCGGCTTGGCGTCCAGGCCGGCGTCGGTGGCGTAGACGTCCAGCCTCGGCTGTTGCACTTCGTAGCGATCGTTGAGCATCAATGTCGGGTTGGCGATGGTGAACAGTTCCTTGCCGTCGTGACTGACGGTGAAGGCGAACATGGACCTGGCTTTTTCCCCCGGCTTCTGGGTAATGCTGGCGTGGAACACCTGCTTGCAGCTGTCCAGCTCGACGCCGTAGACATCGGCATAGTGGTTGTTCAGCACGTAGGCGGTCTTGCGGTCCGGCGACAACTGCACGCTGCCGGGACCAAAGGCGTCGGGCATCTTGCAGGTCTTGAACAGCGTGTCCGTGGCCAGGTCGATCACGTGCAGGTTGTTCGGGTAATTGGTGGTCACCATGTACTCGTGACCGGTTTGGAGCGCAGTGTTTTCATCCGCCAGAACGTTAAGCGAACAGGCGCTCAGGATGGCGAACGCGGCCAGGCCGCAGGCTTTGATGCTGTGCATGCTGGAATCCTTCTTCTCTGTCCGGTCATTTGTCTTTTGGAAAGACAGTCCCGAGGTTGCGCCAATTGTCGTTGGACGCCTGGGCATCCTTGTTCCAGTCCGGGTAGGTGCTCATCATGTCGGGCACCTGGGCCGGCCACCAGCAAGGGTCGGAGCAGCCATACAGGTCGGCTTCCATCGGCTGGCACAGCGACGACACGCCGCCAAAGGCGTCGATTTCCCAGCCCGGATCGGTGGTCGAGGCACAACCGGCGACGGAGCTCATCGCCACCACTTCTTCGATGCGGTTTTCGGCCGCGGCTTCATCGAGTTTCAGCGCCTTATTATTGATTGCCTTGAGATGTTTCATATCAGTGAGCCTTGCGCGGAGTGATGTAGCTGCTGATAAACGCAGGGTTGTGGGCCATGATCCGGGTGTAGACCTCGATGCCGAAGTCGACCCAGTCACGCATCAGTTCGCAGTAGTGATAGGTCGGATGGGTCGGGTCGCCGTAGCGGGCGTAGCTCTCGTGATAGCAGCCGCCGGAGCACAGGTTGCGGATCTGGCAGTCTTCGCAGCCGGTGTTGGTACGGTCCAGGCGCTGGGACAGGAAGTCGTTCAACTCGACCTGTTTCACACCGCTGTGGACGTTGCCGAAAGTCGGCAAGGATGAACCGGTAAAGCGGTGGCACAGGTTCAGCTCGCCCTTGTGATCCACGGCCAGCATCTTCAAACCGGCGCCGCACGGCAGGGCTTTCTTGTGGCCTTCGTGGATGTCGGTGATCAACTGGTGCAGGTTGGAGAACCCGATGTTGCGGTGCTCCAGCGCCGCTTCCAGGTAACGTCGGCCAAGTTTCTTCATGTTGGCGAAGACTTCGATCAGCTCGTCACTGGAAAGGTTGAAGGTGCTGATGTCCCCGGAAGTCACCGGGGCAAACCCGACTTCGGCAAACCCCAGTTCGTTGAACAGGTGATCCCAGATGGTTTCGACGTCGGTAACGCCGGTGGTCAGGGTCACCCGCGCACCGACCGGACGGCTGTTGTAGCGCGACAGCAGCATCTCGGCCTTGCGTCGCACCACGTCGTACGTCCCCTGCCCGCCCACGGTGATGCGGTTGCGGTCGTGCACGGTTTTTGGTCCGTCGATGCTGACGGAGAGCCCGAATCGGTGGGCATTGAGATAGTCCACGGTTTCTTCGGTGAGCAGCGTCGCGTTGGTGGTCATCACGAATTCGACGAACTTGCCCGCTTCGCGGAAACGCTTCTCGCAATAGTCGACCATGTACTCGATCAGCTTGCGATTGCTCAGCGGCTCGCCGCCGAAGAAGACCACGGTGAAACGCTCCTCGTCCGGGGATTCGCGCAGCAGCATTTCCACCGACGCCACTGCCGTATCGATGTCCATCTTCTTGCCGGCCGACGGCTTGTCCAGGTCTTCCTTGTAGCAGTAGGTGCAGCTCAGGTTGCAGCCGGTGTTGACGTTGAGCACCACGGTATTGATCGCCGTGCGCTCGACCCGCTTGGTGCCGATGTCGGGGGTCAGCGGCGAGCCGTCGCTGACCAGTTCCAGGGACATCAACTCGCGCAGGGTCTCGGTAATTTCTTCACCGTTGAAGCGCGCGGCCAGGCGCTGGATCAGGTCTTCCGAGGAACAGCCGGGACCGCGCAAGGTGTCGATGATGGTGCCCGTCAACTCATCGCTGGCGAACAGCGAACTGCTGGGGATGTGGAACAGCATGCGGTCGGCGTCGACGTGCACTTCGTGCAGGTTGCGTTCGACCAGATTCAAGATAGCGCCCATTGCAAACCTCCTGTGCAAACCCCGTTTGACGGGGCTTGCGGTCATTCCGAAAAGTGTCTGAAAACCGATGGAATCGGCCAACTCATGGAATGGGTGGATTGTTCCAGCGTTGCACGGTGACGATCATCTGGCCTTCGCCGGTCAGGGATTTCCCTGCGTCGTCGACAGCGGCGATCACCTTGAGGTTGCCGGCATTGTTGGTGGACATTTTGCGTTGCGGGTTCGGCCCGGCATTGCCCGGGGTGAACACGCCGCTGTCGGCCTGCATGGTGCCGGCGAACTTGACGTCTTCATCTTCCCTGGCGCGATCGTCGAAGGCTTCGACCGACCACTGCGCCGGGAACACGCCGATACGGAACGGCTTGCCATCGGTGCCCTTGCCCCAGGCTTCGGCATCGAAGCGACCCTGGACTTTCGGCGTCGAACCACCGCCGTCACCAATGCGCGCCGCCGAGAACTCGGGCACGACCTTGACTTCGGCGATCTTGCTGTAGACCGACAGGGTCGGGCCTTTCAGCGTGCCCACGGTGACGTTGCGCAGACCCGGCTGGGCCTTAGCGGCGGCCTTGAGCTTGAGCTTGATCCGTTGCGGGCTCTGCTCGAGGACTTCGACCACTGTCACACCTTTGCCAAAATCTGGCTTGCCGGTGAGACCGCTGCCGATCAGGGTGACTTCAGTCTCGGTGCCAGCCTTCAGGTAACCCGGCTGCACCGACAGCAGGCGACTGCTGCCCTGCTTGGCGGCAACGAAGTCGAGACCGCGCTCATCGTGCTCCGCTTCGAACATCCGACCCTGCATCGCGCTGCCTTGGGCGGCGAACACCTGGCGCATGGTCACGCCGTCGATGGTCACGTTGCCGCGCCATTCGTAGCCGGTGTAGAGAATCGCGCTGCCGTCGCCGTTGAACGGGCTGCCGTCGGCGTATTGGCCTTTGACGCTGACCTTGAACGTGTCTCCCGCATCGGCGGTGACGCTCATCACCCCCGCCAGCTCGCCTTTGCCCGGCAAGTGGCCACTGAAACTCCAGTCGCCCACCAATGTCTCGGCTTTCGGCGCGCCGGCTTGCCATTTTTTCCAGGCCGGGTTGTCCAGCGGATAACGCTTGGCCAACAGCGGCACCATTTCCTTGCGGGCCAGGTCGAACCAGTCGCGGTCACGGGACAGGGCCTGGTATTCCAGGGACGGCCATTGGCCGAGGTGGAAATTCACCAGACGCTCCCATTCCTGGGCCGGACGCCGTTGCAGGGCAACCCGCGCACCGGAGTGGCAGCGGCCGCACATCTGGCTGAGCTGGTCGTCGAATTTCTCGACGGTATTGAGCCGCCGCTCCAAGGCATAACGCACGCCGTCCGTTTCACTGGGTGCCAGGCCCTGGGTGTCAGCCAGGTATTTGACCAAGGTACGGCGGTCGTCATCGCTGATCTGCAATCCATGCATGACCTGCATGCGGGCAATGCTCATCAGCCAGCCTTCCGGGGACTTGCGCTGGTGACTGATGCGGCTCAGGGCGTTGTCTGCTTCAGGGGTATGACAGCCCTGACAGGTTTCCTTGAGGATGGTCTGGGCGTCGCGAGCTGCCAGGCTGTCAGGCGAATGCAGCGCCACGCAGGCCGCCACGGCCAACAGGCTGGCACTCAGGCCTGATCGGAGTTTTCTCTTCATCAACGTCGAACCTCGCACGGTGCTTTCTTATTTTTGTGGCTATCGTTTTTATGGTTTCTGCCGTCGGCGGCGAACCGCTGACGGAGGCAGGAGAAACGTCTGCGATGAGCAATACACGGAGCGTGCCAGCTTGCCGATACCCTTTTTTATCAAGTAGTTACGTGAAGACAAGGGCAGCCGGTCGCCTCTGGACGAGATCGGCAGCGTCTAATATCGCGACAGCTGTTGCACTCTGAGACAGCATAGATGCCGCCACCGGGACAGTTCATCGCCCGAGGATTGACGGCAATCCCCACCGAGCGCGAAATGGGTATTCACCGATTGCCTACAGGGGATCCAAAATGGCAAGCATCACTGTCCTGGCGGGGGACTTTCTGCAGGGTGATGGAGAGTACATGGACGGCGTTTTCACCCTCAGGACGTCGCTTCACCCGTGGCCCGGCATTACCCTGCCGCTCTCTTCATTCAAGAGCGTAGAAGTCGCCAATGAGGGGTCGATCAACAACATCAAGGATGCCATCGGCTTCGGCGTCGCCGGCGCCATGCTGCTCGGTCCCATCGGGGCCATTGCCGGTTTCATGTTGGCCGGCAAGGAAACCGAGGTGACTTTCCTGGCAACGCTCAAGGATGACAGGAAGCTGCTCGCTGCCGTGGATGGCGACACATTCGACGAGATCTACCGGAGGTTTTCCGCCTGATCGGTCAGCGTGGGCCGCACCGTTTCCCGATGGTGCGGCCTGACGCCTATTCAGATGGTATAGGTGGGATTGATGCTTTTGTGCGCCTCGATTTCCTGCCGCATGTCCGCCACCAGCGACGCGATGGCATGGGGACTGTCCAGGGTCCACAGGGGAACATGGCTCGCTACCAGATCCACTTTGCCCGTCATGCAGTCGCAGACCCGAATGGTCAGGGATTGGTCTGCCTCCATGACGCACGTGCATACGGCGGGCAACATTTTGTGTTCGATGATGCTTTGAATTTCCAGGGTTGAAAGGAACATTACTACCTCCCTCGCGCCAGATGGGGTGCCGGATGAACGGTCGGTCATTTCATCCACCGAGCCAGAAAATTCTATTCCTCAATGGTGGAGGTCTCAAGGTTGTAACAGGTTGCTCGTCGTCTCAGCCGCTGTCGCGATTTGCGACAATTTGCCCTTGCCGCCAGTCCCTCCCGTCACCTGCCTACCCTGAGTATCAAGGCTGCCAGGCCCTTTGATGCACTTGGCACAGCCATTGCGAAAGCCCTGTTCTCACGAACAACAAGAGACTTCGCCATGTCCCTCCCCCACCTGCTTCCCGCCACCTCGGCATTCATCCAGCGCGCCCCGCGCATGCTTATCGGTGGTGACTGGGTCGAGGCCGCCGACGGCCAGACCATGCCCCTGCACAACCCAGCCACCGGCGAAGTGCTGTGCGTAGTGCCACGGGCCACACCCGAGGATGTCGACCGTGCCGTGCTCGCCGCCCGCCAGGCGTTCGACGATTCGGCCTGGACCCGCACCCGGCCGCGGGAGCGACAGAACCTGTTGTGGAAACTGGCTGACCTGATGGAGCGCGACGCCGAACTGCTGGCGCAACTGGAATGCCTGAACAACGGCAAGAGCGCTGCGGTCGCCCAGGTCATGGACGTGCAGTTGTCCATCGACTTCCTGCGCTACATGGCCGGCTGGGCGACCAAGATCGAAGGCTCCAGCGTCGAAGTGTCGATGCCGTTGATGCCCAATGATCAATTCCACAGTTTCATCCGTCGCGAAGCCGTGGGCGTGGTCGGGGCCATCGTCGCCTGGAACTTCCCGCTGCTGCTGGCCTGCTGGAAACTCGGCCCGGCCCTGGCCACCGGCTGCACCGTGGTGCTCAAGCCCGCCGACGAAACCCCTTTGAGTGCATTGAAACTCGCCGAACTGGTGATGGAAGCCGGGTACCCCGCCGGCGTGTTCAACGTGGTGTCCGGCACCGGCATCACTGCGGGCTCGGCGCTGACCCACAACCCGCTGGTGGACAAGCTGACCTTCACCGGTTCCACCGCCGTGGGCAAGCAGATCGGCAAGATCGCGATGGACTCCATGACCCGGGTCACCCTGGAACTGGGTGGCAAATCACCTACCATCGTCATGGCCGATGCCGACCTCAAGAGTGCCGCCGCGGGCGCTGCCAGCGCGATTTTCTTCAATCAGGGCCAAGTCTGCTGTGCCGGGTCGAGGCTGTATGTGCAGCGCAAGCATTTCGACAATGTGGTGGCGGACATCGCCGACATTGCCAACGCCATGAAGCTCGGCAACGGCCTGGACCCGAGTGTCGAGATGGGGCCGTTGATCTCGGCGCGCCAGCAGGAGCGGGTGTACCGCTACATCGAAATGGGCCGGGAAAGTGGCGCGACCATCGCTTGCGGCGGCGAGCAGTTCGGGCCGGGGTTCTTCGTCAAGCCGACGGTGATTGTCGATGTCGATCAGAAGCACTCGCTGGTGCAGGAAGAAATCTTCGGCCCGGTGCTGGTGGCGATTCCGTTCGATGACGAAGCCGATGCGTTGCGCATGGCCAATGACAGTCCCTATGGGTTGGGGGCGAGCGTCTGGTCCAATGATCTGGCGGCGGTGCACCGGATGATTCCGCGGATCAAGTCAGGTTCGGTGTGGGTCAACTGCCACAGCGCCCTGGATCCGGCGCTGCCATTCGGCGGGTACAAGATGTCGGGGGTCGGGCGGGAAATGGGGTATGCGGCAATCGAGCATTACACCGAGTTGAAGTCGGTGTTGATCAAGCTGTGAGCTGTCCCCTGTGGGCATGGCAACGATAACGGGTTCGACTGAGTGAACGCGCGCCCCTGTAGGAGCGAGCTTGCTCGCGAAGGACGTCAACGATAACGCGTGTTTACTGGTTAAACGCGGCGCTCTTGAGACCATCGCGAGCAAGCTCGCTCCCACAGGGGACGCGTTTGTTCAGGAAGAACGCGTTATCGTTGACGTCCTTCGCCGGCAAGCCGGCTCCTGCAGGGGATCGCGTTTATTCAGGAAAAACGCGTTTCCATGGTGAATCAGAACGGCAGTTTCATGCCCGGTGGCAGTTGCATGCCCGCGGTCATGCCGGACATCTTGTCCTGGCTGTTGGCTTCGATCTTGCGCACGGCGTCATTGACGGCGGCGGCGAATACCGCCTCCAGCATTTCCTTGTCGTCTTCGCTCAGGCCTTCGACCAGGCTTGGGTCGATGGTCACGCGCTTGACGTCGTGACGACCGGTCATGACCACGGTGACCATGTCGCCGCCGGCTTTACCGGTGACTTCAGCGTTGGCCAGTTCTTCCTGCATCTTGGCCATCTTTTCCTGCATCTGCTGCGCCTGCTTCATCAGGCCGGCCATGCCACCCTTCATCATGGTAATCACCTCAAAGTACTTGGATAAAAATCGCGCCCGGCCGTTGGGGCCGAACGCCTTCAGTTATTAGCCCTGACTGACCAGGGCTTCGACAGGTTCAATAGTATCGTTACGGACCACCGCACCGAACTGCTGCATCATTTGTTGGATGAACGGGTCACCGTGGATCGACTCTTCGGCCTCGCGCTGGCGATTGGCACGACGACGGGATGCGGCCTGGGCCGGGGTTTCCTGCTCAGGCTTGATCAGCTCCATGGTCAGGGTCAGCGTACGCCCGTGATGCTGGTTCAATGCATCGTTGAGGCGACGTTGCTGGGTCGCATTGAACAGGGCGCTGTGGGCCGGGTCCAGGTGCAATAGCCAATTGTCGCCATCGACGGCGATCAAGGTGCAGTTGGCGGCGATGCTCCCGGTCATGCCGGAGATCGGCAATTTCGGGAACAGCTCCAGCCATTGCAGGGCCAGACCGGTCGCCGGCATGGCGGCCGGTTCGGGCTCGGGCTCCGGAGCCGGCTCGGCGGCATGCTCGCTGGCCAGTTCGTCCAGGTAGCTGTAGGACGAATCCATGTCCGGCTCGATGTAGTCCTCGTCCAGCGGCGGCTCGTCGTCCAGGTCCATGCCCGGTGTCGCCGCGTCGACTTCGCTCACGGAGGGTTCCGGGATCGGCGCAGCGGCCCATTCCGGGGCATCCGGCACGACGCTGTCGGGCGTCGGCAATGGCATCGGCGGTAATTCGGGTTGTTCAGCGGCGGTGTCCAGAACCGGTTCGATCGCGGGTTGCTGGACGACTTCGGGTTCTACCGGATCGTTCCATGGCAGGTCGACGACGGTGTCGACCGCTACCGCCTCGATTACCGGCTCGGGCACGGCTATCGGTGCAACCGCTTCCGGCACCGGAGCTGGAGCTGGAGTTGGAGCAGCCGCTACCGACGCAACCGCCGGTGCAACCGGTGCCGAAACGACCGGTGCAACTGCCGCAGGCACGACCGGTGCAGCCACTCGCGCGGCAGCCACTGAATGGGCGGAATCAACTGTGGCCTGGCTGATCCCTACTGTCTTTAGCGGCTGCCTCGGAGCGTCCTCGGTGTCTGCCGGCCTGAAGGCGAGCATGCGCAGCAGGACCATTTCGAAACCACCCCGGGGATCCGGCGCCAGCGGCAGATCGCGGCGACCGATCAGGCCCATCTGGTAGTAGAACTGTACGTCTTCGGCCGGCAGGGCCTGGGCCAGTGCCAACACCCGATCACGGTCGCCGTGACCGTTGTCGACGCCTTCAGGCAAGGCCTGGGCGATGGCGACACGGTGCAGCACATTGAGAATTTCCGAGAGCACGCCATTCCAGTCCGGGCCCTGTTCGGCCAGGTGCCGCACGGCTTCGAGCAACGCCTTGGCGTCACCCTCGATCAGCGCATGCAAGACGTCGTAGACCTGACCGTGATCGAGCGTGCCGAGCATGGCCCGCACGTCGGCGGCCATGACCTTGCCCTCACCGAACGCGATCGCCTGGTCGGTCAGGCTCATGGCATCACGCATCGACCCATCGGCGGCGCGGCCCAGCAACCACAGCGCATCGTCTTCGAACGGCACGTTCTCGACACTCAGCACGTGGGTCAAATGCTCGACCACGCGCTCCGGCGTCATGTTTTTCAGGGAGAACTGCAGGCACCGCGACAGAATCGTTGCAGGAAGTTTCTGCGGGTCGGTGGTGGCCAGGATGAACTTGACGTAGGGCGGCGGCTCTTCGAGAGTCTTCAACAGCGCGTTGAAAGAATGGCTGGACAGCATGTGCACTTCGTCGATCAGGTAGACCTTGAAGCGCCCGCGGCTCGGCGCGTACTGCACGTTGTCGAGCAGCTCGCGGGTATCCTCGACCTTGGTCCGGCTCGCGGCGTCGATCTCGATCAGGTCGACGAAACGGCCTTCATCGATCTCACGGCACACCGAGCACTCGCCGCAAGGCGTCGATGTGATACCTGTTTCACAGTTCAGGCATTTGGCGATGATCCGCGCAATGGTGGTCTTGCCCACGCCGCGGGTACCGGTGAACAGATAGGCATGGTGCAACCGTTGGCTGTCCAAGGCATTGATCAGAGCCTTGAGCACATGGGTCTGGCCGACCATTTCGCCGAACGAGCGCGGGCGCCATTTACGTGCAAGAACCTGATAACTCATGGAAAACCGTCGCAACGAAGGAACACAAGCGGCTAATGCTAGCGGAGCAAGGCCAAAATTGCATCCGGTGCGCTCGTCTAATCTGGCTAAGATGCACTTTGGGGGGCTTTTATCAGCCAGGGATTGTTCAGGACCGGAGCGTTTATGCGGCTTGCCTTGGGGGCATGGCTCTTGATGAGCCTGAGTGCGGCGGGCGCCGAAATGCCGCTGCGCTTCGTGGTGCCCGACAGTTGGGCAATGCCGATGATCCAACTGGAACGCGGCCGCCCGACCCAGGGCATTCTGCACGACGTGATGGTCAGCCTGGCGACCCAGGTCGGGGTACCGGCCGAATTTCACGTATTGCCCCGGGCACGGGTGCAAAATGCCATGGAACACGGCGAAGTCGACGTCCGCTGCTATGCGGCGCAGTCCTGGCAGCCGAATCAGTCCTGCGACTACATCTGGAGCATCCCGCTCTGGACCCAGCCCGACGTGCTGATCAGCCGGCCCGCCCCATTCATCCTCGTGGTGCCGGCGCAGTTGCCACGACAATCCATCGGCACGGTCCATGGCTACAGCTACCCGACCCTGCAACCGCTGTTCGACACAGGCCGGCTGCTGCGCGAAGACGCGCGCAATCAGGAACAGGTGCTGGAAAAACTGCAGGCCGGACGCTATCGCTATGCCGTGAGCAACCAATGGACCCTGGACTGGTTCAATCAGCGTCTGTTGCCCGATCGGCAATTGCAGGGCGTGGCGGTGCTACAGGTGCAGAGTGTCGGTTGCTACGTGCGCAATGATCCGAAAGTGCCTGTGCAGCGCATTTTGCGCACGTTGTTGCAGATGAAAATGTCCGGGGAGATCGATGACATTATCCGGCTTTATGTCGGTGGCGAGCCTGCAAAACCTTGATCTGTGGGAGCGAGCCTGCTCCGGGCGGCTTTCGCCGGCAAGCCGGTCTCGCTCCCACATTTTGATCTTCGTATGCCTGGTAGCGAGGTTCAGGCTGTCTGCTGCAGTACCCGCCATTGCAGCGGCGCAACATACCCTTGCACCCAGGCCGGCACTTCTGCCGGCGGCATCGGCCGCGCTATGCAATGGCCTTGGGCAACGTCGCAACCCAGCCGCAGCAGCAATTCACCCTGCTCGATACTGTCCAGGCCTTCGGCGATCACCTGCCGCCCGAACGCCCGGGCCAGGCCAATGACCGCCGTGGTCAGCGCCAGGTCATCCCGATCATGGAGAATGTCGCGGACAAAGGACTTATCGATCTTGATGGTCTGGGTTCGCAATCGCTTGAGGTAGCTCAGCGACGAATACCCGGTGCCGAAATCCCCCAGTGAAAACTGCACGCCCAAGGCCTGGCAGGCCTGCAGACAGGTACTGACATGCTGAATATTCTCGACCGCCACTGACTCGACAATTTCCAGGTCGAGCATCTGCGGTGCAACCCCGGCGTGCCGGGCGAGCATCTCACCCAGCCGGTCGACGAAATCCGCCCGCTGAAAATGGCGCGCCGCGATATTGATGCTCACCGGCCAGCCCTGCCCCCCCTGATGCCAGCGGTGCATCTGCAAAAGCACTTGATCCATGACCCATTCACCAATATCGATGATCAGGTCCGTCTCCTCGACCAACGGTAGAAAATTGCGTGAGGGCACCATGCCGTCCTGGGGGTGTTCCCAGCGCAACACTGCCTGGAAACCGACAACCTCGCCCCGGCGCATGTTCACCCGAGGCTGGAAGTGCAAACGCAATTCACCCGCCAGCAGCGCCTGACGCACTCGCTCGATGGTCTGGTGCGTGACCTTGACTTCCCGATCCCGGATCACGTCGAACAGATGAAAACGATTGCGTCCGCCCTGCTTGGCCAGGTACATCGCCTGATCGGCGTGACGCAGCAGGGTTCCGGCATCTTCGTTGTCGTGAGGGAACAGCGTGACGCCAATACTGGCGAACACATTGAGCTCTTTGCCGTGCAGCGTGTACGGCGCCGAAATCGCGCCCAATACCCGGTTCAGCGCCGCGCGCAGTTCCGGCAGATCACGCACATAACGCAGCACCAGCACAAACTCGTCACCGGCCAGCCTGGCCACCACGTCTTCACCGCGCACGATGCTGCGCAGTCGCTTGGCTACTTCCACCAGCAACAGGTCGCCACTGGCATGCCCGTAGCCATCGTTGACCGCCTTGAAGCCGTCGAGATCGACCATGCACACCGCCAGCGGGATGTTTTCCTGGCGCGAGAACTCGAGGGCCTGATCCAGCAAATCCGAGAGAAACGCGCGATTGGGCAGTCCGGTCAGCACATCGTGACCGACCCGCCATTGCAAGGAGTGCAGCAGTTGACGTTTTTCACTGATGTCGAAACGAATCGACAGGTAACGATCAACCTTTCCGGTAGCGTCATCAAGTACCGGCACC
The DNA here is from genome assembly GCF_001661075.1 of Pseudomonas silesiensis. NCBI lineage: Bacteria > Pseudomonadati > Pseudomonadota > Gammaproteobacteria > Pseudomonadales > Pseudomonadaceae > Pseudomonas > Pseudomonas silesiensis. The sequence goes on from NZ_CP014870.1 coordinate 4,611,790, forward strand.
ATGGTGCTTTCGACCCAATACAGGCTGCCGTCCTTTGCCCGATTGCAAATCTCACCTTTCCAGACACTGCCCTGCGCGATGGTACGCCACAGGCCAGCGAAGAATTCAGCCGAGTGCAGGCCCGAGTTGAGCAAACGATGGTTCTGCCCCAGCAGTTCCTCGCGGCTATAACCGGACACGGCACAGAACTGATCATTGACGTAGGTGATCCGGCCGCTCAGGTCCGTCTCGGAAAAAATAGCGGCTGCATCCACCGCCCTGCGGTATTTCTCATCCATGAGTCAGGCTCGTTGTGGCTAGCGGTGGCACCGCTCGACCAGTGCAGGATGCCCGGAAGAGATGTTTTGTGATGGATTGCGCAGAAACACGTGGTCACTCCATGAACAGCGTTTGATGGCCCCGGACAGCCGAAGATCACCTAATCTGAAAGGCCGTGCGAAAGGACAAAAAAGACCAATTCAGCTAGCATTTCTACAAGGTTCAAGCGCGGCTTTGGGTCTGCCTGCTTGCCCTGAATGAGAACGCATGCTGGCTTTTTAGCATCGCGCCCGCGTTCAACAAAAGGTCATCGAAAGTCTTTTCGGATCGGCAATTCTACGAAATGCATCACATTTTGCAAGACAAGGTGATGGATCATGCGGTTGTCATGAACCGAAATCTATCGTTAAGTTCTTGATTCCAAATGGGAATTAAGCGATGCACATTTCAAGTTTGGGTCCAGCCATCCGGCGTTACCGCAAGGTCGCGGGGCTTACTCAGGCTGAACTCGGCGAAAAAACCGGTTTTGACCCCAAAACCATCAGTCGCTTCGAAACCGGCACCTATACCCCCAGCGTGGACGCCCTGTTCCTGCTTTCCGAGGTGCTGGGAGTGAAGCTGAAAGCCTTTTTTGCCGATCCGGGCGATGAAGATGAACAGCGGGCGTACCTGTTTGGCGTCATTCATAAAGCCAGCCCAAAGGAACTGGGAAAGCTGATTGCGGCGGTCGATCAGGCCTTGTCCAAGCCTTAGTGCCAGGAATGGAAAAAGGAGGCCGACTTGTTGGTTCGACAGGTCGGCCTCCTTTTTCAGGTATGACTTCAACAACCGGAAACGACAAAAGATCCGCCCTGGACGATATCCATGGCAGAGCAACAGGAAAGTGGTTTTAAGCAGATAACGCGAGAGGGATTCGCGGCCCGTTAAGGTGGTAACCCCACCAGCCACACCCCGGCACACAATGTTCCCGCTGTGGCTGCTTCCTTCCGGATCTGACCAGGTTCACGGGTAATCGTTGCGGGGGGACCGATGGGGTCACCATAACGACGCTCACCTGACGGCGAGCCGCGCCATTGTACCTATCTGAGACGAAGTTACAACCGTTCGTGCGGATTAAAAAATATGAGGCCGCTCAAGGACATGCAGCGGCCTGTAAAACCTTACGGTGCCAATACCTCATCCGCCCTGCCGCCCTCCTGCTGGATCACCAGGTGGATGAAGTGCAGTTTGGCGATCACCGCCGGTGGCAGGACGAAGGGATAGAAATCCGGTTGACCCATGCTGCGCGACAGTTCGTTGAGCATGCCGGCCAGTTCGATCCAGGCGTTGACGAATGACAGGAACGCCGCCCCGCCGGGATGCTGCGGGTCGTAGAGGGTGCTGGAGGGAAATGGCTGGTAGTCGAAGTCCAGTTCCCGGGCGCTCATGCCGAACCCCAGCGCGGTGTCCACGGCGTCCATCATGTGCAGGTAGTGTGCCCAGGTTTCCGCCCAGTCCTCCCAGGGATGCATGGTCGCGTAGGCGCTGACGTACTGCTGTTGCCAGTCGAGCGGCGCGCCTTGTTGATAGTGCTGCTCGAGGGCCTCGGCGTAGCTGGCGCGTTCGTCGCCGAACAGGCCGCGGAACGGTTCCAGCCAATGGCTGTTGGCGATCAGCCGGTCCCAGTAGTAATGCCCGACCTCGTGACGAAAGTGCCCAAGCAGGGTGCGATACGGTTCGTGCATTTGCACCCGGACCTGTTCGCGGTGGGCGTCGTCGGCTTCTTTGATGTCGAGGGTGATCAGGCCGTTGGCATGCCCCGTGGTCGGGGGTTTGCCGTCAAGGTCTACTCCGATGAAATCGAAGGCCAGGCCAGCCTCCTCGCTGAAGGTTTTGGGAAGCACCTGCAAACCCAGGCTGATCAATTGCGCGACGAGACGCCGCTTGGCGGTTTCGACCTTGCGCCAGCGTTCGTGGTTTTCGGCAATCGACAGGTCGGGAATGGTGTGGTTCAGGCTGCAGGCAATGCATAGCGCGTCATGGTCGTTGGCCGGGAGCAGCCAGTTGCAGGCGGCCGGGGAGTCGAGATTGGCGCAGCGGCGGAACACGCCCGCCTCGGGATCGGCGTCGAGCAGCCAGGTGTCCGCCTGCTGGCCCGGTTGCAGCGAGGACAGGCGGCTCTGCTCGGGTTGATACCCCAGCGCCGCCGAACAGGCCAGGCACTGGCTGTTGCGAAAGAATAACGACTGCCCGCAGCGGCACTGCCAGACTTTGCTGTTGCGCGAGCTCTCGGCCATGAAAGGCGCGGCGATGCGTGAGCTGAGCTGTTCGAAGAAGCGGTACATGGCGATCTCTCCCTGGGACTGGCCAAGACTAGATCATGAATAGGTATCGATCGTTCCCGCTTTTTGTGACAGGGCTGGCATCGCCTTCGCCGGCAAGCCGGCTCCTACAGGGGTTGGCGTTGACCAGAATTCATCTGTATCCCGGTGATCTTGCAGGAGCTGGCTTATCGGATCGCCGCACCGCAGCGAATGGCATCACAGGGTAATACCGTGCTTGCCCAGGAACACGACGAACGCTTCTTCATCCAGCACCTTCAGCCCCAGCTCATTGGCCTTGGTCAACTTGGAACCTGCGCCCGGCCCGGCGACCACGCAGTGGGTCTTGGCCGACACCGAGCCCGCGACCTTGGCACCCAGGCTTTCGAGCTTGTCCTTGGCCACATCGCGGCTCATCAACTCCAGCGAACCGGTCAACACCCAGGTCTGCCCGGCCAGGGGCAAGCCTTCGACGATTTTCTTTTCGCTCTGCCAGTGCATGCCGAAATCGCTCAACTGCTTTTCGGCGGCCTCAGCGAGTTGGCGATTAGCCGCCAGGGCGAAGAATTCCCGCACCGAATTGGCCTGTTTCTCCGGCAACGCCTGACGCATGTCCAGCCAGTCGGCGTTCATCACCGCCTCCAGCGAACCAAACTTGTCAGCCAGCTTCTGCGCCCCGCCCGGCCCTACCGACGGAATGTGCAGCTTGTCGAGGAACCCGCCGAGGGTGGTGCTGGCGGAAAATTCGGCGCCCAGCTCGCCCTGGTCCTGAATCTGCAGGCCGTGCTTGAGCAGCGCCTTGATCACTTGCTGGTTGTGCGCATCTTCGAAGAAGCTGTGGATCTCGTGAGCCACTTCCAGGCCAACATCCGGCAAGTACGTGAGCACTTGCGGCAAGGCCTGCTGGACTCGCTCCAGGGAGCCGAGGGAGCGCGCCAGCACCTTGGCGGTCTCTTCGCCGACGTCGGGAATCCCCAGGGCATAGATGAAGCGTGCCAGGCCTGGTCGCTTGCTGTCCTCGATCGCACCGAGCAGTTTTTTGCTCGACAGTTCGGCAAAGCCTTCCAGATCGACAATGTCTTCGAACTTCAAGGCATACAGGTCCGCCGGCGAGCTCACCAGGCCTTCATCCACCAGTTGCTCGACGCTCTTGTCGCCCAGGCCTTCGATGTCCATGGCGCGCCGGGAGACAAAGTGAATGATCGCCTGCTTGAGTTGTGCACCGCAGGCCAGCCGGCCGACGCAGCGATACACCGCGCCTTCGCTGATGGTCTCGCGGCCCTTGCTGCGCTTAACCAGTTGCGTGCGCTCGACATGGGAGCCGCACACCGGACACTGCTCGGGAATCTGCACCGGCCGGGCATTGTCCGGGCGGCGCTCGGTGACCACTTGCACCACCTGCGGAATCACGTCACCGGCACGACGGATGATCACGGTGTCGCCGATCATCAAGCCCAGGCGCGCGACCTCGTCCATGTTGTGCAGGGTCGCATTGGCCACGGTGACGCCGGCCACCTTGACCGGCTTCAAGCGCGCCACCGGCGTCACGGCGCCGGTACGGCCTACCTGGAATTCCACATCGAGCAACTCGGTGAGTTCTTCCATGGCCGGGAATTTGTGCGCGATGGCCCAGCGCGGTTCGCGCGCGCGAAAACCCAGTTCACGCTGGGAGGCGATGCTGTTGACCTTGAACACCACGCCGTCGATTTCATAGGGCAGCGCATTACGGCGCTCACCGATGTCGCGGTAGTAATCCAGGCACTCATCAATGCCGTAGGCCAGTTTCAGCTCATGGCTGATCGGCAGGCCCCAGGCTTTGAGTTGCTTGAGATTGCCGATATGCGTGTCGGCAATGTCCGCCGAGACCTGGCCGATGCCGTAGCAACAGAATTCCAGGGGACGGTTGGCGGTGATCTTCGAATCCAGCTGGCGCAAGCTGCCGGCCGCCGCGTTGCGCGGATTGGCGAAGGTCTTGCCGCCGACTTCCAGTTGCGAGGCATTGAGCCGCTCGAACCCGGCCTTGGACATGAACACTTCGCCGCGCACTTCCAGGGTCGCCGGCCAGCCGCTGCCGTGCAGCTTGAGCGGGATATTGCGCACGGTGCGCACATTGACGCTGATGTCTTCACCGGTGGTGCCATCGCCGCGGGTCGCGCCGCGCACCAGCACGCCATCTTGATACAACAGACTGACCGCCAGGCCGTCGAGTTTGGGTTCACAGCTGTATTCCACCGCCGCGGCGGCGCCGAACAAATCGCCGGTCGGCAGATCCAGCCCTTCGTTGACCCGGCGATCGAACTCGCGCATGTCGGTTTCTTCGAAGGCGTTGCCGAGGCTGAGCATCGGCACTTCGTGGCGCACTTGAGTGAACGCCGACAGCGCCGCGCTGCCGACGCGCTGGGTCGGCGAGTCGCTGGTGATCAATTCGGGGTGGGCCGCTTCGAGGGCCTTGAGCTCCTGGAACAACCGATCGTATTCGGCGTCCGGAATGCTCGGCTCGTCCAGCACGTGGTAGCGATAGTTGTGCTGATCCAGCTCAGCGCGCAGCGCTGGAATGCGGTTTTTGGCGGCGGTCATTGGGTGTTCTCTCATAAAGCAAAAGAGCAGCCGAGGCTGCTCAATCTGTTGAAGCGGCGGAGATTCATTGTAGGAGCCAGGCTTGCCGGCGAAGGCGTACGTGAGATCGCCTTCGCCGGCAAGCCTGGCTCCTACAGATCAGCGCTTCTGGGTCAGGGCGCGGCGTTCGAATTCGACGATGCGCTGACGGTAATGCTCGATCGTCTGGGCAGTCAACACGCTGCGCTGGTCGTCTTTCAGTTCGCCGTTCAGTTCCTGGGACAGCTTGCGTGCCGCAGCCACCATCACGTCGAAGGCTTGCTTGGGATGACGCGGGCCAGGCAGGCCGAGGAAGAAGCTCACCGCCGGGGTGCTGAAGTGGTCGATGTCGTCCAGGTCGAAAACGCCTGGCTTGACCGCATTGGCCATCGAGAACAGGACTTCGCCATTACCGGCCATGCTTTCGTGGCGGTGGAAAATGTCCATCTCGCCGAAGCGCAGGCCGCTTTCCAAGATATTCTGCAACAGCGCCGGGCCCTTGAAGCCGGCAGCGTCGCGGCAGATCACACTGATCACCAGCACTTCTTCGGCTTGCGGCTGTTCCCTGTCGCTGGTCGAGTTCGAGACCTTGGTGTCGTCCGGGTAGTCGTCGTCATGGCTGCCGAAGCTCGGGCCGCCTTCCAGGTCCAGGTTGAGGTTCAGGTCGCCCTGGGATGGCTCGCCGCGCTTGCCACGCTTGGCACCTGAATCGCGCTGTTCACGGGCAGGCATGCTCACCGACGGCAGATCGTGCTCGTCCAGGTGCGGTTCTTTATGGGCATCCAACACCCGGGGCGGGCCCAACAGCTCGGCGCTGGTGTCCTCGTCCGGCAAATTGGACAGGTTCCGGTCAAGACGGAATTTCAGTTTTCCCTTGCCACCGCGCATGCGGCGCCAGCCGTCGAAAAGAATACCGGCAATGACAATAATGCCGATAAGGATCAGCCACTCGCGCAGACCGATTTCCATGTAATCCCGTGCCTCTATAAAAAATGCTGAAAAATAAGGGGTTTACAACTGGTAAACCGCTTTAAAACGTGGCGCCAACTCTATGTTCTGACAGGCGTTTTGCCCACGCATACGCTAAATTGACATTAAACTAGCACGACCCAAGGCAACTTTACACCGTCTGTCTCGATGGCTTGCGCGAATATGTCGATTGGCCAGCAAGTAGCGACCGATAATTCGTCCACCGCTCACGAATGCTCATCCTACATTGTCCTGCAAGCCCGACACTCAGGCATCGACCATCGCCATCGCCTCCTCGACATCCACCGCCACCAGCCGCGAACAACCCGGTTCGTGCATCGTCACCCCCATCAGCTGATCGGCCATTTCCATGGCGATCTTGTTGTGGGTGATATAGATGAACTGCACCGTCTGCGACATCTCCTTGACCAGCCGTGCGTAACGTCCAACGTTAGCGTCATCCAATGGCGCGTCAACCTCGTCGAGCATGCAAAACGGCGCCGGGTTCAATTTGAAGATGGCAAATACCAGGGCCAATGCGGTCAGGGCTTTTTCGCCACCGGAGAGCAAATGGATGGTGCTGTTCTTCTTTCCTGGCGGCCGCGCCATGATCGTTACCCCTGTATCGAGTAGATCTTCGCCCGTCAGTTCCAAATACGCGCTGCCTCCACCGAAAACTTTTGGGAAAAGTGCCTGAATTCCGGCATTGATCTGATCAAAGGTATCCTTGAAGCGGTTTCGGGTTTCTTTATCGATCTTGCGAATCACATTCTCGAGGGTGTCCAGCGCTTCCACCAGATCGTCGTTCTGGGCATCCAGATAACGTTTGCGCTCGGATTGCTGCTGGTATTCATCGATGGCCGCCAGGTTGATCGCGCCCAGGCGCTGGATCCGCGCCGCGATGCGTTCGAGCTCCTCTTCGGCGTCTTTCTCGTTGACCCCGGCCACCAGGGTGGCGAGCACGCCGTGCAGGTCGTAGCCGTCTTCGTGCAACTGATCTTCGAGGGCTTTGCGGCGCACGGTCAGGGCTTGCCATTCCATGCGTTGTTGTTCGAGCTGGCCACGGATCAATTGCGACTGCTGCTCGGCCTGGTTACGCCGTTTTTCCGCTTCGCGCAACTCGCGGTCGGCATCTTCCAGGGCGATCTGCGCGGTCTTGAGTTCTTCGTCGACGGTCATGCGCTTGTCGAGCAACTCTTCGAGCTTGAGGCGCAGCTCTTCCAGCGGTGCCTCGCCCTCCTCCAGGTTGAGGCTCAACTGTTCGCGTTTTTCGGTCAGGCGCTCGGACTGCATTTGCAGCCGTTCCAGCGCCTGGCGCGTGGAATCGTGCTGCGCCTTGAGCGAACCCAGGCGCACCGCCAGTTGGTGCGCATGATCCTTGTGCTGCCGGGCCTCCTGCCGCACCCGATCGAGGCGCTCGCGCAGGCTGTCGCGCTGGGCCAGCAGCAACTCGCGCTGCTCGGTATCGAGCGCCATGCTGTCGAGGGCTTCCTGCAATTGCAGGCGCGCTTCGCCGATGTTTTCGTGCTCCAGCGCGCGCTGCTCGCCGAGCTCGACCAACTCTTCATCCAGGCGGGTACGGCGCAGCGTCAGCTGTTCGACCTTGGCTTTGCCGGCGGACAGCTGAGCTTTCAATTCGCCCTGCTGACGGGCTTCATCCTGCAGCAGACGGCGCAGATGTTCGCGACCGTTTTCCTGCTGACGTTGCTGGGCCCGCAGGTTTTGCAAACGGGTTTCCAGGGCTTCCACCGTGGCTTCGCGCTCTTCGCGCTCAAGACCCAGGCGCTGGATTTCCTGGCCACGGGCCAGCACGCCACTTTCCGCTTCGCTGGCTCGACGCACGCGCAAGAAGTGCGGTCCGACCCAGTAGCCGTCGCGGCTGATCAAACTTTGGCCGGCGGTCAATTGACTGCGCAGGGCCAGGGCCTGTTCGAGACTTTCGACCGGCTTGACCTGCCCCAGCCACGGCGACAGATCGATCTGCGCCTCGACCTTGTCGAGCAAGCTGCCGGCCATGCGCACGCCATCGCTGGCCGGGCTGAGCAAACGCAGATCACCCTGGGCAAAGCCGGCCAGGTCGAAATCGCCGAAATCATCCACCAGCACCGCTTGCAGGTCGGCGCCGAGCACGGTCTCCACCGCCAACTCCCAGCCGGCTTGCACCTTCAGGCCTTCGGCCAGGCGCGGGCGATCCGCCAGGTGCTGTTCGCGCAGCCATTCGGCGGTGCCGGTGCCGGGATCGAGTGCGGCTTGCTGCAAGGCTTCCAGGGAAGCGAGGCGCCCGTTGAGGCGCTGCAAATCACCCTGGGCCTGCTGCTGCGCCGTCAGCGCTTGCTGCAGTTCCTGACGCAGCTGCTCCAGGCGTTCGACCTGGGCTTCTTCGCTGGCCTGCAAGTCTTCCAGGGTCGCTTCACTCGCGGCCAACTGCTCGCCGAGTTCCATGATCGCCGCGTCTTCCGGATCCGCCGAGAGCAAGGCGCGCTCTTCGCCCAGACGCTTCTGTCGGTCGGCCAGGCGTTCCATGCTGGTTTCCAGCTGCTGGATCCGCGACTGCTGGACTTCCGCCTGCCGCCGCGGCTCGGCCGCCGTGAGGTTGAAGGTGTCCCACTGCTCCTGCCAGCCGTGCATGGTGGTTTCGGATTCCTCCAGCGCGGCGGCCGCTTCTTCGGCGGCGGCGCTGGTGACTTCCTGTTCCGGGGTGAGCATGTCCAGCTCTTCGCCCAGGGTCAGCAGCAACGTGCGGTCGTGCTCCAGGTGAGATTCGGTTTCCAGGCGCGCGCGCTCGGCTTCCTTCAGGTCATCCTGCAACTGACGCAAACGTTGCTGTCCGTGCTGGATGCTCTGCTCGACCCGGGCGATGTCGCCGCCGACCGAATAGAAGCGCCCCTGCACCAGATTGAAGCGTTCGGACAGGTCGTGGTGCCCGTCGCGCAGGCGTTCGATCGCCGCGTCGGCATTGCGCTGCTCGGCCACCAGGGCTTCGAAGGTGACTTCCTGGGTGCCGATGATCGCTTCGCGCTGGCCGACCTGTTCGTTCAACGCCTGCCAGCGCAGGGCCGAGAGTTGGGCCTTGAGCTGACGCTCCTCGCCTTTGAATTCCTGATACTTCTTCGCCGCCTCGGCCTGGCGGTGCAAGCGTTCGAGCTGACGTTCGAGCTCTTCGCGCAGGTCGGTCAGGCGGGCGAGGTTTTCGTGGGTGCGGCGGATGCGGTTTTCGGTCTCGCGCCGGCGCTCCTTGTACTTGGAGATGCCGGCCGCTTCTTCGATGAAGTTGCGCAGGTCTTCCGGCTTGGCTTCGATCAGCTTGGAGATCATCCCCTGCTCGATGATCGAATAGCTGCGCGGGCCGAGGCCGGTACCGAGAAAGATGTCGGTGATGTCACGACGACGGCATTTGCTGCCGTTGAGGAAATAACTGTTCTGGCTGTCGCGGGTGACTTTGCGGCGAATGGAAATTTCGGCGTAGGCCGCGTATTCGCCGATCAAGGTGCCATCGGAGTTATCGAACACCAGTTCGATGCTCGCCTGGCTCACCGGTTTGCGGCTGGTGGAGCCGTTGAAGATGACATCGGTCATCGACTCGCCGCGCAAGTTCTTGGCCGAGCTCTCGCCCATCACCCAACGGACGGCGTCGATGATGTTCGACTTGCCGCACCCGTTGGGCCCGACCACTGCCGCCATGTTACTGGGGAAGTTCACCGTGGTCGGGTCGACGAAGGATTTGAACCCCGCCAGCTTGATGCACTTGAGCCGCACGCTTAAGCGTCCGTCAGGGCGGAAACCACCAGATCGCAGCTGCGCTGGGCGTAGGCCGTCAGCACCTCGCGGATCTGCGGAAAGTCACGGGCCAGCACGGCGGCGAGCAGGCGTTCGAACAGTTCGAGGAACTCGCTCATCGAGGCCTTGCGCTGGTCCAGGGCGAGGAAATACGCACGGCTCATGGCCGGCTGCAGATTCTCGACGGTCTCTTGCAAATACGGGTTATTGGCAAACGGGTACGCGGCGCGCATCACGTTGAAGCTGTCATCGACGAAGGTGCGGATGTCCTGGCGTTCGTAGCTGGCGGTCAGGCGCTGCTGGATCTGCACGAACGGCGCCATGTCGGCCTGGACTTGCCAGCCACTGGCCACGGCGTTGCCGAGCAGGATGTACAACTCGCTCATCAGCGCGCACAGGCTCTGCACCTTGTGGACGGTGAGCTCGGTGACATGGGCGCCCCGTCGCGGCAGGATCGCGATCAAGTGGCGACGCTCGAGGATCAACAGGGCTTCGCGAACCGAACCGCGGCTGACATTGAGGGCCAGCGTGACCTTCTGTTCCTGGATGCGCTCTCCGGGCTTCATTTCGCCGCGAATGATGCGTTCGGCGAGGTGGTGAGCGATTTGCTCGGCGAGGCTGTCCGGCGCCTTGAACGTCATGGTTGTCCTTCAAACTCTTCGATTTGCACAAGCGGCGCAGTGTAACGCAATTGATCTGTCAGGGCGGAGTGCCCGCCACGCGGTTTTTGGCACGATTCAAGCAAAAAGCAGGCTGGCGAACCAGGGTCAATACTGAAGAAAACCGGTCGTTGATCGACATTTGATAATTTCCTGACCTTTAAGTCAGAAAATCATTGACCGAAAAGTCAGACCTGCTAAATTCGGTTCATGTCGGTTAACAACAATAATGAGTCTGCGAGGCCTTCCGTGATCCAGTTTTTACTTAACCAGGAACTCCGTAGCGAGCACGCCCTGGACCCGAACCTGACCGTGCTCAATTATCTGCGCGACCATGTGGGCAAACCCGGCACCAAAGAAGGCTGCGCCAGCGGTGACTGCGGCGCATGCACGGTGGTGGTCGGCGAACTCCAGACCGATGACGACGGCCGCGAGCACATTCGCTATCGCAGCCTCAATTCGTGCCTGACCTTTGTTTCGTCGCTGCATGGCAAACAACTGATCAGCGTTGAAGACCTCAAGCACCAGGGCGAACTGCATAGCGTGCAGAAAGCCATGGTTGAGTGCCACGGCTCGCAATGCGGCTTCTGCACCCCGGGCTTCGTCATGTCGCTGTTCGCCCTGCAAAAGAACAGCGACGCGCCCGACGCCCACAAGGCTCACGAAGCCCTGGCGGGCAACCTGTGCCGCTGCACCGGTTACCGGCCGATTCTGCAAGCCGCCGAACAGTCCTGCTGTGGCCGGCAAACGGACCAGTTCGATGCCCGTGAAGCCGACACCATCGCTCGCTTGAAAGCCATCGCCCCCACCGACATCGGCGAACTCAACAGCGGCGACAAACGCTGCCTGGTGCCGCTGACCGTGGCCGACCTGGCCGACCTCTACGACGCTTATCCACAAGCGCGTCTGCTGGCCGGCGGTACCGATCTGGCCTTGGAGGTCACGCAGTTCCACCGCACCTTGCCGGTGATGATTTATGTCGGCAACGTCGCCGAGATGAAGCGCATCGAAGTGTTCGACGATCGCCTGGAAATCGGCGCCGCCACCGCCCTCTCCGATTGCTACGACGCCTTGAAGGCCGAATACCCGGACTTCGGCGAACTGCTGCAGCGTTTCGCCTCGTTGCAGATCCGCAACCAGGGCACCCTCGGCGGCAACATTGGCAACGCCTCGCCGATTGGTGACTCGCCACCGCTATTGATTGCCTTGGGCGCGCAGATCGTGTTGTGCAAGGGCGAAACCCGCCGCACCCTGGCGCTGGAAGATTACTTCATCGATTACCGGGTGACGGCGCGTCAGGAAAGCGAGTTCATCGAGAAGATCATCGTGCCCCGTGCCAGCGTCGAACAACTGTTCCGCGCTTATAAAGTGTCCAAACGCCTGGACGATGACATTTCCGCGGTCTGCGCTGCATTCAATCTGCGCATCGACACCGGCGTCATTGTCGACGCACGCATTGCCTTCGGTGGCATGGCGGCCATCCCGAAACGCGCCAGCCATTGCGAAGCCGTGTTGCTCGGCTCACCGTTCAACAACGCCACCGTCGAACGCGCCTGCGCCGCACTGGCCGAAGACTTCACGCCGCTCTCGGACTTCCGCGCCAGCAAGGAGTACCGCCTGCTCAGCGCGCAGAACCTGCTGCGCAAATACTTCATCGAACTGCAAACACCGCACATCGAGACTCGGGTGACCGCTTATGTCTAACCATCACGCCGTAGAGAAGACCCAGGCCGAACTGGCTGAGTTGTTCGCCAAGGACCTGACCACCGGTGTCGGCCGCAGCGTCAAGCACGACAGCGCCGCCAAGCATGTGTCCGGCGAAGCGCAGTACATCGACGACCGGCTGGAATTCCCGAATCAGCTGCACGTTTACGCACGGCTGTCGGACCGCGCCCACGCGAAAATCATCAGCATCGACACCAGCCCGTGCTACGCCTTCGAAGGCGTGCGCATCGCCATCACCCACGAAGACGTGCCGGGCCTGAAAGACATCGGCCCCTTGCTGCCGGGCGATCCGCTGCTGGCCATCGATGACGTGCAGTTCGTCGGCCAACCGGTGCTCGCCGTCGCGGCGAAAGACCTGGAAACCGCGCGCAAGGCCGCGATGGCCGCGATCATCGAATACGAAGATCTCGAGCCGGTACTGGACGTGGTCGAAGCCCTGCGCAAACGCCATTTCGTGCTCGACAGTCACACCCATCAGCGGGGCGATTCGGCCAACGCCCTGGCGACGGCTGAACATCGGATTCAAGGCACGCTGCACATCGGCGGCCAGGAACACTTCTACCTCGAAACCCAGATTTCCTCGGTAATGCCGACTGAAGACGGCGGGATGATCGTCTATTGCTCGACCCAGAACCCCACCGAAGTGCAGAAACTGGTGGCCGAGGTGCTGGACGTGTCGATGAACAAGATCGTCGTCGACATGCGCCGCATGGGCGGCGGTTTCGGCGGCAAGGAAACCCAGGCGGCGAGCCCTGCATGCCTGTGCGCAGTGATCGCGCACCTCACCGGCCAGCCGACCAAAATGCGCCTGCCGCGGGTCGAAGACATGCTAATGACCGGCAAGCGTCACCCGTTCTACGTCGAGTACGACGTCGGCTTCGACAGCACCGGCCGCCTGCACGGCATCGCCCTGGAACTGGCCGGCAACTGCGGTTGCTCACCGGATCTCTCGGCATCGATCGTCGACCGGGCGATGTTCCACGCCGACAACTCTTACTACCTGGGCGATGCGACCATCAACGGTCACCGCTGCAAGACCAACACCGCGTCGAACACCGCTTACCGTGGCTTCGGCGGCCCGCAAGGGATGGTGGCCATCGAAGAAGTGATGGACGCGATTGCCCGCCATCTGGCCCTGGATCCATTGGCGGTGCGCAAGGCCAACTACTATGGCAAGACCGAGCGTAACGTCACCCACTACTACCAGACCGTCGAGCACAACATGCTCGAGGAAATGACCGCCGAACTGGAACAAAGCAGCCAGTACGCCGAGCGCCGCGAAGCGATCCGTCGCTACAACGCCAACAGCCCGATCCTGAAAAAGGGCCTGGCGCTGACTCCGGTGAAATTCGGGATTTCCTTCACTGCCAGCTTCCTGAACCAGGCCGGCGCGCTGATCCATATCTACACCGACGGCAGTATTCATCTGAACCATGGCGGCACCGAAATGGGCCAGGGCTTGAACACCAAGGTGGCGCAGGTGGTGGCTGAAGTGTTCCAGGTGGAAATGGACCGCGTGCAGATCACCGCGACCAACACCGACAAGGTGCCGAACACCTCGCCCACCGCTGCTTCCAGTGGTGCCGACCTCAATGGTAAAGCGGCACAGAACGCCGCTGAAATCATCAAGAAGCGTTTGGTTGAGTTTGCCGCGCGGCAGTACAAGGTCAGCGAAGAAGATGTGGAGTTCCACAACGGCCACGTGCGGGTTCGCGATCATATCCTGACCTTCGAGTCGCTGATCCAGCAGGCGTATTTCGCCCAGGTGTCGCTGTCGAGCACCGGGTTCTACAAGACTCCGAAAATCTACTACGACCGCAGCCAGGCCCGCGGCCGGCCGTTCTACTACTACGCCTTCGGCGCGGCCTGCTGCGAGGTGATCGTCGACACCCTGACCGGCGAGTACAAGATGCTGCGCACCGACATCCTCCACGACGTCGGCGACTCGTTGAACCCGGCCATCGACATCGGTCAGGTCGAGGGCGGTTTCATCCAGGGCATGGGCTGGCTGACCATGGAAGAGCTGGTGTGGAACAACAAGGGCAAGTTGATGACCAACGGCCCGGCGAGCTACAAGATCCCGGCGGTGGCGGACATGCCGCTGGACCTGCGGGTGAAGCTGGTGGAAAACCGCAAGAACCCGGAAGACACGGTGTTTCATTCCAAGGCCGTGGGTGAGCCGCCGTTCATGCTGGGCATTGCGTCGTGGTGTGCGATCAAGGATGCCGTGGCGAGCCTCGGTGACTACCGGCATCAACCGAAAATCGATGCGCCGGCGACGCCGGAGCGGGTGTTGTGGGGGTGTGAGCAGATGCGGCAGTTGAAGGTGGTGAAGGCTGCCGAGGTTGAGCCGGAGTTGGCTTCGCTCTAAATCCGAAGCGCGGCCTTCGCGGGCAAGCCTCGCTCCTACAGGGGAACGCGATCAACTGTAGGAGCGAGGCTTGCCCGCGAAGAGGCCCCAACAGACAACACAGATGTCGAGGTGAATATGTACAACTGGATCGACGCCCTCGCCGACCTGCAATCAAAGGGTGAACCCTGCGTGCTGGTGACCATTATCGAAGAGCTCGGCTCGACGCCGCGCAATGCCGGCTCGAAGATGGTCATCAGCGCCACCCAGGCCTTCGACACCATCGGTGGCGGGCATCTGGAATACAAGGCCATGCAGATCGGCCGCGAGATGCTCGCCAGCGGCAAGCAGAACACTCATCTGGAGCGTTTCAGCCTCGGCGCCAGCCTCGGCCAGTGCTGTGGCGGTGTGACCGTGTTGCTGTTCGAACCGATGGGCCAGGTCCAGGCACAGATCGCCGTGTTTGGCGCCGGGCATGTCGGCCGCGCGTTGGTGCCGCTGCTCGCCAGCTTGCCTTGCCGGGTGCGCTGGATCGACTCGCGGGAAGCGGAATTTCCGGATCAGATCCCCCACGGCGTGCGCAAAATCGTCGCCGAAGAACCGGTCGATGAAATCGACGACCTGCCCGCCGGCAGTTACTGCATCGTCATGACCCACAACCACCAGCTCGACCTCGAACTCACCGCCGCGATCCTCAAGCGCAACGACTTTGCCTACTTCGGCCTGATCGGTTCGAAGACCAAACGCGTGAAGTTCGAACACCGCCTGCGTGAACGGGGCTTCGACAACGCCGTGCTGCAACGCATGCGCTGCCCCATGGGTATCGGCGAAGTCAAAGGCAAATTGCCTGTGGAAATCGCCGTCTCCATCGCCGGCGAGATCATCGCCACCTATAACGCCGATTTCGGCCAGCACACGGCCAGCGCCGGATCCTCGATTGCCAAGATGCTGCCTGCTTCACGCCGCAGTCAGGCCACGAACCTGAAAGCGTCAAACTGACAAGCCTCATAAATAGAGAACCACCATGCCTCTGACTCGCAAAGCCTACCGTGCCGCCATTCTGCACAGCATCGCCGATCCCGCCGAAGTGGGGATCGAAGCCTCTTATGAGTATTTTGAAGACGGTCTGCTGGTGATCGATAACGGTAAGATCAGCGCCCTTGGTCACGCCAGCGAACTGCTGCCGATCCTGCCGGCCGACATCGAGATCACCCATTACCAGGATGCGCTGATCACCCCGGGCTTCATCGACACCCACATCCACCTGCCGCAAACCGGCATGGTCGGCGCCTACGGCGAGCAACTGCTGGACTGGCTCAACACCTACACCTTCCCCTGCGAAAGCCAGTTCGCCGACAAGGCCCACGCCGATGAAGTCGCTGGCATTTTCATCAAGGAACTGCTGCGCAACGGCACCACCACCGCGCTGGTGTTCGGCAGCGTGCATCCGCAATCGGTGAACTCGTTCTTCGAGGCGGCCGAACAACTGGACCTGCGGATGATCGCCGGCAAGGTGATGATGGATCGCAACGCACCGGACTACCTGACCGATACCGCTGAATCCAGCTATGTGCAAAGCAAGGCGCTGATCGAGCGCTGGCACGGCAAGGGTCGTCTGCACTATGCGGTCACACCGCGTTTTGCCCCGACCAGCACCCCGGAGCAACTGACCCTCGCCGGCCAGTTGCTGAGTGAATACCCGGATCTGTACATGCAGACCCACATCAGCGAAAACCTCAAGGAAGTCGAGTGGGTCAAGGCGCTGTTCCCGGAGCGCAAGGGTTACCTGGACGTATACGATCACTACCAGTTGCTGGGTGAGCGCTCGGTGTTCGCCCACGGCGTGCACCTGTGCGACGACGAGTGCGCCCGCCTGGCCGAAACCGGCTCGGCCATCGCCTTCTGCCCGACTTCGAACTTCTTCCTCGGCAGTGGCCTGTTCAACCTGCCGATGGCCGAAAAGCACAAGCTCAATGTCGGTTTGGGCACGGACGTCGGCGGCGGCACCAGTTTCTCGCTGCTGCAAACGTTGAACGAAGCGTACAAGGTCATGCAGATGCAAGGTGCACGGTTGAGCCCGTTCAAATCGCTGTACCTGGCCACCCTCGGTGGGGCGCGTGCGCTGCGCCTGGAAGACAAGATCGGCACCCTGCAACCGGGCACCGATGCGGACTTCCTGGTACTGGATTACAACGCCACGCCGCTGTTGAGCTATCGCTTGAAGCAGGCCAACAACATTGCCGAGACGTTGTTTGTGTTGATGACGCTGGGGGATGACCGGACTGTGTTGCAGACTTATGCGGCGGGGAATCAGGTGCATCAGCGGTAGGTTATTTCGGGCATAAAAAATCCCCCGCAATCTTTGGTTGCGGGGGATTTTTTATGCTTTGGGAGCGAGCTTGCTCGCGATGGGCTTGAGAACGCCACGGGGGGTCAGGCTTCACGCGTAATCGTTAACGACCTTCGCGAGCAAGCTCGCTCCCACAGTTGATCTCCATTGTTTGCAAGACCTGCATTCAACCCGGATCCCTGTGTTTGCAAGATCTGCATTCAACACAAAACCCTGTGGGAGCGAGCTTGCTCGCGATGGGCTTGAGGACGCCACGGGGGGTCAGGCTTCACGCGTAATCGTTAACGACCTTCGTCGGAACGCCGCCCGGAGCAAGCTCGCTCCTACAGCTTGGCCGCAGGCCGCCCCGGCTTCTTGGTCTGCAACAAATGCGAGAACACCGCATGCAAATCATCCGACGCACTTTCCTCGTCAAGGTTGAGCTTGCTGTCGATGTGATTCATGTGATGCATCATCAAGTTCACCGCCAGCTCAGCGTTGCGTGCCTCGATGGCATTGATCAGCTGGGTGTGTTCGTCGTAGGAGCAGTGGGAACGGTTGCCGCTTTCATACTGGGCGATGATCAGCGAAGTCTGCGACACCAGGCTGCGCTGGAAGCTGATCAAGGGGGCATTCTTCGCCGCTTCGGCCAACTTCAGGTGGAACTCGCCCGACAGACGGATACCAGCCCCCCGATCACCACGGGAGAAGCTGTCGCGCTCGTCGTCGACCATCTGGCGCAATTCGGCGATCTGCTCGGCGGTGGCGTGCTGCACGGCCAGTTCAGTGATCGCGCGTTCCACCAGACGCCGGGCCAGGAACACCTGGCGGGCTTCTTCGACACTCGGGCTGGCGACGACAGCGCCGCGGTTCGGACGCAGCAGCACGACGCCTTCATGGGCCAGGCGCGACAGCGCACGGCGAATGATGGTGCGACTGACCCCGAAAATTTCCCCCAGCGCTTCTTCGCTCAACTTGGTGCCGGGCGCCAGACGCTGTTCGAGGATGGCCTCGAAGATATGCGCGTAGACAATATCGTCCTGGGTACCGCTGCGGCCGGCTTTGCCTGCGCGCGGTTGTTTCTTTAGGGGCTGCAACTGTTCGTTCATGGGCACTCGAGTCGGTAGAACGGCGGCGAATTGACCGTGACTGTAATACGGCACAGTGGGTCACTGGCAAGTATCGCTTAAAAAACACTGCGATTGTACACAATGGCCGGTGGCAACACGACTGTACGGCTGTTTGTCGCCTTTGCTGTATTGCAACGGTCCATTACGTTTGAGTTTAGGCTTGATCGCAGAATCCGCCGCGTAGGCGATCCCCTGTAGGAGCGAGACTTGCCCGCGAAGCAGACGGTGCGGTTTATCAGTTGAACCGCATTATCGTTCTTCGCGGGTAAGCCTCGCTCCTACAGAGGATTGCGGTGTTGCGGATATATTCAAACGTATAAGGAACACCGCTGTCATGACCGACGCCACGCACACGCAGCTTCGCCCCCTGGCCGACACCTCACCCTCGGCCATCGTCGCCGGCTTCATCGCGATGATGACCGGCTACACCAGCTCCCTGGTGCTGATGTTCCAGGCCGGGCAAGCGGCGGGCCTGAGCAGTGGGCAGATTTCATCGTGGATCTGGGCGATTTCGATCGGCATGGCGGTGTGCTCGATCGGCCTGTCGCTGCGTTATCGCACGCCCATTACCATCGCCTGGTCGACCCCCGGCGCGGCCTTGCTGATCACCAGCCTGGGCGGCGTGAGCTACGGCGAAGCCATCGGCGCCTACATCACTTGCGCGGTGTTGGTGACGGCCTGCGGGTTGACCGGCAGCTTCGAGCGCCTGGTGAAAAGGATCCCGGCCTCCTTGGCCGCGGCCTTGCTGGCCGGGATTCTGTTCAAGATCGGCAGCGAAATCTTCGTCGCCGCGCAACATCGCACCTCGCTGGTGCTGGGCATGTTCTTCACTTATCTGCTGGTCAAGCGCCTGTCCCCGCGTTATGCGGTACTGGCGGCATTGCTGATCGGCACAGGGCTGTCGGGCTTGATGGGGTTGCTGGATTTCAGCGGTTTCCATCTGGAACTGGCGACGCCAGTCTGGACCACGCCGCACTTCTCCCTGGCCGCGACCATCAGCATCGGCATCCCGCTGTTCGTGGTGGCGATGACGTCGCAGAACATGCCGGGCATCGCCGTGTTGCGCGCCGACGGTTACACGGTGCCGGCCTCGCCATTGATCACCACCACCGGCATTGCCTCGTTGCTGCTGGCCCCCTTCGGCTCGCACGGGATCAACCTGGCGGCCATCAGCGCGGCGATCTGCACCGGGCCCCATGCCCATGAGGATCGTCACAAGCGCTACACGGCAGCTGTCTGGTGCGGGATTTTCTACGGCATCGCGGGGGTGTTCGGCGCGACGCTGGCGGCGCTGTTTGCCGCATTGCCTAAAGAGCTGGTGCTGTCGATTGCCGCGCTGGCGCTGTTCGGCTCGATCATCAATGGCCTGAGCATTGCCATGGCGCAAGTGCAGGAACGGGAAGCGGCGCTGATCACCTTCATGGTCACGGCGTCGGGCTTGACGCTGTTTTCCATCGGGTCGGCGTTCTGGGGGATTGTGGCGGGGGTGTTGACGTTGGTAATTCTGAACTGGCGTAAAGCCTGAGGGCCCCTTCGCGGGCAAGCCTCGCTCCTACAAGGGCTACACGCTGAACCTGTAGGAGCGAGGCTTGCCCGCGAAGGCATTCCCGAGATCGACATCGCAGGCCAAGCCAAGCGCCTACAAAGAGCAGGCATAAAAAAACGGCGACCCTCGGGTCGCCGTTTTTCATGACATCAAGCTACCGGATTGATCGGCTTTTCCGGGTACCAGACGTCGATCAGCGGGCTGACGGTCGCTTCCGTCAGTTCGCTGCGGCCCTTGAGCCAGGCTTCGACAGCGGCACGCTGCTCTTCGGACACCGAGCCACGCTTCTGCAGGCAAACCAGACCGAAGTCGTCGCCGCCAACATAGCCCAGACCGTTGGCTTCCATGGCTTCTTTGAGGAATGCGTCGAGGAAAGCATCAATGGCTTCATCAGCCAAATCTTCTTTGAAATCCAGGTTCAGCTCGAAACCCAGCTCTTGAAATTCATCGACGCACAGTTTTTTGCGCAGACGCTGGGAACGGTTAGTCGCCATTGGAACAATCCTCATAAGTAATAACGGGCGGCACTTTAGCAGTTTAAGCCGCCGATTGCCCGTCTCTCGGCGGCGCCAGGCCTACCGTCGGTAAAAAATAGCGGATTTGCAGGACAGCGCACGGCACAAGCCGCTACACCTTGGGGCATAATGCCGACACTTTTATGACCACTGAGGGAATTCATTTTCATGCCCTCGTCTTTTTCCCCTCGGCTGTAGGGTTTTATTGCACATGATCAAGTCTTTGCGCCCATTGCTGCTGGCCGGTTTACTGTTTCCCCTGGCCTTCTCTGCTTCCGCCGCGCCGATCAACACCGGCCTGTCACCCAACGTCGAAAAGGCCATCAAGGCGAGCAAAATGCCCAACAGCGCCCTGTCGCTGGTGATGATCCCGCTCAACGGCCCTGGCATCCCGACCATTTACAACGCTGACGTCTCGGTCAATCCGGCCTCGACCATGAAGCTGGTCACCACTTACGCGGCCCTGGAAATGCTCGGCCCGAACCATCAGTGGAAAACCGAGTTCTACACCGACGGTACCCTCAGCGGCGGTATCCTCAACGGCAACCTCTACCTCAAGGGTGGTGGCGACCCCAAGCTGAACATGGAAAAACTCTGGTTGCTGATGCGCGACCTGCGCGCCAACGGCGTGACGCAAGTCACCGGCGACCTGGTGCTGGACCGCAACTTCTTCACGCAGCCGCAACTGCCCGAGTTCAACGACGACGGCAATGACGAAAACAAGCCGTTCCTGGTCAAGCCCGACTCGCTGCTGGTCAACCTCAAGGCCCTGCGTTTTGTCGCGCGCAACGACAATGGCCGGGTACTGGTGTCGGTGGAGCCGCCGATCGCCAGCATTCGCATCGAAAACCAGGTCAAGGCGATCAATTCCAAGCAATGCACCGGGGGCGTCCGGTACAACCCGGTCACCCAGGCCGACGGCAGCGTGACCGTGACCGTCGGCGGCCAACTGGGCGATGGCTGCAGTTCCCAGACTTACCTGTCGCTGCTCGACCACGCGACCTACACCGCCGGTGCGGTGCGGGCGATCTGGAAGGAGTTGGGCGGCAGCATCCAGGGCAAGGATGTGCTGGCGGCAACGCCGAAAAACGCCAAGGTCCTGGCCCGCGCCTTCTCGCCGGACCTGGCGGAAATCATCCGCGACATCAACAAATACAGTAACAACACCATGGCCCAGCAGCTGTTCCTGAGCCTGGGCCAGAAATTCCGCACTGACGCCGACGGTGACGACGCCAAGGCGGCTCAACGTGTCGTGCGTCAGTGGCTGGCGAAGAAAGGCATCACCGCGCCGCACCTGGTGATGGAGAACGGTTCCGGCCTGTCCCGTGCAGAGCGTGTGAGCGCGCGGGAAATGGCGGCAATGTTGCAAGCCGCATGGCGCAGCCCGTATTCCGCCGAGTTCATCAGCTCGATGCCGATTGCCGGCACCGACGGCACGATGCGCAAACGCTTGAAGACCACCGCGATGCGCGGTGAGGCCCACGTCAAGACCGGCACACTGAACACGGTACGGGCGATCTCCGGCTACAGCCGCGACATCAACGGCAATACCTGGGCGGTGGTGGCGATCCTCAACGACAAGGCACCGTTTGGCGCTTCCTCGGTGCTGGACCAGGTACTGCTGGACCTGTATCGCCAGCCAAAACAGCCGGAAACGGCTTCGGTGCTCTAACAGACACCACAGATCCCCTGTAGGAGCGAGGCTTGCCCGCGAAGCAGACGGCGCGGTTTATCAGTTGAACCGCATTATCGTTCTTCGCGGGCAAGCCTCGCTCCTACAGGGGGCTATGCGTACAGCTTTAGTCCATCTCGCTCTCAACCCGGTCCCGGCCCGCCTGTTTCGCCGCATAAACCCCGGAATCCGCCCGCAGCAGCAACCCGTCCGCCCCCTCCCCGACCCGCCAGCTGGCAATCCCGAAACTCGCGGTGACGATCCCCACCTCGTCGATCGGCGAATTGCGCAACCCTTGCCACAACTCCAGCGCCAATACATGGGCCTGTTTGCCGTCGATATCCGGGCAGAGCACCATGAACTCCTCGCCACCCAGGCGACAGAACACGTCAGAACGCCGCAGCCGATGGCCGATGCGCTCGCAGACCGCCTGCAACACCCGATCGCCCACCGCGTGACCATGGTGGTCATTGATGCGCTTGAAATGGTCGATATCGAGCATGATCACCGACAATTCGCCGCCACCGCGCTCGACCCGAGCCATTTCGGTGGTCAAGCGTTCCTGGAAATAGCGGCGATTGTGGATTCCGGTCAGGGAGTCCGTGACCGACAGTGCCCGCAACTCTTCCTCGACCCGTTTCAGGTCGGTAATGTCCGAGATGTAGCCATGCCAGAGCACACCGCCGCCGGGCAGTTCTTCCGGGGTCGCCTCGCCACGCACCCAGCGCAGGCCGCGCATGGGCAATTGCACGCGGTACTCTTCACGCCACGGGCTGAGGTTGTCTGCCGACGCCCGGATCGAGGCGCGGATCCGGGTCGTGTCCTGGGGATGAATCCGGGTGAACATCGCTTCGGCATTGAGCAACAACACCTCGGGTTCCAGCTCATAGATCTCACGGATACCGTCGCTGGCGTAAATCACACTGAAGCGCCCGTCGAACTCCATCTTGATCTGGTAGATACCGCCGGGCACGTGGGCGCTGAGTTTCTTCAGTAACAAATCCCGAGCCGCCAAGGCTTCGTGGACCCGTTTGCGCTCGGTGATGTCGATGCAGATTGCCAGGTGACCGACCCACAGGCCTTGCTCATCGAGCACGGGCGTGGCCAGCATGTTAACCGTCAGATGGCTGCCATCGCTGCGCAGCAGCGTCCACTCCCGCGCTTCGTGACCGCCCTCTTCACCGCCCTCGACCAGCATCGCCTGGCAGGTCGGGATCGGCTTGCCATAACGCGCGCTCAACTCCGCCGAGCGCGCAATGAGCTCCCGAGGCAGGTGCAGGTTTTCCAGGGTCATATGGCCCACCGCTTGCGCGCTGGTGTAGCCAAGCATTTGTTCCGCACCGGCATTGAACGTGCTGATGACGCCGCGCAGGTCGGTGGCGATGATCGCTACCTGCGTCGCGGCGTCCAGCACACCGCGCAACTGGCCATGGGTGCCGCGCAGTTCCTGGTCGCGGGCACGCAGTTCCTGTGTGCGCTGTTCGACCGTTTTCAACGCCCGCTGACGCTGGCTGACCAGCACGTAAAGCAAGGCACTGAGCAACACACTGAGCAAACTGCCCAGCACCACCAGGCTGGTCACCGAAGAATGGTTGGCCTTCATAAAGGCCTCGCTGGGCAGTATGTCGATTTGATAGTCGTGGTCGGCCATTCGCAGTAACCGGGACGCCGATAATTCGCTGGTAGCAGGCGTATTGAGGGATTCGAACAGCACTTCGTGCTGATCGCCATTGGACAAGTCGAGGATACGCACCGAGAGATAATCACGGTCCGCTTCGGGCAACCCGTCCGCCAGCAACTGGCGCATGCTGATGACCGCCATCACATAGCCGTAGGGTTTTGCCGCAGCCGCGCCCGGACTGCTGCGCGATATCACCGGCGCCACCAACAGCACTCCGCGCGCATAGGACGGTTCGGTACTGATCAGATGCAGCGGCTGCGACACCGCCATGTCACCCGACGCGTCCGCACGCTCAAGCGTGGCACGGCGCAACGGTTGGGCCAGCAAGTCAAAGCCCAGTGGCGAACCGATTGTGGTGTGGGTCTGACTGAAGAGGACCGGCACGTACTCATCCCGTTCAGCCGCCAGTTGCAGCTGACCGTTGGGCATCAGGTCACGGATGGTGAAATCAGGCAGTCCTTCCTCGCGCACCTGACGTTCGAATTCCGGCCGTTCGGCGTGGCTCACCCGCCGAGCGAACGAGTACGCCTGGGTTCGATGAAGTAGAGGTTGGGTGTAACCGTCGAATTCCTGACGCGACACCGAGTTGGAATTGGCAAAGAACCGGCGCACGCCATCGAGGCGTTGCTCCTGATCTTCGAAACGCTCCTCGATACGGCTGTAACGTTCACTGGCCAGCAATTGGAAACGTTGCCGCAATTGCTGGTGAAACAGATTCAGCGTCGACCAGGCCAGCAACCCCGTGAGAATCCCGCCGACGAGCAACACCAGTAGCGCGACCAGCCAGGCCGAGACGTCTTCACTGATAAACCCGAGGATCTTTGGGCGCACGGCGTTCAACGACATAGCTGCAACTCAAAACGCCAGGTGCGGGAAAGCCCATTGGCTACCTTGAGTTATAGCTATTAGCCACTAATTTCACCAGTATTGCAGGAAACCAAGAGCCTTTAAAAATCAAGGCTCTGTGGATCCAATTATTTTAACCGTCAACGAGCCGTTATTTTCCAGGCGCGGTGGATCTTGCCATTACGGGCGAAATCCGGATCAATGGTCTGGGCGGTGATTTCCTCGACCGCGTAACGCTCGGCAAGGTTCTCCTCCAGGGTGAATTTTCGGAAGTTGTTGGAGAAGTACAACACTCCGCCCGGTGCCAGCCGCGCCATGGCCAGGTCGATCAGTTGCACCTGGTCCCGTTGCACGTCGAAGATGCCTTCCATGCGCTTGGAGTTGGAGAAGGTCGGCGGGTCGATGAAGATCAGGTCGTATTCGTCACGGCAGGCGTCGAGCCAGGCCATCACGTCGCCCTGCTCCAGCCGGTTCTTGTCGGAAAAGCCATTGAGCGACAGGTTGCGACGCGCCCAGTCCAGGTAAGTTTTCGACAAGTCGACGCTGGTAGTGGTGCGCGCACCGCCCTTGGCCGCATGGACACTGGCGGTCGCGGTGTAGCAATACAGGTTGAGGAAGCGCTTGCCGGCCGCCTCTTTCTGGATTCGCATGCGCATCGGCCGGTGGTCGAGGAACAGCCCGGTGTCGAGGTAGTCGGTGAGGTTGACCAGCAGCTTCACACCGCCTTCGTTGACCTCGACGAACTTGCCCTGGGCCGCCTGGCGCTCGTACTGCTTAGTGCCGCTCTGACGCTCGCGACGCTTGACCACCACGCGGTTCTTGTCGATGTTCAACGCCTGCGGAATGGCCGCCAGGGCATCGAACATCCGTGCCGAGGCTTTTTCCGGATCGATGGATTTCGGTGCGGCGTATTCCTGGACGTGGACCCAATCCTGATACAGGTCGATGGCCATGGAGTATTCCGGCATGTCGGCGTCATACACGCGATAGCAGTCGATGCCTTCACGCTTGACCCACTTGCCCAGAGCCTTGAGGTTCTTTTGCAGGCGATTGGCGAACATCTGCCCGCCTTCGCTCAGGCGCGGTTGCTCGATCACCACCGGCGCCGGTTTGATCGGGTTGCCGTTCTTGTTGTACTTCTCGTACTTGCCCGGCACCACATCGTTGCCGGCGACTTCGATTTCGGCTTGAACTTGTTCGCGCTCGATCTGGCGCTGTTCCGGGGTACGGCGTTCACCGGTGACGAACTGGTCTGGCGTGACCTTGATCAGCAACAATTTGCACGGCAGGGCGCCGTTCCAGAATGAATACTGTTTGTGGCTGCGAATACCCATGCGCTTGCCCAGGTCCGGGGCGCCGGTGAAGACTGCGGCCTCCCAGTTCAGGCAAGCCTGACGCAGACGTTCGCCGAGGTTCTGGTACAGGTAGAGCAAGCTCGCCTCGTCACCCAGACGTTCGCCGTACGGCGGGTTGCAGATGACCAGGCCTTTCTGGTTCTGGTCAGGGCGCGGCTCGAACGTCCCCACTTCGCCCTGGTAGATCTTGATCCACTCGCTCAGCCCTGCGCGCTCGACGTTGTTGCGGCCCGGTTGAATCAGGCGCGGGTCGGCTTCGTAACCGCGAATCCACAGCGGTGGTTTGGCCAGGCCGGCCGCGCAACGCTCAGTGGCTTCTTCGTGAAGTTTTTTCCACAGCGCTGGCACGTGACCGAGCCATGCGGTGAAGCCCCACTGTTCACGGCGCAAGTTCGGCGCCATGTCGGCGGCGATCATCGCTGCTTCCACCAGGAAGGTACCGACACCGCACATCGGGTCAGCCAGGGCGCCGCCGTCGGCAGCAATTCGTGGCCAGCCCGAACGGATCAGGATCGCCGCCGCGAGGTTTTCCTTCAGCGGTGCCGCACCTTGCTGCAGGCGATAGCCGCGCTGGTGCAGGCTGTGGCCGGACAGGTCGAGGGAGAGAATCGCTTCGCCGCGATCCAGGCGCAGGTGAATGCGCAGGTCCGGGTTGAGCTTGTCGATGGATGGACGGTCGCCCTGGGGGGTACGCAGTTTATCGACGATGGCATCCTTGACCTTCAGCGCGCCGAAGTGGGTGTTGTCGATGCCCGAGCCGTGACCGCTGAACTCGACGGCGAGGGTGCCGTCATTGAGCATGTGGTCTTGCCACTCGATATCGAGCACACCGTGGTAGAGGTCTTCGGCATCCTTCATCGGGAACCGCTTGAGCACCAGCAGCACCCGGTTCGCCAGACGCGACCACAGGCACAGGCGATAGGCGGTTTCCATGGTGGCCATGCCACGCACGGCAGAAGTGTGCTCACGCGCTTCTTCAAGGCCAAGCCCGACGGCTTCCTCGATGAGCAGGCCTTCAAGGCCTTTGGGGCAAGTGAGGAAGAGTTCGAAACGATCGGACATGGGAATTCCAGAACCTTTAGCTGAGTGGACCGGCAACGCATTGCCGGCCCGGTTTTCAATCAGGCGCTTTTCTAAAAGAACGCCCGCGTGGCACGAAGGTGTGCCGTCCCACCCGTGCTGCTCCGATCAAAGAGCTTAGATGCACAGGTAGATAAAAAAGTTGAAGCAACAAAATGTCATAAAGCGACCCTTCGTCGAATAATGGCTGCGGTAACGCGAGCTATTCTCAGCAAAGGATTAATCCCATCATCTAGCGCAGGGCTCATCATACCGGGGTTTGGTCCAACAACGGCGGACAAACATCGTGTTACTTATCGCTTTACCATCTTTATCGTTACGTCCTTATGACAAAACGATCATTCCCTCGATGTGACGCATTGGTTAGAACTCAACACAGGTTGACGTCGCAACGGCGTCAACACCTTGGCTCGCGACGCCGGCAGCGAGCCCCAACGGCAGAATTTTTCTGCCAGACCTCGATTGAGGTCAACGCGATACATACAGTCAACAAGTGAGGGCAACACCCTATGAGAAGACTTAAGCGTGATCCGTTGGAAAGAGCATTTTTGCGCGGATATCAATATGGCGTTGGTGGCAAATCCCGTGAGCTTTGCCCATTTACTCTACCGTCGGTACGCCAAGCCTGGATTAACGGCTGGCGAGAAGGACGCGGCGACAACTGGGACGGTATGACCGGCACTGCGGGAATCCACAGACTCAACGAACTTCACGCCGTCGGCTAGACACAGGGCACAACACTCCGACACGACAATCTGATTACGTAACGACTTACCACGCACGCCCCATCCGGGCGGCGGGCTTCGGCCCAGGGGCTCCCTCGAGGAGCCCTTTTTTATGCCATCGACTGTCGGACACCATCCCCTGTAGGAGCCAGGCTTGCCGGCGAAGAACGCTAACGCGGTACAACAGATACACCGCGGCGCCTGGTTCGCCTGTAGGAGCCAGGCTTGCCGGCGAAGAACGATAACGCGGTACAACAGATACACCGCGGCGCCTGGTTCGCCTGTAGGAGCCAGGCTTGCCGGCGAAGAACGATAACGCGGTGCGACAGATACACTGCGGCGCCTGGTTCGCGGGCGAGCCTCGCTCCTACAAGGGATCAGCGCAGGGCTGCTATGGCGTCCACGGACTCGCGAATCAACGCCGGGCCCTTATAGATGAAGCCGGAATACAGCTGCACCAGGCTCGCTCCTGCCGCGATTTTCTCCGCCGCATGTTTGCCTTCGGTGATGCCGCCCACGGCAATGATCGGCAAACGACCGGCCAGTTCCGCCGCCAGCACTTTCACCGTGTGGGTGCTCTTCTCGCGAACCGGTGCGCCGGACAGGCCGCCCGCCTCGTCACCGTATTCCATGCCTTCGACGCCGACACGGCTCAGGGTGGTGTTGGTGGCGATGACCGCGTCCATCCCCGTTTCGATCAACGCTTGCGCGACCTGGACGGTTTCTTCGTCGGTCATGTCCGGTGCAATCTTGATGGCCAACGGGACGTGCTTGCCGTGACGCAACGCCAGTTCCGCCCGACGCGTGGCCAGGTCGGCCAGCAGCTGCTTGAGCGAGTCACCGAACTGCAGGCTGCGCAAGCCCGGGGTGTTCGGCGAGCTGACGTTGACTGTCACATAGCTGGCGTGGGCGTAGACCTTGTCCAGGCAGATCAGGTAGTCATCGACGGCACGCTCGACCGGGGTATCGAAGTTCTTGCCGATATTGATCCCCAGCACACCCTTGTACTTGGCCGCTGCCACACGGGCCAACAGGTGATCGACGCCGAGGTTGTTGAAACCCATGCGATTGATGATCGCCTCGGCTTCGGGCAGACGGAAGATCCGAGGCTTCGGGTTGCCCGGTTGCGGACGCGGGGTGATGGTGCCGATTTCGACAAAGCCGAAACCCAGTTGGGCAAAACCGTCGATGGCCGCGCCATTCTTGTCCAGACCGGCTGCCAGCCCCACCGGATTCGGGAATTCCAGGCCCATGACGGTCACCGGCATTTTCGCCGGCGCCTTGCACAGCAAGCCGTTGAGGCCCAAACGCCCGCCCGCGCCGATCAGGTCCAGGGACAGATCGTGGGAGGTTTCCGGGGAAAGTTGGAACAACAGCTGACGGGCCAGGTTGTACATGGGCGGCTTTGACTCGATTGGCGGCGAAATGAGGCGGCGATTATAGCCGGGCATCGGGGGTGCAGGCGAGGCACGCCGCAAAAACAGCCGGCGATGGCATATGCCTTGCACCGTCACTGGCAATCAGCACCCATGCCAACGGCGGGATGGGTCGAAAGACAAAGGCGTCGTCACCTGGCCTTGCTCGGGCAAGCAGCCGGTACGGCGCTTTTTTTATGGAAGGTGTTTGCCCATGATTGAAATTCCAGCCTCCCCACTGGCCTGGGTCCACGGCAGCGATGCCCCGGAAAAGACCGAAATCAACCTCGGTTTCATGGCCCTGAGCGACTGCGCTTCGCTGGTGGTCGCGGCCACCCAGGGTTTCGCCCAGCCCTATGGCCTGACCCTGAACCTCAAGCGTCAGTCGTCGTGGGCCAATCTGCGAGACAAACTGGTCAGTGGTGAACTCGACGCCGCTCACAGCTTGTACGGCTTGATTTATGCGGTTCATTTAGGGATAGGCGGCGTGGCCGCGAACGACATGGCCGTGTTGATGGGCCTGAACCAGAACGGCCAGAGCATCAACCTGTCCCATGGCTTGCAGGCCCTTGGCGTGACCAGTCCTGAAGCACTGGAGCGGCACGTGCACCAAAGTCGCCCAAAACTGACCTTCGCCCAGACGTTTCCCACCGGCACCCACGCCATGTGGCTGTATTACTGGCTGGCCAGCCAGGGCATCCATCCGTTGCACGACGTCGACAGCGTCGTGGTGCCGCCGCCGCAAATGGTCGCGCACCTGCAAGCGGGCCGTATCGACGGTTTCTGCGTCGGCGAACCCTGGTCCGCCAGTGCGGTGAAGCAGAATCTCGGTTTTACCCTGGCGACGACCCAGACCATCTGGCCCGATCACCCGGAAAAAGTCCTCGGCTGCACCCGCACCTTTGTCGAGCAATACCCCAACACCGCCAGGGCGCTGGTGATGGCGATCCTGGAGGCCAGCCGCTTCATCGAAGCCAGCACCGAGAATCGCCGCAGCACCGCTCAATTGCTCAGCGCAGCGCAATACCTGGACGCTCCGCTCGACTGCATCGAACCGCGCTTGCTCGGCGACTATGCCGATGGCCTGGGCCATCGCTGGCAGGACCCGCACGCTCTGCGCTTGCACGGCGCTGGCGAGGTCAACGTGCCTTACTTGTCCGATGGCATGTGGTTCATGACCCAGTTTCGCCGCTGGGGTTTGTTGCGTGACGATCCGGACTACCTCGCCGTGGCGCGTCAGGTGCAGCAACTAGACTTGTATTCAGAGGCCGCCTCCGCAGTCGGGGTCGCCGCCGGGAGTCAGTCGATGCGCAGCAGCCAGTTGATCGACGGCAAGGTCTGGGACGGCTCGGACCCTGCCGGCTATGCCCGCAGTTTCAAGCTGCATGCCATGAGCGACAGCTCACCGCTTTTCGCCAGCCGCTGACAGGAGACTGCATAGATGTTGCGAATCCTGCTGATCAACGACACCGCGAAGAAAGTCGGTCGCCTGAAAGCGGCCCTGACCGAAGCCGGGTTCGAAGTAATAGATGAGTCGGGCCTGACCATCGACTTGCCCGCGCGCGTCGAAACGGTGCGTCCGGACGTGATCCTGATCGATACCGAGTCACCGAGCCGCGATGTCATGGAGCAAGTGGTGCTGGTGAGCCGCGATCAACCGCGGCCGATCGTGATGTTTACCGACGAGCATGACCCTGACGTGATGCGCCGGGCGATCAAGTCCGGGGTCAGTGCCTACATCGTCGAAGGCATTCACGCACAACGCTTGCAGCCGATTCTCGACGTGGCCATGGCGCGCTTCGAAAGCGACCAGGCCCTGCGTGCGCAACTCCACGCCCGGGACCAGCAACTGGCCGAGCGCAAGCGCATCGAACTGGCAAAGGGGCTGCTGATGAAGATGAAGGATTGCAACGAGGAACAGGCCTACACCCTGATGCGCCGCCAGGCCATGAGCCGCCAGCAGAAGCTGATTCAGGTGGCGGAGCAGATCATTGCCATGAGTGAGTTGCTGGGCTGAAGGCTTATGGCGCCTGTCAGGGCGCCTTCGCGGGCAAGCCTCGCTCCTACAGGATGGCGTCGAATTCAATACAGTGAACGACACAAATCCCGTAGGAGCGAGGCTTGCCCGCGAACAGCAGCAACCCGGCCTCAGCGTGTTGGCACAGATCTCGCTAGGTAATCACCACAGGTAACCAACGGCGGTTGCCCCACCTACGACAAAGACGTCGCTCATCCCATTCGCCCCTGGCGAGTCGGGTGGCGGCGTTTTTTTGTTTTGGCCCCACAGCCCGGGGCCGGTGGAGCGGCCGATGCGGCGCCCCACTTGCAAGCTCATGACTCCTTCTCGAGACGACTAACAGCTGAGGTGCGCGATGAATTCAAGCTTCTGGAAATCCGGCCATACCCCGACACTGTTCGCGGCCTTCCTCTACTTCGACCTGAGCTTCATGGTCTGGTACCTGCTAGGCCCGCTCGCCGTGCAGATTGCCACCGACCTGCAACTGACCACCCAGCAACGCGGGCTGGTCGTCGCCACGCCTATCCTGGCCGGAGCCGTCCTGCGCTTTGTGATGGGCCTGCTGGCTGACCGCCTGTCGCCCAAGACCGCCGGGCTGATCGGCCAGGTGATCGTCATCTGCGCCCTGTTCGTCGCCTGGAAACACGGCATCCACAGTTATGAACAGGCGTTGCTGCTGGGCCTGTTCCTCGGCATGGCCGGCGCGTCCTTCGCCGTTGCACTGCCGCTGGCCTCGCAGTGGTACCCGCCGCAGCATCAAGGCAAAGCCATGGGCATCGCCGGCGCCGGTAACTCCGGCACTGTGCTCGCAGCCCTGATCGCCCCGGTCCTCGCTGCTTCGTTTGGCTGGAGCAACGTGTTCGGCTTCGCCCTGATTCCGTTGATCCTGACTATCATCACCTTTGCCTGGCTGGCCAAGAACGCCCCTGAACGGCCGAAAGCCAAATCCGTTTCCGACTACTTCAAGGCCTTGGGCGACCGCGACAGCTGGTGGTTCATGTTCTTCTACAGCGTAACCTTCGGTGGTTTCATCGGCCTGGCCAGCGCCCTGCCCGGCTACTTCAACGACCAATACGGCCTGAGCCCGGTGACCGCCGGTTATTACACCGCGGCCTGTGTGTTCGGTGGCAGCCTGATGCGTCCGTTGGGCGGCGCCCTGGCCGACCGTTTCGGCGGGATTCGTACACTGCTGGTGATGTACACCGTGGCCGCGACCTGCATTGCGGCCGTGGGTTTCAATCTGCCGAGTTCCTATGCCGCCCTGGCACTGTTCGTGTGCACCATGCTCGGTCTGGGTGCGGGCAATGGCGCAGTATTCCAGTTGGTTCCACAGCGCTTCCGTCGGGAGATCGGCGTAATGACCGGTTTGATCGGCATGGCCGGTGGTATCGGTGGTTTCGCGCTGGCGGCCGGCATGGGCGCGATCAAGCAAAGCACCGGCAGTTATCAGATGGCGCTGTGGTTGTTCGCCAGCCTCGGGGTCCTCGCCTGGTTCGGCCTGCACGGGGTGAAACGTCGCTGGAGAACCACCTGGGGTTCGGCTGCCGTCACCGCTGCACGGGTATGAGGGCTGAATGAGCCTGCAATTGAGTTTCGCCGAAGCAAGCGCCATCGGCCCTCGCGAGGAGAACCAGGACGCCCTGCGCCTGGTCACTCCAACGCCGGCGCTGGCGGCGAGCAAGGGTTATCTGTTCGCCATCGCCGACGGCGTGAGCCAGTGCGCCGATGGCGGCCTGGCCGCCCGCTCGACCTTGCAGGCCCTGGCACTGGACTACTACGCCACCCCGGAAACCTGGGGTGTCGCCCAGGCGCTGGATCGCCTGCTGCTGGCACAGAATCGCTGGCTGCAAGCCAACGGTGGGGGGCAACCCTTGCTCACTACCGTCAGCGCCCTGGTCATGCGTGGCAGGCGCTTCACCCTGGCCCATGTCGGCGATTGCCGGGTCTATCGCTGGCACGCCGACACCTTGCAACGGGTGAGCGAGGATCATGTCTGGGACCAACCGGGCATGCAGCATGTACTCAAACGGGCGCTGGGACTGGATCAGCACCTGGTGCTGGATTTTCTCGATGGCGAATTGCGCGTCAACGAAAGCTTCGTGTTGCTCAGCGATGGTGTCTGGGCCGTGCTGGGTGATACCGCTATTGCGGCGATCCTGCGCGATCAGCCTGATCTGGCCAGCGCCGCGCAGACCCTGGTCAGCGCCGCGCATCTGGCCGGCAGTCAGGACAATGCCAGTGCCTTGCTGGTGCGGGTCGATGCCCTGGGTGAAACCAGTATCGGCGATGCTTTGATTCATTTGCAGCAATGGCCGCTGCCGCCTGCACTCAAACCGGGCCAGTCTTTCGAAGGCTGGGAGGTCGAAGGGATACTCGGGCAGAGCCAGCAATCGCTGCTCTATCGGGTTCGCGACGGGCAACAACAGCCCTGGCTCTTGAAAACCTTGCCCGGCGCGTTGCGCGACGACCACCTGGCCGGACAAGCGTTGCTGTCGGAGGAATGGTTTCTCAAGCGCGTCGCCGGCCGGCACTTCCCTGAAGTCCACACCGCCAGCCAGCGTCAGCATTTGTACTACGTGATGCGTGAGTATTCGGGGTCCACCCTGGCGCAACTGCAGGAGAAAGCCGGACCGCTGCCCTTGGCCCAATGGCTGGATCTGGCCGAACGCCTGCTGCGGGCGGTGGGGATGCTGCACCGACGGCAGATTCTCCATCGCGATATCAAGCCGGAGAACCTGCTGCTGGGGGACGACGGGGAGTTGCGCCTGCTGGACTTCGGCCTCGCCTACTGCCCCGGCCTGTCCGAGGATCAGCCCTCTACCCTGCCCGGAACGCCCAGCTACATCGCGCCCGAAGCCTTTGGCGGGGGCACGCCGACGCCGCAACAGGATTTGTATGCCGTCGGCGTGACCTTGTATTTCCTGCTCACCGGGCATTATCCCTATGGCGAAATCGAAGCGTTCCAGCGACCGCGATTTGGCGTGGCGGTCAGTGCCAGCCGCTACCGGCCCGACCTGCCGGAATGGATCGCACAAAGCCTGGACCGCGCCGTTGCGGCGGATCCGGATCAGCGCTTTGAGACGGCGGAAGAATGGTTGCTGCTATTGGAACAGGGCGAGCGGCGCAGCTTGAGCGTGCGACCCAGACCCTTGCTGGAGCGCGAACCGCTGAAGGTCTGGCGGACATTGGCGTTGGTGTCATTGCTGGTGAATCTGGTGCTGCTGGTATTGGTGTTTCGTGGCTAGAAATCGCAGCCTCGTTCCCTGTAGGAGCGAGCTTGCTCGCGAAAAACCCGAAGGCGCCGCTGGGCATCTGGTTTCACGCATTATCGTTCACGACCATCGCGAGCGAGCTCGCTCCTACAGGGGAACGAGGCTGCAATTCGTTGGGCTTCTGCCTTAAAACCGGGCGCCTCGCCTTAATTCGGTGCATGAAACTATCGCTGAACCCGCGCAAAACCCCCAAAACCCGTGCTTTTCGGCACTTGGCACAACCACTGCATTACCTCTTCCAACTGACATAAAGCCCAGCCTTCAACGACGAAGGGTGCGCTACCCGAGAGAACGGGACAAGGACAAAGGCGTCCTCGCCAGGCAACTGGCGGGATGCCTTTTTTTGTTTGCGCAAAATTTGTCGAGCAAGGCCACAAAGCCCTGATGAGGCGGGTCTGAGCTCCCCGGAGAACCTGATGAAAAAACTAAAACTGGTGATGATCGGCAACGGCATGGCCGGGGTTCGTACCCTGGAAGAACTGCTCAAGCTGAGCAACGAGCTGTACGACATCACGGTCTTCGGCGCCGAACCCCATACCAACTACAACCGCATCCTGCTGTCGCCGGTCCTGGCCGGCGAACAGACGTTCGAAGAGATCGTGCTCAACGACCTGGACTGGTACCTGGAAAACAACATCAAGCTGCTGCTCAACCGCAAAGTGGTGGAAATCGACCGGCTCAAACGCCGGGTCATTGCCGAAGACGGCAGCGAAGCCGAATACGATCGCCTGCTGATCGCCACCGGTTCGACCCCGTTCATCCTGCCGATTCCCGGCAACACCTTGCAGGGCGTGATCGGCTACCGCGACATTGCCGACACCCAGGCGATGATCGACACCGCCAAGACCCACAAGCACGCCGTGGTCATCGGCGGCGGCCTGCTCGGCCTGGAAGCCGCGAACGGCCTGATGCTGCGCGGCATGCATGTCACCGTGGTGCACATCGGCGAATGGCTGCTGGAGCGGCAACTGGACAAGACCAGCGGCGAACTGCTGCAAACCGCCCTTGAAGGCCGCGGCCTGCACTTTCGCCTGCGCGAACAGACCCAGGCCCTGCACGACGCGGGTAATGGCCGGGTCGGCTCGGTGGAATTCAAGAACGGCGACATCATCCCCGCCGACCTGGTGGTGATGGCCGCCGGTATCCGCCCCAGCACCGAACTGGCGGAAAAAGCCGGCATCCCCTGCAACCGCGGGATTCTGGTCAACGATACGATGCAAACCTACGACCCTCGGGTCTACGCCATCGGCGAATGCGCCAGCCACCGCGGAATAGCCTACGGCCTGGTGGCGCCGCTGTTCGAACAGGCCAAGGTCTGCGCCAACCACCTGGCCCAACTGGGTTTCGCCACGTACAAGGGCTCGGTGACCTCGACGAAATTGAAAGTCACCGGCATCGACCTGTTTTCCGCCGGCGACTTCATGGGCGGCGAAGGCACCGAGACCATCACCCTCTCCGACCCGATCGGCGGGGTCTATAAAAAACTGGTGATCAAGGATGACGTGCTGGTCGGCGCCTGTCTGTACGGCGATACGGCAGATGGTGGTTGGTATTTCCGGCAGATTCGTGAGAACCACGCCATTGGCGAGATCCGCGATCACCTGATGTTCGGCGAAAACGCACTCGGCGACGTAGGACATCAGGGCCAAGACAAAGCTATGAGCATGGCCGACACCGCCGAAGTCTGCGGTTGCAACGGCGTGTGCAAAGGCACCATCGTCAAGGCGATTCAAGAGCACGGGCTGTTCAGCGTCGACGACGTCAAGAAGCACACCAAGGCCGCCAGCTCCTGCGGCTCCTGCGCCGGCCTGGTGGAACAGATCCTGATCAACACCGTGGGCGGCGCCGCCGACGTCAAGCCCAAGAGCGAAAAAGCCATCTGCGGCTGCAGCGACCTCAACCACGGACAAATCCGCCAGGCCATCCGCGAACAGCATCTGCTGACCATTGCCGGCACCCTGAGCTACCTGAACTGGCGCACCCCGAACGGCTGCGCCACCTGCCGCCCGGCACTCAACTACTACCTGATTTCCACCTGGCCGGGCGAGGCCAAGGATGATCCGCAGTCGCGTCTGATCAACGAGCGCGCCCACGCCAACATTCAGAAAGACGGCACTTACTCGGTGGTGCCGCGGATGTGGGGCGGAGTGACCAACCCCTCGGAGCTGCGGCGTATCGCCGACGTGGCCGACAAGTACAACGTGCCGATGGTGAAGGTCACCGGTGGCCAGCGCATCGACTTGCTGGGGATCAAGAAGCAAGACTTGCCTGGGGTCTGGAAGGATCTCGACATGCCTTCCGGCCATGCCTATGGCAAATCCATCCGCACCGTAAAAACCTGCGTCGGCAGCGAGTTCTGCCGCTTTGGCACCCAGAACTCCACGCAACTGGGGATCGAACTGGAGCACGACCTGTTCAACATGTGGTCACCGCACAAGGTGAAGCTGGCGGTCTCCGGTTGCCCACGCAATTGCTCGGAAGCCGGCATCAAGGACGTCGGAATTATCGGCGTGGACTCGGGCTGGGAGATGTACATCGGCGGCAATGGCGGGATCAAGACCGAAGTCGCCGAGTTCTTCGTCAAGCTCAAGACTGCCGAAGAAGTGCGCGAATACAACGGCGCCTTCCTGCAGCTCTACCGCGAAGAAGCGTTTTACCTCGAACGCACCGTGCATTACCTGCAACGGGTCGGCATGGAACACATCAAAAAAGCCGTGCTGGAAGACCCGGAGCGACGCCAGGCACTCAATGCGCGCCTGCAATTCTCCCTGTCGTTCGAACAGGATCCGTGGAAGGAACGCCTGGAACAGCCGCTGCTGAAAAAAGAATTCGAGGTCATCCCCGTGAAGAACCTGGAGGTGCTGGCATGACCTGGCTGGATATCTGCGCACTGGAAGAGATCAATGCCCTGGGCTCGCGGATCATCGCCGGCCCGAAAGGCGACATCGCGATTTTTCGTACCAGCGACGATGAAGTGTTCGCCCTCGACGACCGCTGCCCGCACAAGGGCGGCCCGCTGTCCCAGGGTTTGATCTATGGCAAACGCGTCGCCTGCCCGCTGCACAACTGGCAGATCGACCTGGAAACCGGCGAAGCCCAGGCACCGGACATCGGTTGCGCTCACCACCATGCGGCACGGGTCGAAAATGGCCGGGTGCTGCTGTCCCTGCGGGAAGCAAGCTAATGAACCATCAGATCACCGCCTCCACCTGCTGTTATTGCGGGGTCGGCTGCGGCGTGCTGATCGAGCATGACGGCGAGCGCATCCTCGGCGTCAGCGGCGATCCGGCCCACCCGGCCAACTTTGGCAAACTGTGCAGCAAGGGCTCGACCCTGCACCTGACCGGTGACCCGGCGGCCCGGGCGTTGTACCCCGAACTGCGCCTGGGCAAAGGCCTGGCCCGCAGCCGCACCGATTGGGACACGGCCCTCGATCACGCCGCCAGCGTCTTCGCCGAGACCATCGCCGAACACGGCCCTGACAGCGTGGCGTTCTACATTTCCGGGCAATTGCTGACCGAGGATTACTACAGTTTCAACAAGCTGGCGCGCGCCCTGGTCCGCACCAACAACATCGACAGCAATTCACGGTTGTGCATGTCTTCGGCGGTGGTCGGCTACAAGCGCAGCCTCGGTGCCGACGCCCCCCCTTGCAACTACGAAGACCTGGAGTTGAGCGACTGCGTGATGATCGTCGGCAGCAACATGGCCTACGCGCATCCGATCCTGTTTCGTCGCCTGGAAGAAGCCAAATCCCGTCGGCCGCAGATGAAAGTCATCGTCATCGACCCGCGTCGCACCGACACCTGCGACTTGGCTGACCTGCACCTGGCAATACTTCCTGGTACCGACGTCGCGTTGTTCCATGGGATTTTGCACTTGCTGCTGTGGGAAGACTGGGTCGACCGCGATTTCATCAAGGCGCACACCCAAGGCCTGCCCGAGCTGAAGAGCCTGGTGCGCGACTACACGCCGCAAATGGTCTCGCAACTGTGCGGGATCAGCATCGAACAACTGCACCAATGTGCCGAATGGGTCGGCACTTCGCCGAGCTTCCTGTCGTTGTGGTGCATGGGGTTGAACCAGTCCACCGCCGGCAGCGCAAAAAACAGCGCACTGATCAACCTCCACCTGGCCACCGGGCAAATCGGTCGCCCCGGTGCCGGACCTTTCTCGCTGACCGGCCAGCCAAATGCCATGGGCGGACGGGAAACCGGCAGCCTGTCGAACCTGCTGCCAGGTCATCGCGAAGCCGGCAATGCCGAGCATCGTGCGCAAGTGGCAGCCTACTGGGGCGTTGATCAACTGCCGGAACAGACCGGGCTCACCGCCATCGAGTTGTTCGAACAGGTTCGCAGCGGCAAGATCAAGGCGCTGTGGATTGCCTGCACCAACCCCGCGCAATCGATGCCGGACCAGAGCGCCGTGCGCGCGGCACTGCAAGCCTGTCCGTTCGTGGTCTTGCAGGAAGCCTTCCGCACCACCGAGACCGCCGCGTTCGCCGATCTGCTGCTGCCGGCCGCCAGCTGGGGTGAAAAAGAAGGCACGGTGACCAATTCCGAGCGGCGTATCTCCCACGTGCGGCAGGCGATCGTCGCACCCGGTGAAACCCGTTCCGACTGGGCGATCACCGTAGATTTCGCACAGCGCCTGGAAAAACATCTGCGTCCGGGGCAAGACAGTCTGTTTGCATTCGACACCCCCTCACAGATTTTCGATGAATACAAGCAACTGACTCGCGGCCGGGACCTGGACCTGTCCGGCATCAGCCATGCGCTGATCGACCGTCTCGGCCCACAGCAATGGCCCTTCCCCGAGGGGGCCAGTGAAGGCACGGCACGGCTGTACCTGGACGGCATTTTCCCGACTGCCAACGGACGTGCGCAGTTTGTCGCCGACCCCTATCGCGCCGCCAAGGAACAACGGGATGCGCGTTTCCCCCTGACCCTGATCACTGGCCGTCTCCGCGACCAATGGCACGGCATGAGCCGCACCGGGACCGCCGCTCAGTTGTTCGGGCACGTCAGCGAAGCCGTGTTGAGCCTGCACCCGGACGAATTGCGCCGCCATCGCCTGCAACCGGGAGACCTGATCAGCCTGAAAAGTCGCCGGGGCGCGGTGATCGTGCCCGTCGACAGCGATGACAGCGTGCGGCCGGGCCAGGCGTTTCTGCCGATGCATTGGGGCGACCGTTTCCTCAAGGGTGGCGTGAATACGCTGACCCAACCGGCGTTCGATCCCTTGTCGAAACAACCGGAACTGAAGCACAGCGGCGTGCGCCTTGAACCTGTGCACCTGCCGTGGCAACTGTTCGCGCTCATCGAGGGCAATGTTCAGCAGCATTTTGAGACGCTGCGACCGCTCTGTGAGGCATTTTCCTACACAAGCCTGAGCATCGCCGGCCGGGAACGCCCGGCGCTGCTTATACGCGCTGCCAGCGCCGTCGCGCCGGATCCTCAATTGTTGCGTGAGATCGATCGATGCCTGGCGCTCAACGACGGTCCGGTATTGGCCTACGACGATCCTCGGCGCTCCATCGGCAAACGGGTACGGATCGAGAATGGCCGGATCACCGCGATTCGCCTGGCGGGCGAAACCCTGGCCCGGCACTGGCTGCAAAACCTGTGGCTGGAAGGTCGCGCCGACGAACAACTGCGACGCTGGTTGCTCGCCCCGCTGAGCGCACCACCAGGCCAGGCCAACGCATCGACCGTTGGCAGCAAAACCCTGTGCAACTGCATGAATGTCAGCCAAGGCGCGGTCTGTGCCGGCATCGGTCGAGGCCTGGACTTGCAGGGACTGAAACAAGAATTGGGCTGCGGCACGCAATGCGGCTCCTGTGTTCCGGAAATCAAGCGTTTACTGGCCGCCACCGCGCAGCCGGTCGCCGTTGTCTCGTGAGGAAAAACACTATGAGCGCAAAAGTCTGGCTGGTGGGTGCGGGTCCTGGCGACCCGGAATTACTGACCCTCAAAGCGGTACGGGCACTGCGAGAAGCGGATGTGGTGCTGATCGACGATCTGGTCAACGTCGCGGTGCTGGAGCATTGCCCCCAGGCGCGGATCATTCCGGTGGGCAAGCGCGGTGGCTGTCGCTCTACGCCCCAGGCGTTCATCCATCGCCTGATGCTGCGTTATGCCCGTCATGGCAAATGCGTGGTGCGGCTCAAGGGTGGCGATCCGTGCATCTTTGGCCGGGGCGGTGAAGAGGCACAGTGGCTACGGGAACGGGGTGTCGAGGCGGAGCTGGTCAATGGCATCACTGCCGGGCTTGCCGGTGCGACGCAGTGCGATATTCCGTTGACCCTGCGCGGCGTTGCGCGTGGCGTGACGCTGGTGACTGCCCACACCCAGGATGGCAGCAGCCTGAACTGGCAAGCGCTGGCCCAAGGCGGCACGACCCTGGTGATCTACATGGGGGTGGCGAAGCTGAGCGAGATCCGTGAGCAACTGCTGGCCGGCGGAATGGCGGCGGATATGCCGGTGGCGATGATTGAAAACGCATCCCTGCCCCATCAGCGGGAATGTCGCAGTGACCTGACGGCCATGGAGGAAGATGCCTGCGCCTTTGAGCTTAAGAGCCCGGCGATCCTGGTGATTGGCACTGTGGCAGGCCCTGATCATTGTAGGAGCGAGCTTGCTCGCGATGAACCTGAGAACATCGCGGGGTGTCATTCTGGTAGCGTTATCGTTGACGACCATCGTCGGAACGCCGCCCGGAGCTAGCTCGCTCTACAAGTAACGCCAGAACTCAAATCGCAGACATAGAAAAGCCCGGCCGAAGCCGGGCTTTTCAGAGCTGCGCGCTAATTACTTAGCGTTAGCTTCAACCTGCGCTTCTACGCGACGGTTTACAGCACGGCCAGCGTCAGTAGCGTTGTCGGCAACTGGGCGGGTTTCGCCGTAGCCAACAGACTGAACGCGGGTCGATTCAACACCGTACTGGTTGGTCAGAACTTGCTTAACGGCGTTTGCACGACGCTCGGACAGTTTCTGGTTGTAAGCGTCAGGACCGACGGAGTCAGTGTGACCTTCAACAGTGGTGCTGGTCGATGGGTACTGCTTCATGAAGTCAGCGAGGTTTTTGATGTCGCCGTAGCTGTTAGGCTTGACTACCGACTTGTCGAAGTCGAACTTCACGTCCAGCTCAACACGAACAACTTCAGCAACTGCCGGGCAGCCATCAGCGTCAACAGTTACGTTGGCTGGGGTATCCGGGCACTTGTCGACGTTGTCGCACACGCCATCGTTGTCGCTGTCGGAGCAGACTTCAGCGGGTGCTGGAACTGGAGCAGCGGCAGGCTTGGAGCCGCCACCGAAGTTCACACCGATACCGACGCTAGGAGCCCACTCGGTGTTGCCCTGGTCGATGTTGTATTGAGCTTCAACGCCAGCACGGGCGTAGAAGTTCTCGGTGAAGTACAGCTTGGCACCGCCGCCAACGTTGGCGAAGGTGGAGTGGTTACGACCGCCCGAACCGTTCTGGTCGATGCTCTGGTGGGAGAAACCGCCGGAGAGGTACGGACGAACCATGTCGCCTGGGTTGTTGAAGTGGTACAGACCGTCCAGAGCTGCGTTCGAGCCCTTAACGTCCTGGCCATCATCAGTTACGGCGTTGTGTACTTCGTCGTAGGCCAGACGCAGTTCAACGTCATCAGTCAGGA
Source organism: Pseudomonas silesiensis (assembly GCF_001661075.1). Classification (NCBI taxonomy): domain Bacteria; kingdom Pseudomonadati; phylum Pseudomonadota; class Gammaproteobacteria; order Pseudomonadales; family Pseudomonadaceae; genus Pseudomonas; species Pseudomonas silesiensis. Next base: position 4,653,669 of record NZ_CP014870.1, read on the forward strand.
AGTAACCGATCGAACCACCCGGCAGGATGCCGTCGTTCTTGAAGTTACGGTCGCTATCGAAATATTGCTTCTTTGCGTAGCCTTCGATTTCCACTGCGCCTTGGCCTTGTGCCAGAGCGCCGAAAGAAGTGGCGGCAATCAAAGAACCAATGGCCAAGCCCAAGGTGTTTTTCAGTTTCATCCGTTAAATCCCCATCTGGTGATTGTGAAGCAGTCCCGCAAACCGGGGGACAACTCGGCGGCAAGTCTATCAGAACTTGCCTACACGTAAGAGATATTTGCTCTGAACTAAGTTTCAGCAACGCCTGCAAATTTCTCACGCAATTTGTCTAGAGCACGTTTGTAACGCATTTTTGTCGCACTCAAACCCATGTGCATGATGTCTGCGATCTCTTGAAACTCCAGCTCTGCGACAAATCGTAGCACTAGAATTTCACGGTCGATCGGATTCACATACACTAACCAGCGATCAAGTCCACCCTTTTCCTCGGGTTTCGG